>CAYVZE010000103.1:0-5745 GCA_964455685.1 uncultured Steroidobacteraceae bacterium
GACGGCAAGGTGCTGGCGGGCTTCGCCGGCGGCACGGCCGATGCCTTCACGCTGTTCGAGCGCTTCGAGGGCAAGCTGATCAAGTTCGGCAACCTCACGCGCGCGGCCATCGAGCTGGCCAAGGACTGGCGCTCGGACCGCTACCTGCGGCGCCTGGAGGCGCTGCTGCTGGTGGGCGACCCGGACCACCTGTACGTGATCTCGGGCAACGGCGACGTGATCGAGCCCGACATGCCGCTGGCCGCCATCGGCTCGGGCGGGCCCTTCGCCCAGGCCGCGGCGCGGGCGCTGTTCGAGCACACCAGCCTGCCGGCCCGCGACATCGTCGAGAAGGGCCTGGGCATCGCCGCCGACATCTGCATCTACACCAACCGCAATCTCACGATCGAGGAGCTGCCGTCATGAGCGAGCCTGCCGTCGCCCATCAGCCTGCGGCGCCGCAGGCGTCCTATCTCACGCCGGGCCAGATCGTGGCCGAGCTGGACAAGCACATCGTCGGCCAGCACGCCGCCAAGCGTGCCGTGGCCATCGCGCTGCGCAACCGCTGGCGGCGCATGCAGATCCCCGAGCCGCTGCGCCACGAGATCACGCCCAAGAACATCCTGATGATCGGCCCCACCGGCTGCGGCAAGACCGAGATCGCGCGCCGGCTGGCAAGGCTGGCCAATGCGCCGTTCGTGAAGGTCGAGGCCACCAAGTTCACCGAGGTGGGCTACGTGGGCCGCGAGGTCGATTCCATCATCAAGGAACTGGCCGACGTGGCCGTGAAGATGACGCGCGAGGAGGAGAAGGCGCGCGTGCGCGAGCGCGCCGCCGATGCCGCCGAGGAGCGCATCCTCGACGCGCTGCTGCCGCGGCCGCGCGCACTGGGCTTCTCCACCGACGAGCCCGCGCAGCCGCAGGGCGCCGAGACGCGCCAGCGCTTCAGGAAGATGCTGCGCGAGGGCGCACTGGATGACCGCGAGATCGAGATCGAGCTGTCGGTGATGCCCGCCTCGGTGGAGATCATGGCGCCGCCGGGCATGGAGGAGATGCAGCAGCAGCTGCAGCAGATGTTCAGCAACCTCGGTTCCGGCCGTACCCGCACGCGCCGCCTGAAGGTGCGCGAGGCAAAGAAGCTGCTGATCGACGAGGAAGCCAGCAAGCTGATCAACGAGGAGGAGATCCGCGCCCGCGCGCTCGCCAATGCCGAGCAGAACGGCATCGTATTCATCGACGAGATCGACAAGATCGCGCGCCGCCAGGACACGGTGGGCGCGGACGTGTCACGCGAGGGCGTGCAGCGCGACCTGCTGCCGCTGGTGGAGGGCTGCACGGTGTCGACCCGCTACGGGTCGATCAAGACCGACCACATCCTGTTCATCGCCTCCGGCGCGTTCCACATGTCCAAGCCCTCGGACCTGATCCCGGAGCTGCAGGGCCGCCTGCCCATCCGGGTGGAGCTGGAGGCACTGACGGCGGATGACTTCGTGCGCATCCTGACCGAGCCGGATGCCTCGCTGACGGCGCAGTACAAGGCGCTGCTGAGGACGGAGAACCTGAACCTGGAGTTCACCCCGGACGGAGTGCGGCGCATCGCCGAGGTGGCCTGGCAGGTGAACGAGCGCACCGAGAACATCGGCGCCCGCCGGCTGCACACGGTGATGGAGAGGCTGCTGGATGATGCCTCGTACGAGGCGTCGGAGAGGCCCGGTGAGACGCTGACCGTGGATGCGGCCTATGTGGACCGCCACCTCACCGAACTGGCGAAGGACGAGGATCTCAGCCGCTACATCCTGTAGCGGCTGGAGTCTGTTTCTGCCGAAGCAGCTAAATCAGGCCTTGGCCTTCTTCGCCGGGGCCTTCTTCGCGGCGGGACGCGCGGTGGTGGTCACGGGCTTGCTGCCCGTCGCCTTGGCGCGCTTCGGGTCCTTCGGGCGCGACTTGCCGAAAGTGCCAGCGTAGATCTTGCCGCGGCGGGTCCTGCGATCACCTTTTCCCACGTGTTTCTCCCAGGCTGATTTGAAGGCCGCGCAGTCTAGGAAACACGGCCCGGACTGTCCACAATGCCCGCGATGCGACCAGATCCGCAAAAAAGAAAGGCCGGACATCACGTCCGGCCGAACTTTGACAAGACCCCCAATTGGTCCGTGGCTTTCCCCAAGCTCCGGACCGGCGGCCATGATGCTCCAGCTATCACCAGAAAGCTAGTCTTTTGGGCAACAGATTTGGTTGTTAAGCAACCCGCGTGCCGAAACGCCGCGTATCGTTTAGATTTCAATTGCCACGGCAGCATTTAGCGACCCACCCCCGATGACCCAACACCAGACAGACACCACCGATTTCGGCTTCGAGCGGGTCGCATGGACCGAGAAGGCCAGCCGCGTGCGCGGCGTGTTCGACTCGGTCGCCTCGAAGTACGACCTGATGAACGACCTGATGTCCGCCGGCGCGCATCGCCTGTGGAAGCGCTTCACGCTGTCGTGCACGAACCTGCGGGCCGGGCAGCGCGCACTGGATGTGGCCGGCGGCACCGGCGACCTGTCGATCGGCATGTTGAAGCAGGTCGGCCCCACCGGCCTCGTCGTGCTCACCGACATCAATGCCGAGATGCTTCGCCGCGGACGCGACCGCCTGATCGACGAGGGCTTCGCCGCCAACTCGCGCGTGGTGCAGGCCAATGCCGAATGCCTGCCGTTCAAGCCCGCGCAGTTCGACTGCGTGACCATCGGCTTCGGGCTGCGCAATGTCACCGACAAGATGGCGGCGCTGCGCTCGATGAAGAGCATGCTCAGGCCCGGTGGCCAGCTCATCGTGCTGGAGTTCTCGCAGGTGGCCGTGCCCGCATTGAAGCCGCTGTACGACGCCTACTCGTTCAAGGTGCTGCCGCTGATGGGCCGCATCGTCGCCAATGACGAGGCCAGCTACCGCTACCTCGCCGAGTCGATCAGGAAGCACCCCGACCAGGAAACGCTGCTGTCGATGATGCGCGAGGCGGGACTGGAGAACTGCAGCTACCAGAACCTCTCCGGCGGCATCGTCGCCGTGCACCGCGGCTACGTGTACTGAAGGCCATGCTCACCGAACGGCTGCAGGCCCTGATCGACGAGAAGGTGGCCGGTTCCCCGCGTGCGCGCGAACTGCTCGCGCAGCTTGACGGACGGCGCATGCGCATCATCGCGCGCTTCACGCCCTGGGAGATCACGCTGATGGCCGAGGGCGGCCGTTTGTGCATCCTGCCGGGCGAGCCGGCCACCGATGCCAGCGCGCCCTGGCCCGAGCCGGATGTCACGCTGTCGGGCACGCCGCTGGCGCTGCTGGCCCTGCAGCGCGCCGAGGATCCCGCCGAGGTGATCCGTCGCGGCGATGTCTCGCTGGCCGGCGATGGCGAGACCGGGCAGCGCTTCCAGGAACTGGCGCTGCTGCTGCGACCGGACCTGGAGGAAGGACTGTCGCGCATCATCGGGGACATTCCCGCCCATGGCGCCGCGGGCTTGCTGCGCAAGGCGCTGGAGTGGGGTCGCCACACCCTCGACACCCAGGCCATGAACGTGGGCGAGTACCTCACGCACGAGAGCCATGTGCTGGTGTCGCGCGCCGAGGCGCGGCAGTTCATCGAGGAGGTGGACCTGCTGCGCGAACGGGTGGACCGGCTGGCCGCGCGCGTCGACCGGCTCGAATCGCGGGAGCCGGGCCCGTGACCCGCCCCGCCGCGTCCGCCTTCATCCCCGCCCGCTTCCTCACCTGCAACGTCGCCCGGAGGCCTGCATGAGGCTGCGCGCACTGTCCCGCCTGATTGCCATCCAGAAGGCGCTGTGGCGCTACGGGCTGGCCGACTACACGCGCGGCACGGGCATCCACAGGCGCCTGAAGCTGGTGGCCGCCTGCTTGCCGTGGCTGTGGTTCCAGCGCCGGCATCCCGGTACGCGCGGCGCGCGCCTGCGGCTGGCGCTGCAGGAGCTGGGGCCGGTGTTCGTGAAGTTCGGCCAGGCCCTCTCGACCCGCCGCGACCTCCTGCCGCCGGACATCGCCGACGAGCTGGTGCTGCTGCAGGACCAGGTGCCGCCCTTCGATGGCGAGGTGGCGAAGAGCATCGCCGAGCAGGCCCTCGGCGTGCCGCTCGACAGCGTGTTCGCCCGCTTCGACACCACGCCACTGGCGGCCGCGTCCATCGCCCAGGTGCATGCCGCCACCCTGCCGGACGGTCGGGAGGTGATCGTCAAGATCCTGCGCCCCGGCATGCGCGAGCTGATCGAGCGCGACATCGAGGTGCTGTACGAGGTGGCGCGGCTGGCCGCCCGCTGGTCCACCGAGGCCGCGCGCCTGCGGCCCGTGGAGGTGGTGCGCGAGTACGAGAAGACCATCCTCGACGAGCTCGACCTGATGCGCGAGGCGGCCAACGCCACGCACCTCAAGCGCAACTTCGCCGGCGATGCGCGCCTGCACGTCCCCGAGGTGCACTGGGACCTGTGCCGCGACAATGTGATGGTGATGGAGCGCATCCACGGCGTGCCCATCGGCGACATCGCGCGCCTGCGCGAGCTGGGCGTGGACTTCCGCAAGCTGTCCGAGAACGGCGTGGCGATCTTCTTCACCCAGGTGTTCCGGCACAACTTCTTCCACGCCGACATGCACCCCGGCAACATCTTCGTGATCGCCGACAACCCCGCCGAGCCGCGCTATGCGGCGGTGGACTTCGGCATCGTCGGCACGCTGGATGCCACCGACCAGGACTACCTGGCGCAGAACTTCCTGGCCGTGTTCGACCGCGACTACCGGCGCGTGGCCACGCTGCACGTGGAGTCCGGCTGGGTACCGCATGACATCCGCGTCGAGGAGATGGAGTCGGCCATCCGCACCATCTGCGAGCCCATCTTCGACAAGCCGCTGAAGGACATCTCCTTCGGGCTGGTGCTGCTGCGGCTGTTCGAGGCCCTGCGCCGGTTCGATGCGCGCATCCAGCCCCAGCTGCTGCTGCTGCAGAAGACCATGTTCAACATCGAGGGACTCGGGCGGCAGCTGTATCCGGAGCTCGACATCTGGAAGACGGCCAGCCCCATCCTGCGCGAGTGGATGCGCGAGAAGCGCCACCCGGTGAACGTGGCGCGGCGGCTGTGGAAGCAGATGCCCGAGCTGCTGACGGCGCTGGAGCATGCGCCCCTGGCGCTGAGGCAGCAGGTGGTGGAGGCGGCGAAGCCGAGGCCGTCGGAGTCGGTGTATGCGGCGGATGCGCACCGGGTCGGGCGTTCCACTGCGGAGCGTGTCGGCCGCCGGAGCGGTGTCGCGCGCAACCACTCCGCTGCCGCGGCGCTGGTGCTGCTTTCCGGCGTCATCTGGCTGGCGGCGAGGCTGGATCCCGAGTGGCTGGGCTGGAGCCTGGGCGGCGTGGGCCTGGCGTGGCTCATCCGTGAAGCCTGGAGGCGCAGCTGAGCGTCCTCGGCCTGCAGAGCGGCCACGTCGTCCTGCACGAATACCAGCCTGAATGGCCGGTGCTTTTCAGCGAAGCAGAAGCAGAACTTCGCCGGGCGCTCGGTGGCCGGATCCTCGGCGTGCACCATGTGGGCAGCACGTCCGTCCCGGGGCTGTGCGCCAAGCCCATCCTGGACCTGATGGTGTCGGTACCGAACTTCGAGGACAGCCTTGCGCTGGTGCCGGAACTGGAGCAGCTGGGCTATGAGTTCCGGCCCGACGAGGAGATTCCCGGGCGCAGGTTCTTCCGCCGATCCAATGGCATCCTGCGCACGCACCACCTGTCGCTGGCGGAGC
>CAYVZE010000103.1:5845-7115 GCA_964455685.1 uncultured Steroidobacteraceae bacterium
CTGGCGGAGCGTTTCGCGGAAGACCGCAAGGCCTATCTGGAAGCGAAGAGCGGCTTCATTGCCAGCGTCCTTCGGGACGCCACTGCGACGCGGAACTATTCGTCCACTTGATGCGGACCGCGCAGCCGCACGCCGATCCGCCACGCCACCCACGCAATGATGCCCGCCACCAGCGATATCCACGCCAGCGCGTTGAGATTGCCGTGCAGGATGGGCGCCACCATCCCCATCACCACCGCGCCGACGGTCAACGCCACGAACGACTGCACCGAGGCCGCCGCTCCGCGCGCTTCCGGATGCATGTCGATCATCTCCAGCGACAGCACCGGGTAGGTGAGCTGCGCGCCCAGCGCCATGCAGAACCACAGGACCTGCACCACCAGCACGGGCGCACCGCCGGGGATGAGGTTGTGCACCAGCACACCCACACCGCCGGCGAAGCACAGCAGGCCGAAGCCGAGGCGCAGCTGGGTGACACGGCCGACGCGGCCCGCCATGCGGCCACTGGTGATCGAGGCGATCATGAAACCCGCCACCACAGGGATGAAGATGTAGTGGAACTGGGTCTCCTTCAGTCCCCACACCTCCAGGATGATGGCCGGCGCCGAGCCGATGTAGATGAACACTGCGGCAATGGCCAGCGCGGCCGACACGGCCAGCAGGAAGAACGGCAGGCCGCTGGCCACGCGCCAGCAGTTGGCGATCAGCGCGCGCACCTTGAACGGGGTGCGGCGCTCCCGGGGATGGGTCTCGGGCAGGCACAGCAGGCAGGTCACCAGCAGTACGCCGCCCATCACCACCAGCATGCCGAACACCCAGCGCCAGCCCAGCGACACGTGCACCCAGCCGCCGATGATGGGCGCGATGGCCGGCGCCAGCGAGAACACCAGCATGGTGCTGCTCATCAGCCGCTGCGCATTGGTGCCCTCGAACAGGTCACGCACCACCGCGCGCGCCACCGTGGGCCCGATGCCGGCGGCCAGGCCCTGCAGCACGCGGCAGAACAGCAGCGTGCCGAAGGTGGGGGCCAGGAAGCAGCCGACGGAGCCGGCCGTGTACAGCACCAGCCCGCCGATCACGACGCGCCGGCGCCCGAGCGCATCGGACAGCGGCCCGTGCACCAGCGAGAAGCAGGCGAAGGGCAGCAGGTAGGCGGTGATGATCTGCTGCACGCGCCAGCTGGTGATGCCGAACTCCTCCGCGATGGTGGGGAAGGACGGCAGGAAGGTGTCGATGGACAGCGGGCTGATCATCGACAGGCTGGCCAGCA
>CAYVZE010000104.1:0-7103 GCA_964455685.1 uncultured Steroidobacteraceae bacterium
CCGAGCATGGCGTGGATGATGACGACGAGGATTCCGATGTCGACGCCGACGACATGAACCTCGATGAAGGCAGGACTGGCGCCGAGGCAGCGCCGGCTGCCGCCGAGGCTGCGGACGCCGGGGCGGACGCCGCTGCAGGCGATGGCGCGGTCGCGCCGGATGCCGGCGTGATCGCCGATGCGGCCGCCGAAAGCCCGCGGCAAGCGAGCGAAAACGAGGGCGCCGCGCCGGAGCAGGAGCCGGCGCAGCTGCCCGGGGACAAGACGGAAGCCTGAAATGAATACCGAATACACCCGCAAGGTCCTGGAAGCGGGCCTGATGGCCGCCGGCCGCACGCTGTCGCTGGCCGAGCTGGCGCAGCTGTTCGACGAGGTGGACCGTCCGAGCAACGAGCAGCTGCGCGAGGCGCTGGCCGAGCTGGCCGCCTCGTGGGAAGACCGTGCCGTCGAGCTCAAGGAAACCGCAGCGGGCTTCCGCGTGCAGGTCCGGCGCGAGTTCGCCGAGCAGGTGTCGCGGCTGTGGCCCGAGCGCCCGCCGCGCTACTCGCGCGCGCTGCTGGAGACGCTGGCCATCATCGCCTACCGCCAGCCGCTGACACGCGGCGAGATCGAATCGGTGCGCGGCGTGGCGGTGAATCCCAACATCATCCGCACGCTGTTCGAGCGCAACTGGATCCGCGTGGTCGGGCACCGCGAGGTGCCGGGCCGGCCCGAACTGCTGGGCACTACGCGCGACTTCCTCGACTACTTCGGCCTGAAGTCGCTGGACCAGCTGCCGCCGCTGTCGGAAATCAAGTCGCTGGAGGAGCTCGACCCGCAGCTGGCGCTGCCCGAGCCGGTGGGTGCGGTGGCGCTGCCGGCGCCCTCCGAGGATGTGGGAGAATCGGCCGATGGACAGGCCGGAGAAGCAGCGGGTGATGAGACAGCGGACGCCACAGCAGGGGAAGAGGACGCGTCCGGGGAACAGGCCGTCGAGTCCGGCGAAGAGGCCGGCGGGACGGAACAGCCCGAGGCGGGAGAGGACGCCGGATCCGCAGGAGCCGGCGAGCACGAGGCAAGCGCAGCAGATGCAGCGCCCGCCGAGGAACCCGCAGCGGCCGCACCTGCAGAAGTGGAAGACGGAACCGGGCAGGACGGCGCGCCCGCACACGAAGCCGCTTCCTGACACCCACGACGGGGCCGAGCGCGTGCAGAAGATCCTCGCGCGCGCCGGCCTGGCTTCGCGGCGCGAGGCCGAGGAATGGATCCGCGCCGGCCGCGTCACCATCAACGGCGAGGTCGCCACCCTGGGCAGCCGCGCACGCGGCAATGACCTGCTCAAGCTCGATGGCCGCCTGATCCACCGCGCGCCGCTGCGCCGCTCCGCCACGTGGCTGTGCCATCGTTCCCCCGGCGAGAACCTGCTGCCGCCCCGCGAAGGCGGGGACGCGGCAGCACGCGAGGCGATTTCCGAACGCCTGCCGCGCCGCGTGGGCCGGCGCTACATCCCGGTCAGTCCCATGCCGCGCGGCGATGGCGGGCTGGAGATCCTCACTTCCGATGGCGAGCTGGCGGCGAAGCTGCAGCGCGCCGTGCACGACCTGCCGGCGGAGTTCAGCCTGCGGGTGCGCGGCGAGCTCTCGCCGGATCAGCTCGAAGGCGTGCTGCGCGGACGCCTGCAGGACGGCACGCGCCTGCGCGTGGAGGAATGCGAGCCCACCACCAGCGGCGAGGCGGCCAACCACTGGTACCGCGTGCTGGCGATCGGCGCCAGCGGCCGCGAGCTGCGCGCGCTGCTGGAGGAGCAGGGCGCCACCGTGAGCCGCGTGCTGCGCGTGGCCCTGGGCGGCATCCGGCTGGACCGTTCGCTGGCGCGCGGCCACGTGCGCCAGCTCGGGGAAGACGAGATCGCCGGCCTCCTGCAGCCGGCCGGCATGGACGCGGCGGAGGAAGCCTGATTCAGTCGTTCTTCGAGACGATCAATTCCTGGGTGTGGAGCCCGGCACTGGTGTACCTGTGTCTGGGCGCGGGGCTCTATTTCTCGGTCCGGACGCGCTTCATGCAGGTGCGCGGGTTCGCCGAAATGCTGCGGCTGATGTTCGGAGGCCGGCGTTCGGAAGCGGGCGTGAGTCCCTTCCAGGCGCTGGCCATGTCGCTGTCGGGTCGCGTTGGCGTGGGCAACATCGCCGGCGTCGCCACCGCGATCACCTTCGGCGGACCCGGAGCGGTGTTCTGGATGTGGCTGGTGGCCTTCCTCGGCGCCTCCACCTCCTTCATCGAATCGACCCTGGCGCAGATCTACAAGGAAAAGGACGAGCGCCAGCAGTACCGCGGCGGCCCGGCCTACTATATCGAGAAGGCCATGGGACTGCGGTGGTACGCGTGGCTGTTCGCGCTGGTCACGGTGCTGGCCACGGGCTTCCTGCTGCCGGGCGTGCAGGCCAATGCCATCGCCGCCAGCCTGGATACGGCGCTGGGCGTTCCGCGCCTGGCCACGGCCGCGGCGCTGCTGGTGGCACTGGGCTTCATCATCATCGGCGGCGTGCGGCGCATCGCCAGCTTCGCGCAGGTGGTAGTGCCCTTCATGGCGGTGGGCTACATCCTGGTCGCCATCATCGTCATGGTGCTGAACGCCGGCGAGGTGCCGCGGGTGCTGGCGCTGATCATCCGCAGCGCCTTCGGCATGGAAGCCGCCTACGGCGCCGTCATCGGCCTGGCGGTGGAATGGGGCGTGAAGCGCGGCGTGTATTCCAACGAGGCCGGGCAGGGCACGGGCCCGCACGCGGCCGCCGCCGCGGAGAATGCGCACCCGGCGCAGCAGGGCTTCGTGCAGGCCTTCTCGATCTACGTCGACACGCTGCTGGTGTGCTCGGCCACGGCATTCATGATCCTGATCACCGGCAAGTACAACGTGTACGGGCCGGACAACCAGCCCATCCTCGAGCATCTTCCCGGCGTGGAAGAAGGACCGGCCTACGCGCAGCACGCGGTGGAGTCCGTCATCCCCGGCTTCGGCCACCTGTTCGTGGCGCTGGCGCTGCTGTTCTTCGCCTTCACCACCATCGTGGCCTACTACTACATGGCCGAGACCAACGTGTCGTACATGAACCGCCACGTACGCAACCGCTGGTTCATCGCGGCGCTGCGGCTGCTGATGCTGGTGGCGGTGGGCTATGGCACCTTGCGCACGGCCTCGGCCGCCTGGACGCTGGGCGACATCGGCGTGGGGCTGATGGCGTGGTTCAACCTCATCGCCATCCTGATCCTGCAGAAGCCGGCGTTGCTGGCGCTGCGCGACTATGAGCAGCAGAGGCATTCGGGCCGGCCGGTGCGCTTTGATCCCGAGGCGCTCGGGATCCGCAATGCGGACCTGTGGTCCGAACGCATCCGGCGCGAGAGGGACCACTGACACCTCGGAGGTAACCATGGCATCCGGGCACGATCCAGGTCGCGGGCGGACGAAGGCATCGCGTCGCGGCGTCGTGGCCGGCGCCATGGCCACCCTGGGCGGTGTGCTGCTGCCGCGCGCATGGGGCGCCGGGCAGTCGGCCGGAACCTCCGCGCCGCTGGCCGTGCCGCCCTGGGACGATGTACCGGACTGCCGGCCCAGCCCCACCGATCGCGCCGGCCAGGGACCGTTCTTCATCCACGATGGCGAGCGCGACGACGATGTCAGCCTGTTCCGGCAGGACATCCGCGGTCGCTACGACCCCGCGGCGGAACCGGGCACCGAAATGCAGCTGCACCTGCGCGTGCTGCGCGCGGCCGGCGGGGGCTGCAACGTGCAACCGCTGCCCGGCGTCGAGGTGTACGTGTGGCACTGCGATGCGCAGGGTTACTACAGCGGTTTCGGCGAACCAGGTGAACAGAACCCGGACGAGGTGTACCGCTTCCGCCCCGGGCCCGGCGACCTGAAGAACGCCGAACGCTTCTGCCGCGGCGCCGGCATCAGCGACGGCAACGGCGTGGTGTCCTTCCGCAGCATCTTCCCCGGCTGGTACAACGGCCGCGACGTGCATGTGCACGTGATGGTGCTGCGGCGGGGCTCGCAGCCGCGCGGTCGCGCCATGCGCTACAGCGGCGGCGAGCACCTGTTCACCACGCAGCTGTACTTCGAGCCGGAGCTGATCGACCGGGTGCACCGGGCCTCCGAGCCGTACCGCCGGCGCACGGCGCATCCGGCCTACCCGGGCATCATCCTCGGCGATGAGCCGGGCAGCAGCGGGCTGCGCATGAAGGCGCGTTCCGACGGCGGCATCGTCACCGCGCAGATGCAGCTGGTGCTGGCACGCGGCTGAAGCGCAGGGAGATCCGGTTCGCCCCCGCCGCGGGCGGCGGGCCTTACTGGCTGTCCAGCGCCTGCCCGCTGGTGCCGCGACCCTCGGGGCCGAGCAGCTTCAGGAAGGGCCCCAGCAGCGTCTCCGGCAGCGGCAGCGTGGAGATGTCCTCGGACGGATAGGCCTGGCGGCGCATCACCGTGCGCGCGCGTCCCGGGTTGATGGTGTTCACGCGGATGTTCGAGTTGCCCTCGAGCTCCGAGGCCAGCACCTGCGAGAGTCCTTCGATGGCGAACTTCGAGACCGCGTAGGCGCCCCAGTTGGGACGGCCGCGGCGCCCCACGCTGCTTGAGGTGAAGATCACCGAGGCGTCCTGCGACCTGCGCAGCGCCGGCAGCAGCACCTGGGTGAGGGCAAAGGCCGCCGTGACGTTCACGTGCATCACGCGGTACCAGGTGGGCACCTCGTAGTGTTCGATGGGCGTGAGCGTGCCCAGCAGCGCCGCGCAGTGCACCAGCCCGTCCAGGCGCCCGTAGCGCTGCAGGATGGCCTCGGCGAGGCGGTCGTAGTCGGCAGCCAGCGCCTTCTCCAGGTCGAGCACGGCCATCTGCGCCTTGCCGGGCGCCACCGCCTCGCACTCGGCATGCAGGGCGCGCAGCTTCGCCTCGCTGCGGCCGATGGCCACCACTTCGGCGCCTTCCTTCAGGCAGGCGAGCACCAGCGCACGGCCGATGCCGCCGGTGGCGCCGGTGATGGCGATGACGCGTCCGGAGAGAGCCTGGTTCATGGGAGCCTTCCGTCGATCCAGTCGATGATCTGCGGCGGCCGGTCGACCATGGCATCCGGCCCCCACAGGTGCGGGTCGTCATCAGGACCCAGGTAGCCATAGCGTGCCACCAGCACCGGCATGCCGGCGGCGCGCGCGGCCTGCACGTCGCGCTCGGCATCACCCACGTACAGGCACTGCCCGGGCGGCAGCGACAGCTTCGAGGCGGCCAGCAGCAGCGGCGCGGGATGCGGCTTGCGCTGCGGCAGCGTATCGCCCGAGACCACGCAGCCGGCCTCGGCCGCCAGGCCCAGCTCGAGCAGCAGCGGGTCGGTCAGGAAGGCGGGCTTGTTGGTCACGATGCCCCAGCCCATGCCGCGCGCCGCCAGTGTGTCGAGCACCTCGCGGCAGCCCTCGAACAGCCGCGTCCCCACGGCCAGCTGCCGGCTGTACAGCTCCAGCAGCCGCAGGCGCCAGCGCTCCTGAACGTCCGGGGCCTCGTCGGGGAAGCCGAAGCGGATCAGGCCGCCGGAGCCATGCGACACATGCGCGCGGGCGGCGGCGTAGGGCAGGGGCTCGCGGCCGGCTTCGGTGCGCACCTGGTTCAGCACGCACACCAGGTCAGGCGCGGTATCGAGCAGGGTGCCGTCGAGGTCGAACAGCACCGCGCGGATGGAAGCGTTGCTCAAGGGTGGTCCCGCGGAAAAGGTGGATCAGGCGGCGACGGGCGCCAGGTGCGCGATGTAGTTCACCGACACATCGCGGGTCAGGCTGCAGCGCCCGCTGAAGGGTTCGTAGTGCAGGCCGGTGGTATCGAGCAGCGCCAGGCCCGCGGCGCGGCCCCAGGCGGCCAGTTCGGCGGGGCGGATGAAGCGCTCGTACTCGTGCGTGCCGCGCGGCAGCAGGCGCAGCACGTACTCGGCACCGACGATGGCCATCAGGAAGGCCTTGAGGTTGCGGTTCAGCGTGGAGACGAACACCGCGCCACCCGCGCGCGCCAGCTTCGCCAGCGTGCCGAGGAAGGCGCCCGGATCGGCCACGTGCTCGAGCATCTCCATGCAGCAGACCACGTCGAAGCCATGGGGTGCGGCCCGGGCCAGCTCGGCGGCGTCCTGCACGCGGTAGTCGATCGACAGTCCGCCCTCCGCCGCATGCAGCTGCGCGGTCTGGATCATGGCCGGCGCCAGGTCGATGGCCGTGACCCGGGCCCCGCGGCGCGCCAGCGCCTCGGCCAGCAGGCCTCCGCCGCAGCCCACGTCCAGCACGCGCGCGCCGGAAAGCGCGGCGCGCTGCGCGATGTAGTCGGCACGTGCGGGGTTGAGCCGGTGCAGGGGCTTGAACTCGCCCTCGCTGTCCCAGAAGCGGTGTGCGAGGGCCTCGAACTTGGCGATTTCCGCCGGATCGGCGCTGCTTTCCAGACCTTGGCTCACGGGGGCGGAGTATAGCGCCTCGCGGCCTCCCAGGGGCACCGGAATGGACCTCCCGTATGGTAGCATCAATGGTTTGCGACAGGCCCCGTGTGGGGTATGGAAAAGCCTGGCCGAATGAGCGAAATCGCGCGCGAAATACTGCCCGTCAATCTCGAAGACGAGATGCGTCAGTCGTACCTCGACTACGCAATGAGCGTGATCGTCGGACGCGCGCTGCCCGACGTCCGCGATGGCTTGAAGCCCGTGCACCGGCGCGTCCTGTTCGCCATGCGCGAGCTGGGCAACGACTGGAACAAGCCCTACAAGAAGTCCGCCCGCGTGGTGGGCGACGTGATCGGCAAGTACCACCCGCACGGCGACTCGGCCGTGTACGACGCCATCGTGCGCATGGCCCAGCCGTTCTCGATGCGCTACATGCTGGCCGACGGCCAGGGCAACTTCGGCTCGGTGGACGGCGACATGCCGGCGGCCATGCGCTACACCGAGGTGCGCATGGCGCGCATCGCGCACGAGCTGCTGGCCGACATCGACAAGGAAACGGTCGACTTCGTCCCCAACTACGACGAGTCCGAGCAGGAGCCGGCGGTGCTGCCGGCGCGCATCCCGAACCTGCTGATCAACGGCGCCTCGGGCATCGCGGTGGGCATGGCCA
>CAYVZE010000105.1:0-7087 GCA_964455685.1 uncultured Steroidobacteraceae bacterium
GCACCTGCTGGCCGAGAACGAGGGATACGCGGGCTTCGCAGCGTCGATCGAGGCAGCGTATCGCGTGGGCTCGGTGGTCCTGGAGGAGATCACCGGCAACTGGGAGAAGTACCGGGACGCGATCCCGGGCAACTGATGGCGCGAAGGGCGCGCGGGCCTTCAAGCCCGCGTGCCCTCGACAGGGATGTGATGATGGCCGGCCCGGCTGCGCCGCTCAGAACGGCTTGACCACCACGAAGAACAGGATGCCGGCCAGGATCAGCAGCGGCAGCTCATTGTACCAGCGCAGCGTGGTGGAGGATGGCAGGCTGGCATTGGCCAGCAGTCGCTTCGTGTAGACGCGCATGGAGATGTGGTAGGCCACCAGCAACGCCACCAGCGTCAGCTTGGCGTGCAGCCAGCCGCCGGTGAAGCCGTAGCGCAGCCACAGCCACAGGCCCGAGGCCAGCGCCAGCACGCCCATCATGCTGGTGAAGTGGTAGAGCTTGCGCGCCATCACCTGCAGCCGGCGCACGTCCTCGCCGGCGTTCCGGCCTTCCACGAAGTGAACGAAGATGCGCGGCAGGTAGAAGATGCCCGCCATCCAGGAGATGACGAACAGGATGTGAACGGCCTTGGAATACAGCATCGTCGCATTCTAGCCGATGCAGCCGGGCTCAGCGCCGCGGCCGCGTGCCGCGCACGGGTTCGGCCTCCAGCGGGTTCTCCGGCCAGTAGTGCCTGGGATAGCGCCCGCGCATGTCCTTGCGCACCTCGGCGTAGCTGCCGCGCCAGAATCCGGCGAGGTCGCGCGTGATCTGCATGGGTCGGCGCGCCGGCGACAGCAGCTTCAAGGTCACCGGCACGCGGCCGCCGGCGATGCGCGGCGTGTCGGCCAGGCCGAAGACCTCCTGCATGCGCACCTCGATGCAAGGGGCATTGTCGTCCTCGTAGTCCACCGGGATGCGCGAACCCGTGGGCACGGTGATGTGCGAGGGCGCGAACTCGTCCAGCAGGCGGCGCTGCGCCCAGCTGTAGCGCGACAACAGCGCCTCGGTGAGCTGGCCGGAGTCGAGCTGCTCGAGGCGGGTGATGCCATCAAGGCAGGGTTCCAGCCACTGCGGCAGCTCGGCCAGCAGCGTGGCCTCGTCACTGGCCGGCAGGTCCAACGCTTGCCCGCGATGCGCTTGCGTGAAAGCCAGCCGCGCGCGCAGGCGCCGGCCGGCCTCGCCCCAGGGCAGCACGTCGATCCCGCCCCGCCGCACCTGTTCCAGCAGCGCGGCCCTGCGCTCGGCCGGATCCAGTTCCACCCGGCGCTCCTCCAGCACCAGCGCTTCCAGCCGCCGCACCTGGCGCGCGCGCGGCGCACCGGTGCGCGGGTCGGTGTCGGTCTCGATGCCCTGCGTGACCTGCGCGCCCAACGCGGACTGGAGCTGCGCCAGCGTCAGCGGCGCGGCCAGGCGGATGCGCGCCTCGGCCGCGTCGGCGTCGTCGAGGTCCAGCGCCACCAGGTACTGCGATCCGGTCAGGGTCGACGCGCCCTCCAGCACCGCACCGCGGCCGTTGGCCAGCAGGTAGCGCTGTCCTGCCGCACCGCCGGAGCCGGGGCGCAACTGCGCCACGCGATCCGGATACGCCCAGGCCAGCACCAGCCCGGCATCGGCATCCTGCGCGCCATCCACGCGGCCCGGCGCCAGCCGCTTCGCCAGCTCGCGCACGCGCATCAGCGCACCGCGTTCCGCGCCAGGGACATCGCCGCGCAGCAGTTCCAGCCGGGTGCGCACGTCCGGGTCGCGCGCCTCGCGCAGCAGGTCGCGCTCCGACAGCAGCGCTGCCAGGTTCGCTGCCAGCGGCGCCAGCGGCGTGCCGCGGGCGCGCACCAGCATGTGCGCCAGCCGCGGATGCAGCCCGGTGAGCAGCATCTCGCTGCCGGTGGAAGTGATGGCGCCCGTGGCGTCGATGGCCTCCAGCCGGCGCAGCAGTTCGCGCGCCTGCGCCAGCGACGCGGCCGGCGGCGGATCCATCCAGGGCATGGCGCCCACGTCACGCGCGCCCCAGCGCGCCAGTTCCAGCGCCAGCGGCGCGAGGTCGGAGGTGAGGATCTCGGGCGGGGTCTGCGGCGCCAGCGTCGCCTGTGCACCCTCGCCCCACAGGCGCCACGCACTGCCCGGTGCGGTGCGTCCCGCGCGCCCGGCGCGCTGCGCCGCCGAGGCCTGGGAGATGCGCACCGTCACCAGCCGCTCCATGCCCGTGCCCGGATCGAACAGCGAGCGGCGCGCCAGCCCGGAATCGATCACCACCTGCACGCCCTCGATGGTGAGGCTGGTCTCGGCGATATTGGTGGAGAGGATGACCTTGCGCCGGCCGCGCGGGTCGGGCTCGAGCACCTCCTGCTGCGACTCGATGCGCATCTCGCCGTGCAGGGCATGGACCACCACGTCGCGCGTGCCCTGCCCTTCGAGCTGCGCGCGCAGGCGATGGATCTCGGGCGCACCGGGCAGGAACACCAGCGCGTCGCCGTCGGTGGCATCGAGCACCTGCCGCACCTGCGCGGCCAGGCGCTCGATGTCGCGCGGCGCGAGCGTGCGCTGCCCGGGCAGCGGCGGCAGGCCGCGCCCGAGGTAGTGCACCTCGACCGGATATGAACGACCGCGCGCCTCGACCACCGGCGCATCGCCCAGCACGCGGGCCACGGCCGCGGCATCCAGCGTGGCGGACATCACCACCAGTTTCAGCGGCAGGCCAAGGGACTCCTGCGCCTCGCGGCAAAGCACCAGTCCCAGATCGGCGTTGAGGCTGCGCTCGTGGAACTCGTCGAACACCACCGCGGCCACGCCTTCCAGCGCAGGGTCGTGCTGCAGCATGCGGGTGAGGATGCCCTCGGTGACCACCTCGAGCCGGGTGCGCGGGCCCACGCGGGTATCCAGGCGCATGCGCCAGCCGACGGTGTCGCCGGGACGCTCGCCCAGCGTCGCGGCCATGCGCGTGGCCACCGCGCGCGCCGCCAGCCGGCGCGGCTCCAGCAGCAGGATCTTCTGCCCCTTCGCCCAGGGCTCCTGCAGCAGTGCCAGCGGCACCAGGGTGCTCTTGCCCGCGCCGGGCGGCGCCACCAGCACCACGTTGCGGCCATTGCAGAGCCGCTCGCGCAGTTCGGGCAGGATCTCGTGGACGGGCAGGCGGGAAGAGTCGGTCATGGGGCGCGCATGATAATCTGCCGGCACATGCCTTCCTGGAGAGCCTGATGCGCTGGCGCGACCTGAGACGAAGCCAGAACGTGAAGGACCTGCGCGGCGGCGGTGGCGGCACCGGACTGAAGCTCGGTCTGGGCGGGCTCATCGCATTGGCCGCGGCCTGGTTCCTCGGCGTGGATCCGCGCCTGGTGATGGGCCTGCTCGACACCACTGGCGTGGGCGCAGGTGCGTCCGCACCGGCCTCCGGCCCGCCCAGCGATGACGCCGGCGCCTTCACCACGGCCGTGCTCGGCTCCACCGAGGACGTCTGGGGCGCGCTGTTCAACCGCGCCGGCTCCTCCTACCCGCCGCCGGTGCTGGTGCTGTTCGACAACCCGCAGCGCACCGGCTGCGGCACCGCCACCTCGGCGCTGGGCCCGTTCTACTGCCCGGCCGACCAGGGCGTGTACATCGACCTGAACTTCTTCCACCAGCTCGCAGGGCAGTTCGGCGGCCCGCAGGACGCGGCCCGTGACGACAGCTTCGCCAAGGCCTACGTGATCGCGCACGAGGTGGGCCACCATGTGCAGACCGTCACCGGCATCTCCAACCAGGTGCGCACCCGGCAGAGCCGCGCCAGCGAGGCCGAGAGCAATGCGCTGCAGGTGCGCATGGAACTGCAGGCCGACTGTTTCGCCGGCGTGTGGGCGCATTACGCCCGCGACCGCATCACCGAGCAGGACGTGCGCGACGCGCTGGTCGCGGCCGCCGCCGTGGGCGACGACATGATCCAGAAGAAGACCCAGGGCTATGTGGTGCCCGAGAGCTTCACGCACGGCACCTCCGAGCAGCGCCAGCGCTGGTTCACGCGCGGCTTCCAGAGCGGCCAGGTGGAGGCCTGCGACACCTTCGGCGCGGCGTCGCTGTAGGGAATCAGGCCGAGGCCTGTTGCGGCCGTTCGAAGCGGCACTCCACCCGTAATCCGGGCGAGTTGTCGTGCAGCGCAACCTCGCCGCGATGCAGCTTGGCGATGGCCCTGACCAGGTTCAGCCCCAGCCCGCTGCCCGAGGGCGTGCCGGGCTGCATGCCCGGGCCATTGTCGCTGATCGCCAGGGTCACCGCACGCGCATCGCCCTGCAGTGACACCTCCACCCGCGTGCCGCCGCGGGCATGCTTCAGCGCGTTCTCCAGCAGGTTGGCAATGAGCTGCGCCAGCAGCTGGCGCTTGCCCGTCAGCACCGCCTCGCCATCACAGCTGAGCACCAGCTCCAGCCCCTGCTCCTGCATGGCCGGCTGGTAGAGTTCGTGCATCTCGCGCACCAGCTGCGCCAGGTCGACACGCTCACCGTCGGCCATGGGGCTGCCACTCTCCGCGCGCGCGATTTCCAGCAGCGTGGCCAGCGTGCGCTGCACGCGGTCCAGCTCCTGCAGCGCAGGCTGCACGATCTCCTGCCCCTCGGGCGGCAGCGCGGCCTTGCGCAGTGCCTCCTCCATGCGCACGCGCAGGCGGTACAGCGGCGTGCGCAGGTCGTGGGCGATGCTGCCGTAGGTGGTCCTGAGCAGCACCGCCTGCTGCTCCAGCCGCGCCAGCATGTCGTTGACGGTGCGGCCGAGCTGGTCGAACTCGTCGCCCTTGCCGCTGATCTCCAGCCGGCGCGACAGGTCGCTGTGCACGATGGCATCGCAGGTGTCGGAAAACTCGCGCACGCGGCGCGTGGTCTGCGCGGCGAACCAGCGTCCCAGCAGCACGATCAGCACGGTGATGGCGATCACGCCCCACATGCTGGCCCAGCCGAAGCGGCGCAGCGCGCGCTCCATTTCGCTGGTGTCGGTACCCACCAGCAGCCAGTGGCCGCCGGACAGCATCACCACGTGTGCGCGCACGGGATGGGTGGTCATCTCGCCGGCGGCGGCAATGCGGAAGCGCACCTCGGAGTCGTGCACCGGCTGCACGTCACGCGGCCAGGCCGACAGGTTGCCTACCATGGGCACCAGCGCGCTGTCGGCCAGCAGGTACACGGCACCGGTGCGGCCCCAGCTGTCCGAGCGCGAACGCAGCACGTAGTACAGCTCGCCGACGCCGCCCTGGGCATAGTCCTGCGCCAGCTTGTCGAGTTCGGCGGTCATCACGCGCCGCACCTCGTTCTCCAGCGCGTTGCGCGTCAGCAGCCACACGGTGCCCTGCAGCGCGACCACGAGCAGCAGCACCACCACGCTGTAGGTGAGCGTGAGCCGCGCCGCGGAGGAACGCAGCCACGAGCGCGGGTTCATTCGCGCAGCACGTAGCCCGCGCCGCGCACCGTGTGGATGAGCTGGCGGTCGAAGTCGCGGTCGACGGCGGCCCGCAGGCGGCTCATGTGCACGTCGATGATGTTGGTCTGCGGGTCGAAGTGCAGGTCCCAGACACCCTCGAGCAGCATGCTGCGCGTCACCACCTGCCCCTGGCGACGCATCAGGTACTCCAGCAGCTGGAATTCCTTGGTGGTCAGGTCGATGCGCCTGCCGGCGCGGGTGACCGTGCGTGAAAGCAGGTCCATCTCCAGGTCGGCGACCTTCAGGCGGGTGAGCACCTGCGCACCCTGGCCACGGCGCAGCAGCGCCTCGATTCGCGCCAGCAGCTCCTCGAAGGCAAAGGGCTTGATCAGGTAGTCGTCGCCGCCGGCGCGCAGGCCCTCGATGCGGTCGTCCACCGAACCCAGCGCGGACAGGATCAGCACCGGCACGGTCTTGCCGGCGGCGCGGAGCATCTGCACGATGGTCAGGCCGTCGATATGCGGCAGGTTGCGGTCGGCGATGATCAGGTCGTGGTCGCCCTCGATCGCACGCTCGCGGCCGACGCGCCCGTCCGGGGCCACCTCGACCTCGTAACCGCTCTCGCCCAGTCCCCGCGCCAGGTACTGCGCGGCCTCGGCATCATCTTCGATCAGCAGCAGGCGCATGCGTCCGTATCCTACAAGGTGGGCGACCGGCGGGCTGTTTACGCCTTGTTCATCTTGCCCGGAACCCCGCCTGGTCGCACTGCGCGGGCCGGAAAGCGGTAAATTCTGTCCGGTCCGCAACGGGGGCGCCAGCCTGCCCCGGAGGCCCCATGTCCATCGCATCCCGTTCCATTCGTACCCTCCCGCCCCTGCTGCTGTGCCTGCTGGCCGCCGCATGCAGCAAGCAACCCCGTCCCACGGCCGAGGAGGCGCGCCAGTTCGTCGAGGAGCTCGGCCGCGAGTTCCGCGCGCTGGACGACGAGGCCGCCGCCGCCGGCTGGGTGCAGGCCACCTACATCACGCCGGACACCCAGCTGCTGAACGCGCGCGCCTACGAGCGCTACCTCGAGCGGCTCAGCCGCGCCGTCAAGGATGCGCGCCGCTTCGAGGGCGTGGCGCTCGATCCGGCCACCGAACGCACGTTGAAGCTGCTGCGCCTGGGCGTGTCGGCGCCCGCGCCCGATGACCCGGGGAAACGCGCCGAGCTGGCGCAGCTCTCGGCGAAGCTGGAGGCCATGTACGGCGAGGGCAAGTACTGCGAGACCGTGGGCGGCCAGGAGGTGTGCCACAACATCGACGATGTGTCCGAGGTGATGGCCAGGAGCCGCAATCCGGAGCAGCTGCTGGAAGCCTGGACGGGCTGGCACACCATCAGCCGGCCTATGCGCGAGGACTACGTGCGCTTCGTCGAGCTGGCCAACGAGGGCGCCCGCGAACTGGGTTACGAGGACCTGGGCGTGATGTGGCGCTCCGGCTACGACATGCCCGTGGACGAGTTCGTGCAGGAGGTGGACCGGCTGTGGAGCCAGGTCAAGCCGCTGTACGACGAGCTGCACTGCTACGCGCGCGACCGGCTGGCGGAGAAGTACGGCGCCAACCGCGTTCCTGCCGGCCAGCCGGTGCCCGCGCACCTGTTCGGCAACATCTGGGCGCAGCAGTGGAACAACATCTACGAGGACA
>CAYVZE010000106.1:0-6970 GCA_964455685.1 uncultured Steroidobacteraceae bacterium
CCTTGCGCGCGATGCCCTCGGTGGTGAACACCACGCAGGAGGCCACCGTACCCTCCCCGCCGGTATGGCTGATGTCGAAGCACTCGATGCGTGCCGGCGTCTCCGGCAGGTCGAGCGCCTCGCGCACCGCTTCCAGCAGCTCCGCGGTTTCGCCACGGCGTGACATGCGCAGGCGCAGCGACTGCTGCGCATTGTTCGCGGCGGCCTCGGCCCAGCGTGCCGGCAGGCCGCGCGACGGGCGCGACACGGTGACCTGCCGGCCGTGGCGCTGCGTGAGCGCCTCGCCCAGCGCCGCAGCATCGGGCAGTTCGATGTTCACCCTGACTTCCGCCGGCGGCTCCTCGCGCGCGTAGTGCTGCAGCAGGAAGGAAGCCAGCACCTCCTCGCGGGTGCCCGGGGAGCGCGGGAAGTACGCGGTGGTGCCGAGGTTGCGGCCGCCGCGCACCAGCAGCAGGCTGATGGCGTAGTCGCCCGGGTCGCCGACGATGGCGAACACGTCCACGTCATGCGAGCCGCCGGTGTCGATGGCCTGCTCGGCCTGGAGGGCGCGCAGGTTCACCAGCTGGTCGCGCAGGGCCGCGGCCTTCTCGAACTCCAGCGCTTCGGCCGCCGCGTGCATGCGCTGCTCGAGCATGCGCGTGACCTCGGTGTCGCGCCCCTCCAGCACCATCACCGCCGATTCCACGTCCTTCGCATAGGCCTCGCGGTCGATCAGGCCCACGCAGGGCGCCGAGCAGCGGCCGATCTGGTACTGCAGGCAGGGACGGGTGCGGTTGGCGAAGAAGCCGTCGCGGCAATTGCGCAGGCGGAACAGCTTCTGCAGCTGCTGCAGCGCTGCGCGCACCGCGCCCACGTTGGGGTACGGCCCGAAATAGCGCGCCTTGCCGGTGCGCGGCCCGCGGTAAACGGACAATCGAGGGAACTCGTGGTCGTGCAGCTGGATCCACGGGAAGCTCTTGTCATCCCGCAGCACCACGTTGAAGCGCGGCCGGTGCTCCTTGATGAGGTTGTACTCGAGCAGCAGCGCCTCGGTCTCGTTGGCGGTGACGGTGACCTCGATGTGGCGCACCTGCCTGAGCATCACCTCGACCTTGGGCGCATGCGGGCCAGCCTGGAAGTAACTGCCCACGCGGTCGCGCAGGCTGGCGGCCTTGCCCACGTACAGCAGTGCCGCCGGGTCGGCGGCCTCGCTGCCGTACATGCGGTAGACGCCGGGACGCCGCGGCAGGGTCGCCGCGAAGCTGCGGCCGTCGAAGCTCAACGCTGCCTCCCGGGCAGCGCCAGCTCGATGCGCGCGCCGCCCAGTGCCGAGGCGGACAGCTCCAGCCTGCCGCCGTAGACGTCGGCCATGTCGCGCACCATGGCCAGTCCCAGGCCGTGGCCGGGGGTGTGCTCGTCGGCGCGCGCGCCGCGTTCGATCACGCGCGCGCGGTCCTCGGCGGCGATGCCGGGGCCGTCGTCCTCCACCACGATGCGCAGCTTCTGCGAGGCGCCGGCCTGCGGGTCGAGGACGGCGCTGACGCGCACCTGCGAGCGGCACCACTTGGCGGCGTTGTCCATCAGGTTGCCCAGAGCCTCGGTGAGGTCGTCCTTGTCGCCGACGAACAGCAGCGACTCGGGCACGGCCACCTCGAGCGAGAAGTCCTTGCGGCCATGCGCCTTGAGCATGGCACCGCGCAGGTCCTGCGCGATGGGCAGCAATGGCACGGCGTGCCTGCCCACGCTGGCGCCGCCGCTGGTGGCGGCCTTGCGCAGCTGGTGCTCGACGATGGCCGTCATGCGCTCGACCTGCTGGTTGACCTGCGCGGCGCCCGGCGCGCCCGGCGGGAAGCTGGCGCGCAGCACCGCCAGCGGCGTCTTCAGGCTGTGCGCGAGGTTGCCCAGGGTGTCGCGGTAGCGCGCGATGCGGGTGCGTTCGGCGGCCAGCAGCGTGTTGAGGTTGGCCACCACGCCGGTGAGCTCGGTGGGCCAGGAATTGCCGAGCTGGTCGCGCTCGCCCTGCTCCACCTCGCGGATCTGCGAGGCCAGCCGCCGCAGCGGCGCCAGCATCCAGCGCAGCAGGCCGGCCAGCGCCAGCAGCAGCAGCGCCGCCACCACCGCGAAGCCGCCCTGCAGGCCGCGGCGGAACATCTTCAGCTCCGCGTCATAGGTGCTGGTGTCCGTGGCCACGGTCAGCGTGAGCCTGCCCACGTCCTCCCAGAGGCGGCCCCGGCTCAGGGCCGCCAGCCGCTGCCCGCCCAGTCCCACCAGCTCGTGGGAGGCGTTCTCGCCCGGCTCCAGCTGCGGCCCGAAGTCGGTCACGTGCCCGGCGGAGGACGGCGAGCGCCACAGGAGGTGGCTGCCGGCGCGGATGGCGGCGTAAAGGCCCGAGCCCGGCACGGCCAGGCGCGCCTCGGAGTCGGCCAGGTCCGAGGTCACCTGCCCGTCCTCGCCGATGTCCACCGACTGGACCAGGGCGAGCATCTGTCCTTCCAGCAGCTCGCGCTGCGCGCGCTCGGCGGTGGCGCGGAAGCGCGCCTCGAGCACGGCGATCATCACGCCGAAGAACAGCAGCAGCAGCAGCGTGAGACAGATCAGCAGGCGCTGGCTGATGGAGCGCATGCGTGCGGGCGCGGCGCGGCCGCCCCTTCAGCCCGCCGTGCGGGGCAGCGCGAAACGGTAGCCGCGGCCGCGCAGCGTCTCGATGGGCTTGATGCGGTCCTCGGGATCGAGCTTGCGGCGCAGCCGCCCGATGAACACCTCGATGACATTGCTGTCGCGCTCGTAGTCCTGCTCGTAGAGCTGCTCGGTGAGATCGGTCTTGGAGATGATCTCGCCGGCCTTGAGCATCAGGTGCTCGAGGATGCGGTACTCGAAGGTGGTCAGTTCCACCGGCTTGCCTTCAACCGTGACGGTCTGGGCGCGGGTGTCCAGCGCCACCGGGCCGCAGGCCAGGGTGGAGGAAGCCCAGCCGCCGCTCCGGCGCAGCAGCGCCTGGATGCGGGCCAGTACTTCCTCGAAGTGGAAGGGCTTGGCCACGTAGTCGTCGGCGCCGGCATCCAGGCCCTCGACCTTGTCCTGCCAGCGGTCGCGCGCGGTGAGGATCAGGATGGGGAAGCGGCGGTCCTTCGCACGCAGCTTGCGGATCAGCTCCAGCCCCGGCAGCTTGGGCAGGCCCAGGTCGATCACCGCCACGTCGATGGGGTACTCGGTGCCCGCGTACAGGCCCTCCTCGCCATCGGCGGCCGTGTCGACCGTGAAGCCCGCGGCGGAAAGGTCGCGCCGCAGGGCCTCGCGCAGCGCGTCCTCGTCTTCGACCACCAGCGCCCGCATTACTGCTCCTTGCCGGTCACCGGGTCGACTTCAACCTTCCAGACGCGCCGGCCATCGTCCAGCCGCAGCACCAGCACCTTGCGGCCGTTGTGCTCCTTCATCTGCTGGCGCACCACCCGCGCGTCGTACTTCTTCTCGATGTCACGGATGATGCGGTCGGGGTTCTGGGCCGCCTGGCGTGGCGGCTCGCGCACGCCCAGCGGCGGGGAGCCGGGCTCGAAGCGCGGCTCGCGGCGCGGCTCGAGCGCACCGGCAGGAAGCGCGATCAGCAACGCAGCGAGGACCGGCAGCATCCTGCCGATCCCCGTGCGACCCAGCCTGGTGGTGAACCGTCCCATGTCCCTTCCTATCGTAAGCGATCAGCCACGGCGGCGAACATCCGCGATGACCACGTAGCGACCCGGATCATAGGCCAGGCGGGTCACTTCGCGGCGGCCGCGATGCTCGTACGTGACCCGGTAGGCCACCACCTGGCGCTCGAAGCGCTGCTCGTGGCGCACCTCGCAGCGGCGCACCGTGCGGTAGTGCACCTCGCGCCGGCCGTCGCCGGCCAGCTCGTTGCCCACCACTGCACCGGCAATGGCACCCACCACCGTGGCGGCGCCGCGGCCGTCACCGATGCGGTTGCCGATCACGGCACCCACTGCGCTGCCGGCCACGGTGGCCGCCACCTTGTCCGCGCCGCCATGGACATGCCGCACCTGCTCATTCCAGCAGTGCTCCACCGGCACGCTGACGCGGACACGTTCGTAGATGGGGTCCACGCGCACCACCTTGGCGCGCGCGCCGTGGTGGGGGGGATGGGGAGCGTGGCGCCCGCCTGCCTGCGCCGGCAGGGCTGCCGCGCCGATGACCATGGCCGCGAGTGCTGCGAGGATCTTCTTGTTCATGACTGCCTCCGATGCCCGCCCTTTCCAGCGGGCCTGGAAGCAATACTGCGCGGCCGTCAATGAATCAGGACTGAATGCCCTTCTTGACCTCCTCCCAGAGGTCGTCCACCGCCGCGGCATCCAGCCGGGCCGGATCCAGCCCCCGCTGGCGGGCCAGGGCCTCCAGGGCGCGGAATCGCTGCTCGAAGCGCTGGCTGGCCCGGCGCAGGGCGGTCTCGGGCTCCACCCCCAGGTGGCGGGCGAAGCTGGTCACGGCCAGCAGCAGGTCGCCGACCTCGTCCTCCAGCGAGGAATCGCCCTCGCCCCGCCGGGCGGCCTCGATCTCCTCCAGCTCCTCGAACACCTTGGCGCGCGCGCCCTCGGCATCAGGCCAGTCGAAGCCCACCCGGGCGGCGCGCTTGCCGAGCTTGGCGGCGCGGGCCAGCGCCGGCAGCGTCAGGGGCACGTCGTCGAGCGCGCTGCTGGCGCCGCGCGCGGCGCGTTCCTCGGCCTTGAGCTCTTCCCAGTGGCCGGCATCTCGGCCGTCGGCGCCGCCGAACACATGCGGGTGGCGGCGTTCGAGCTTGGTGGCGATGGCATCGGCCACGGCGTCGAAGTCGTACTCGCCGCGCTCGCGCGCCAGCTCGGCATGGAACACGACCTGGAACAGCAGGTCGCCGAGCTCCTCGCGCAGCGCGGCCGCGTCACCGGACTCGATGGCGGCGATGACCTCGCAGGCCTCCTCCAGCGTGTAGCGCGCCAGGCTCCTGGAATCCTGTGCGCGATCCCAGGGGCAGCCGCCCTGCGGATCGCGCAGGCGGCGCATGGCCTCCAGCAAACGCCGGACGCCGGCAAGGTCGGATGCGCCGCTGCTGGCCACGTGCGGGGTGACTCAGCCGCCGCCGCTGGTGCCGCCCTTGATGCCGCCGCGGGCCAGGTCGGCCGGATCGAGCAGCTCCTGCAGCTTCTCGCGCGGCAGGTCGGTGTTGGCCGCGGCCACCTCCAGGATGGGCTTGCCTTCGGCATAGGCCTTCTTGGCGATAGCCGCGCCCTTCTCGTAGCCGATCACCGGGTTCAGCGCGGTGACCAGGATGGGATTCCTGTCCAGCGCATCCTTCAGTCGCGCCTCGTTGACCTTGAAGCCGGCAATGGCGGCATCGGCAAGCTGGCGCGAGACATTGGCCAGCAGGCGGATGCTCTCCAGCAGCTTGTAGCCCACCAGCGGCAGCATCACGTTGAGCTGGAAATTGCCCGACTGCCCGGCCACGGTGATGGACACGTCGTTGCCCATCACCTCGGCGGCCACCATCGCGGTGGCCTCGGGGATCACCGGGTTCACCTTGCCCGGCATGATGCTGCTTCCCGGCTGCAGCGCCGGCAGCGCGATCTCGGCCAGGCCCGCCAGCGGGCCGCTGTTCATCCAGCGCAGGTCGTTGGCGATCTTCATCAGCGACACGGCCAGGGTCTTGAGCTGGCCGGAGAACTCCACCGCCGTGTCCTGCGTGGCGATGCCCTCGAACAGGCTGGAGTTCGGCCGGAAGGCCAGGCCGGTGGCGCGCGCGAGCTCCTCGCAGAAGCGCTGCGGGAAATCCGGGTGGGCGTTGATGCCCGTGCCCACGGCGGTGCCGCCCTGGGCGAGCTGGAACAGCCGCGGTTCCACTGCCGCGAGGCGTTCGATGGCCTTCTGGACCTGGGTGCGCCAGGCGCCGATCTCCTGGCCGAAGGTCACCGGCATGGCGTCCATCAGGTGCGTGCGGCCGGTCTTCACCAGCGGACCCACCTCGGCTTCCTTCTTCTTCAGCACCTCGACCAGGTGTTCCAGCGCGGGCTTCAGCGATTCGCGCCAGGCCAGCGACGCGCTGACGTGGATCGCGGTGGGGATCACGTCGTTGCTGCTCTGGGCCATATTCACCTCGTCGTTGGGGTGCACGGCCTTGCCGAGGTGGCCCGAGGCGAGCTTCGCGATCACCTCGTTGGCGTTCATGTTGGTGCTGGTGCCCGAGCCGGTCTGGAACACGTCGACCGGGAACTGCGCATCGTGCTCGCCGCGGGCCACGGCCTCGGCGGCCTTGACGATGGCCTCGCTGGTGGCCTTGTCCAGCAGCCCCAGCGCCGTGTTGGCGCGGGCCGCCGCGGCCTTGATCAGCGCCACGGCGCGGATGAAGTCGCGCGGCATGGGCCTGCCGCTGATCGGGAAATTCTGTACCGCGCGCTGGGTCTGCGCACCCCACAGCGCCGAGGCCGGCACCTTCAGTTCGCCCATGCTGTCGCGTTCGATCCGGTAATCGCTGCTGCTCATCGCTCCGCCTTTGCCAACAGTTGCAACCGCTTCGGTTATCATCGGGATTCTAACATCCGTCTCTTCCCCCACTCCCTCCCGGTTTTCCGTTAAACACCCATGGACGCAAGCCTGACCGCGTTGTCGCCCGTCGACGGGCGCTATCGTGCCGCCACTGAAGAACTCGCCCAGCTGCTCTCGGAGGCCGGCCTGGTCAGGGAGCGCATCCGGGTGGAGGCGCTGTGGCTGCAGCAGCAGGCCGAGTCGCTCAAGGGGAGCATCGCGGCCCTGCCCTTCGCCGCGCCGGTGGAGCGCCGCATCGCCGAGCTGGCCGAGGACCCGGGCAGCACCGCGGCCGCGATGGTCAAGACCATCGAGAAGCGCATCAACCACGACGTGAAGGCGGTGGAGTACTTCGTCCGGGACGAGATCCGCACCGCCGGCGCCACCCCGGCCCAGCTGGAGCTGGTGCACTTCGGCTGCACCTCCGAGGACATCAACAACATCAGCT
>CAYVZE010000107.1:0-6914 GCA_964455685.1 uncultured Steroidobacteraceae bacterium
CGCGAACGGAAGTGCTGGTCAATCCAGGAGGGGAGGAATTGGTCGGGGTGACACGATTTGAACGTGCGACACCTACGTCCCGAACGTAGTGCTCTACCAGGCTGAGCTACACCCCGACGGTGTGGGCGCGGGAGTTTAAGCGACCGATGGCGGGAATGTCACGGCCCTGTTGCAACTTGCGCACAGGAACCGGCACGCACCCCCGTTCCGGCCGTCAGCGATCCCTCCCGACGGCAACCTCTGCCAGCGACGCCAGTGCGTCGCGCCAGGGCGAACGGGCCAGCGGGGCCAGCGCATCGGCGGCGGCCTGCGATTCGTCCCAGGCGCGCTGCCGGGTGTACTCGATGCCGCCCGCCGCATCGATGCAGGCCACGATGCGCGCCAGGTCCGCGGCTTCGCCGCCGGCGTCCTCACCGGCGTGGGTCACGGCGGCGCGGATCATGTCCCGGTCAGCCGGCGCGGCGTGGCGCAGCGCGTGGATCAGCGGCAGGGTCATCTTGCCCTCGGCCAGGTCCTCGCCCAGGTTCTTGCCGCGGGTGGCGGGGTCCGAACGGTAGTCGAGCACGTCGTCGATGAGCTGGAAGGCCGTGCCCAGGTGCCGGCCGTAGTCGGCCAGGGCCTGCTGCACCCTGGCATCGGCGCCGGCCAGCACCGCGGCCACCTCGGCGCCGGCCTCGAACAGCTTGGCCGTCTTGCGGTGGATCACCTCGAGGTAGCGCTCCTCGGTGGTGTCCGGGTCCTGCGCGTTCATCAGCTGCAGTACCTCGCCCTCGGCGATCACGTTGGTGGCGTCGGCCATGATCTCCATCACCGCCTGCACGCCGATGGCGGCCATCATCTGGAAGGCCCGGGAGTAGACGAAATCGCCCACCAGCACGCTGGCCTCGTTGCCGAACAGCGCGTTGGCGGTCTCCCGGCCGCGGCGCATCTCGGAGTGGTCGACCACGTCGTCGTGCAGCAGGGTGGCGGTGTGGATGAACTCGATGAAGCCGGCGGCCTCGATGTGCCGCTCGTCCCGGGGCTGGCCGCCCGGGGAGGCCGCATGGGCCGACAGCAGCACCACCAGGGGCCTCAGGCGCTTGCCGCCCCCCGCGACGATGTGCTCGGCCACCTGGCTGACCAGGGGGACGGTGCTGCCCAGCCTGGTGCGGATGACCCTGTCCACGGCGGCCATTTCACCGGCCACCAGCCCCCGAATCTCCTCCAGCGTCATCCGAACCTTCCAAACCCGTGCAGAATGGGGGCAGATGGTAGCAGGCTGGCCGGGAAAGCCGGCGGCAAGTCACTGTTTGGTCGTGGAAAACCCCGGTATTTCCCGTTTGACCGGGACACCTTCGGCCATTAGAATGCGCGGCCTTTCCGTTCGGAGCCTCATCCAGATGTACGCCGTTATCGCTACCGGTGGCAAGCAGTACCGGGTCGAAAAAGACAGCCTGCTCAAGGTCGAAAAGCTCGATGCCGAGCCCGGCTCGACCGTGTCCTTCGACAATGTCCTGCTGGTGGCCGACGGCAGCAACATCAAGGTGGGCAATCCCCTCGTCCAGGGCGCCAAGGTCAGCGCCACCGTGGAGCGCCACGGCAAGGGCGAGAAGAAGGTGATCATGAAGTTCCGCCGGCGCAAGCACTACAAGCGCCAGGGCAACCACCGCCAGCCGTACACGCTGGTGAAGATCACCGCCATCGCTTAAGGAGCTCGTTCACAAATGGCACACAAGAAAGCAGGCGGCAGCACCCGCAACGGCCGCGAATCCCACAGCAAGCGACTGGGCGTGAAGCGTTTCGGCGGCCAGTTCGTGCTCGCCGGCAACATCCTGGTGCGCCAGCGCGGCACGCCGATGCGCGCCGGTGAGAACGTCGGCATGGGCACGGACCACACCCTGTTCGCGCTGACCAACGGCACGGTGCAGTTCAGGAAGAAGGGTCCCAAGGGCCACACCTACGTGAACGTGGTGCCGGCGACGAACTGAAGTCGCCCGCCCGCCAAAGGATCGATCGTGAACCCCGGCCTCGCGCCGGGGTTTTCGTCTTGAGGAGCCGCAAATGAAGTTCGTCGATGAAGCCGTCGTGAAAGTGCAGGCCGGCAATGGCGGACGCGGCTGCGTCAGCTTCCGGCGGGAGAAATTCATCCCCTTCGGTGGTCCCGATGGCGGTGACGGGGGCAATGGCGGCAGCGTCTGGCTGCGCGCGAAGGAAGGCATCAACACGCTGGCGGATTTCCGCATCCAGCGCACCTACCGCGCCAGGAACGGCGAGGGCGGTTCGGGCAACGATTGCACCGGCCGTGGCGGCGAGGACCTCTATATCGACGTGCCGGTGGGCACGACGGTGTATGACGAGGAGACCGGCGAGGAGCTGGGCGACCTGAAGACCGCGGGCCAGGTGCTGAAGGTGGCGCAGGGCGGCAAGGGCGGCTTCGGCAACACCCGCTTCAAGTCCAGCACCAACCGCGCGCCGCGCCAGTTCGGCCCGGGCCTGCCGGGCGAGAAGCGCACGCTGCGCTTCGAGATGAAGGTGATCGCCGACGTGGGCCTGCTGGGCCTGCCCAATGCCGGCAAGTCCACGCTGATCCGCGCCGTGTCGGCGGCGCGCCCGCGCGTGGCCGACTATCCGTTCACCACGCTGTATCCCAACCTCGGCGTGGTCGACGTGGGCGAGCACCGCAGCTTCGTGATGGCCGACATCCCGGGGCTGATCGAGGGCGCAGCCGACGGCGCCGGGCTGGGTCACCGCTTCCTCAAGCACCTGCAGCGCACGCGCGTGCTGCTGCACCTGATCGACATGCTCCCGCCCGATCCCGAGGCCGACCCGGTGCACGATGCGCGCGCCATCGTGGCCGAGCTGGAGAAGTACGACCCGGACCTGGCGGCCAAGCCGCGCTGGCTGGTGCTGAACAAGATGGACCTGCTGCCTCCCCAGGAGGCGCGCGAGCGCGCAATCTCCATTGTGCGTGGCCTGGGCTTCAGCGGGCCGGCGTTCCTGATCTCGGCCGCCACGGGCGAGGGCACGCGGCCACTGGTGCAGGCGGTGATGGAACTGCTCGAGGCCACCGCAGCCGGGCGAGAGCCTGGGATCCGCGGCACGCTGGAGGTGCCGGTGGAGAAGGCCAAGGCGGGGGTGAAGGCGCCGGCCGGGCGGAAGGCCAGTGCGGCTGCTGCCCGGGCGACTTCGAAGGTATCCGGTGCCCGGGCGAAGCCTGCGGCCCGGGCCCTTGCCCGTCCCAGGCAGAAGGCCAGGGTGAAGGCCAATGCCGGGTCCAGGGCCGGGGCGAAGTCGAAGGCACCCGCGTCCCGCGGTACCGCCCGGCGCGCGAAGGGCAAGGGCCCGGCCACCCGCCGCAGCCCTGCCAGGCGTCCGGCCGCGCGGCGCAACACCCGCCGCAAATGAAACAGGCCCGCGCGAGGCGGGCCTGTGGAAGCATCGATCCTGCCTCGAGGATTACTTGCCGGCGGCAGCCTTGGCGCGCGCGGCCAGGCGGCTCTTGTGGCGAGCAGCCTTGTTGCGGTGGATCAGACCCTTGTTGACCATCGCGTCGATGACCGGCTGGGCCTCACGGAAGGCCTTGAGCGCGTTCTCCGGGTTGCCCGCGGCCGCGGCCTCTTTGGCCTTGCGGATGGCGGTGCGCAGGCGGGACCTGTTGGCTACGTTCCGGGCGCGATGCTTGACTGCCTGACGCGCTGCCTTTTCGGCCGACTTCGTATTCGCCACTTTGCTGCAATCTCCGCCTGAATGAATGCCCCGGGATCGGGGGCGCGTAGTGTGGGCAGCGGCGGGGCGGAAGTCAACGGGGAATCGCTCATCCGGAACCACAATCTGGCCGGAATTCAGCGGCTTGGGGGCGCGTGGCCGGGCCGGCGTTCTGATAGGCTGCCGCGGCGATGAGCCGCCCCCTGTTGAAAAGAACCGGCAGCACCGGCGCCGCCACCCTTTTGTCGCGCATCACCGGGCTGGTCCGGGACGCCCTGATGGCGCAGATCCTGGGCGGCGGTCCCATCTCCGACGCCTTCTACGCGGCCTTCAAGGTGCCCAATTTCATGCGCCGGCTGTTTGCGGAAGGGGCGTTCTCGCAGGCCTTCGTGCCGGTGATCACCGAGTACCGCACGCAGCGCCGGCACCACGAGGTGCGCGAGCTGGTGGCCGGCGTGGCCGGCACCCACGGCGCGGTGCTGCTGGCCATCAGTGCCTTGGGCGTGCTCATCGCCCCGCTGATCATCCTGCTGTACGCGCCGGGCTTCACTGCCGACAGCCGCTACGAGATGACGGTCCAGATGCTGCGCTGGACCTTCCCGTTCCTGTTCTTCATCTCGATGACCTCGCTGCTGGCCGGCGTGCTCAACAGCTACGGCCGCTTCTTCGTGCCCGCCTTCGCGCAGGTGATCATGAACCTGGTGCTGATTGGCGCGGCGGCCTGGTTCGCGCCCGGCAGCGACAACCCGGGCCTGGTGATGGCCATGGCCGTGTTCGTGTCGGGCGCGGCGCAGGTGCTGTTCCAGCTGCCGTCGGTGGCGCGGCTGGGCCTGCTGTCGTGGCCGAAGTGGAAGCCGCGCATGGAAGGCGTGGTGCGCATCGCGAAGCTGATGGTGCCGGGCATCGTCGGATCCTCGGCCGCGCAGATCAGCCTGCTGCTCGACTCGGTGATCGTGTCCTTCCTGGTCCCCGGCAGCCTCACCTGGCTGTACTTCGCCGACCGCCTGATGGAGTTCCCGCTGGGCGTGTTCAGCATCGCGCTGGCCACGGTGATCCTGCCGTCCCTGTCGGCCGACCATGCCTCGCGCAGCATGGAGAAGTTCGCCGCCACCATCGACTGGGCGCTGCGGCTGGTGGTGGTACTGGTGACGCCGGCCGCGGTGGGCATGCTGTGCTTCGCGGTGCCGATGACGGCCATGATCCTGGGCTACCGCGCCTTCGACCAGGAGGATGTGGAGCGCACCAGCTATGCGCTGATGGCCTATTCCTGGGGCCTGGTGGCCTTCAGCCTGGTGAAGGTGCTGGTGCCCGGCTACTACGCCCGACAGAACACGAAGCGGCCGATGCGCATCGCCATCACGGCGCTGCTGGTGACCATGTGCATGAACGTGCTGCTGGTGATCCCGGCGGCCCGGCTGGGCTTCCCGCAGCCGCACATCCTGGTGGCCACCGCCACCTGCACGGGCGGGCTGGTGAACACCCTCCTGCTCTGGCGCGGCCTGAAGGCCGAGGGCGTGCTGGTGCTCTCGCGCGGCTGGAAGCCCCTGCTGCTGCGCGTGCTGGCGGCCAACCTGGTGATGGGGGCGCTGCTGCTGTGGCTGGCCGGCGACGCGGCGCGCTGGATGCAGATGTCCTTCATCGAGCGCCTGTGGCGCGGCGGCGGCGGCATCGTGCTGGCCGCCATCCTCTATTTCGCGGTGCTGGCGCTGCTGGGCATGCGCCCGCGCCACCTGCGGACGGCGGGCGCCTGATGCGCCTGCTGCGCCACCTCGACGAGCACAGCGCCCGCGCCGGCGGCTACGTGGCCGCCATCGGCGGCTTCGACGGCATCCACCGCGGCCATCGCGCCCTGATCGAGCGCACGCGCGCGCTGGCGCAGCAGCAGGGGCTGTCGAGCATGGTGCTGAGCTTCGAACCGCTGCCCAAGGAGTACTTCTCGCGCCAGGATCCGCCGGCGCGCCTGACCAGCTTCCGCGAGCGCTGGCGGGTGCTCGAGGCCGACGGTCCGGAGGTGTTCTGCGTGCTGCGCTTCGACGACCGCCTGCGGTCGCACACGGCACGGCAGTTCGCCGAGCTGATGGTGCGCGGCGGCGTGCGCCACGTGGTGATCGGCCATGACTTCCGCGCCGGCTACCGCGGCGAGGCCAGCGCGGACTGGTTCCGCGAGCATGGCCCGGCGCTGGGCCTGGGCGTGGATGTGCTGGAGCCGGTGCTGGGCGACGGCCAGCGCATCGGCAGCGGCCTGATCCGCGAGGCGCTGGCGGCGGGTGACCTGGCACGCGCCGCGCGGCTGCTGGGCCGGCCGTATTCGATGCGCGGCAGGGTGGCAGGCGGCGAGAAGCTCGGCCGCCAGCTGGGATTTCCCACCGCCAACCTGCGCATGGGGCGACGCCGCCCCCCCATGGACGGTATCTTTGCGGTCCGGGTCCGGGGTATCGAGGCCGGCCGGGCCCTGGGCGGCGTTGCCAGCCTGGGAACGCGCCCGACGGTAGGGGGCAGGGTGCCCCTGCTGGAAACCCATGTCTTCGACTTTGCCGGCGACCTCTACGGCCGCGAGATCGAGGTGGAATTCGTGGCGCGGCTGCGTGATGAGCTGCGGTTCGACAATGTGGATGCAATGGTGGCCCGCATGCACCGCGACGCCGAGGAGGCGCGCGCGGTGCTTGCCGGGCAACCCGATTGACGAGAAGGTGCTGGACGCTTGGCTGACTACAAGAACACGGTGAACCTGCCGCGCACGGACTTCGCGATGAAGGCCGACCTGGCGCGCCGCGAGCCCGCGATGCTCGCGTGGTGGGAGGAGAACGACATCTATGGCGAGCTGCGGCGCATCGCGCGCGGCCGCCCGCGCTTCGTGCTGCACGATGGCCCGCCGTACGCCAATGGCGCCATCCACATCGGCCACGCGGCCAACAAGATCCTCAAGGACATCATCGTCAAGTCGCGCACGCTCGACGGCTATGACGCGCCCTACATCCCGGGCTGGGATTGCCACGGCCTGCCCATCGAGCTGCAGGTGGAGAAGAAGCACGGCCGCGTGGGCCAGAAGCTGGACGCGCGCGCCTTCCGCGCCGCCTGCCGCGCCTACGCCGGCGAGCAGATCGAGATCCAGAAGGCGGCCTTCAAGCGCCTGGGCGTGATGGGCGACTGGTCGCGTCCCTACCTGACCATGGACCCGCGCTTCGAGGCGCAGCAGATCCGCGCGCTGGGCAAGGTGATCGCCAACGGCC
>CAYVZE010000108.1:0-2909 GCA_964455685.1 uncultured Steroidobacteraceae bacterium
TGCGGGACGCGGTCGCTGCCCGGCAGGACATGCTGTTCACCGTACCGACCGACGAGTGGACGCGCTGCCCGGCGTGTTCCATACCATCGGCGAGCGGGCGAGGCACCTGCACGACTTCATCGGCGCGTATTCACGCTTTGCGCGCCTGCCGGCGCCACAGCCGCAGCCGGTGGACTGGGCGCAGTTCGTGGCGCAGTTGCGCCACCAGATGGAGTTCACCTCGGTGCAGCCCCTGCCCGCCGGAGTCGGGTGGTTCGACCGGGCGCAACTCGAGCAGGCGCTGATCAACCTGCTGAAGAACGCACATGAATCCGGCAGCACGCCGCAGGCGGTGGAACTCGCGGTGACGCTGACCGACAGCCACCAGCGCATCGAGGTGCGCGACCGCGGTTCCGGCATGAGCGAGCAGGTGCTCACCCAGGCACTGCTGCCGTTCTACTCCACCAAGCGCAAGGGCACCGGCCTCGGGCTGGCGCTGGCGCGCGAAATCGCCGAGGCGCATGGCGGGCAGATCCGCATCGCCAACCGCCCCGAGGGCGGCGTGGCGGTGACGCTGGTCCTGCCGCGCAAGGCCGACGAGGCATCGCCGGCCGCGGCAACGCCCTGAGGCCTCCGCTGTCGCCATCCGGCAACGCGGGTAGGACTGCGCCTACGCCATCGAGCCACGTGCGGCGAGTGCTTCACCGGGCCATGGCGCGCAAGCTCCATTCCTCACGACCGGTTCCCGTCGAAGAGGAGAAGAAGCGCCATGAAGAAGATCCCGGCAATCCTGGCCTCCATGATGGCCTGTGCCCTGCTCGCCGCCTGCAACCAGGCCCCAATGGAGCAGTCCGACAGTGGTACCTTCGGCTCCGGCGCTTCCGACACCGGCGCTGATGGCGTGGGCATTGGCACCGCGGCGCCGCAGACCCTGCCCCCTCCGATTGAAACGACGCCCGAAAGCGACCCCTATGGCACCGGCTCGCCGGATGCAGGCGCGGGCGACATCGACTCCACGGTGCCGTTCGATCCGGATGCGCCGGAAGATGCCGCGGGCGGGGCCGTGCCGCCCCCCGAGCTCTAGCAGGCACTCCCATGAACCACCGGCCCGTGCTCCTCACATTGATCTGCATTTCCGTGGCGGCCTGCTCGCGCAATGACGCGCCACGGGAGCCCGGAAGCGGCCCGGGTGCGCCCGCCGATCCGTCGTCGATGACGCCTGCGGGCGCGCCGGCGCCGGCGGCTGCGCTGGCCCGGCTGGAAAGCCGCTCCGGCAGTGCCGCCGTCGGGGAACTCCAGCTCCGGGCCACCGAAGGCGGGGTGGTGATCGAAGGAGAGATCGGTGGCCTCACCGCCGGGTCCGAACACGGTTTCCACGTCCATGAGTCGGGCGATTGTTCCGCGCCGGATGCCTCCAGCGCCGGCGGGCATTTCAATCCCCATGATGCGCAGCATGGCCCGCCGACGGTGCCGCAGGACCAGCACCACCTGGGCGACATGCCCAACATCCTTGCCGATGAGAACGGCTTCAGCCGCATCAACGTGGCCATCCTCGGCGCCACGCTGCGTGATGGCAGCGCCAACGACCTGGTCGGCAGGTCGGTCGTCGTGCACGAGAAGCGCGACGACTATGTCTCGCAGCCCGCGGGCGACTCGGGGGAGCGGATTGCCTGCGGCGTGATCCGGTGACCGGTGGCTAGTTACTGATAGCCGCGAGGCGCCAGCAGCAGCGACCCGGCGTCATTGCGCAGGCTGATGGTGTCGTCGCGCTCGCGCCGCAGGTGCGTTTCACCGCGCAGCACATTCAGTACGCGCGCTTCCTGGCGCTGCAGGCGTTCGTCCACGCAGGCCCGGCGTGTGCTCATCACCTCACCGATGCGCAGGATCGCGTCGTCGCGGATGTACGGCCCGGAGAAGGTGTTGCAGCCGGCGTTGCCGCTGATCCGGCCGTCGACGCTGAAATCCACCGACAGGGGTTCCTCCCCTCGCAGCGGCACGCTGCCGTCGATGGCGACGATGACCCAGCGGCTGCCGTCCAGGTCCGGCACGGGCGGTGAAGTGCCACCGGTCGAAGCGCATGCCGCCACCAGCAGCAAGAGGGGGAACAGAACGAATCCGGAACCGTGTCGGACGAAACGATCGGGGTAGTTTCGCATGGCAGTTTCCCGGTACGCGTTCTGTTCCCTTGGGCTCGACTATAGGCGCAGGTGCGGCGCCGTTTCTTCGCAACGACGGGCAGGACGGGTCCGACAGCCGGCGCGGTCGCCGGAACCGTTGCCCGCTGCCGCCGCCCGGTCCGGGTCCCTGGCCGTGGGGCGCGTCACGGCGGCAGGACGAGGTTGTTCTCCCCGTCCCAGCCCGTGCGGTTGTCGCGGAATGAATCCAGCACGATGCGGTCCATCACCGTCTCGCGCACATAGGAGAGCTTCACTCGCATGGGTTCGGCCAGGAACCCCGGGTCCTCTATCACCATCTCGCCCTCGATGCGGTCGGGCGCGACCTTGCGCAGGCGTTCGGTGTAGCGTGCCTTCGCGGTGAACGGCATCGCCAGGCCGAAGAATTCCCGCGGAGGGCGCACGTCGATGGTCTCGATCACCAGCGTGTCGCCTTCCCAGTGTCCCACCGAGTCGCCCCAGGTCGTCGGCGGCCAGCGGTCTTCCTCGGGCGGGCGGCCGCGGCCATCGGTGTAGATGCGCCGCATGTCGCGATAGCCGTTGAAGATCAGTGTTTCCTCGGGCGTGATGAAGAACTGCAGCGGCGCATAGCAATGCATCATCAGCGGATAGCCCCATCCCTCCACGCCGTGTTCGGTCCTGCCGGGATCCCCGCCGGTGGCCTGGAGGATGGACTGGACGGTGGCGCGACCCTGCGGTGTCAGCGGCGCCTCCTGGTTGAATATGAACAGCGGCGGCGGCTTGGGCTGGTTGCCT
>CAYVZE010000108.1:3009-6799 GCA_964455685.1 uncultured Steroidobacteraceae bacterium
CAGCGGCGCCTCCTGGTTGAATATGAACAGCGGCGGCGGCTTGGGCTGGTTGCCTGGAGAGACAGAGGCTTCCACGGAAGCCTCGATGAAGGGATAGCCGTCGAGGCCCACGGGCGGGGAATCGACACGCCAGATGCCCGTCCAGTCGGGGAGCGCGGCGAAGGCCGCGACCCGGCGATCGGATGCCTCGTCCCCCTGTGCGCCCGCCGCGAGCGCGGTCGAAAGCAGCGCGCCCGTGCGCAGGAATCGCAGCATCGCGCCGCGCCGGGTCCAGGTTTCACGGCTCATTGCGGCACCTGCGCCGTGCGCCCCACGGGGCTGCCGTCCGCGCGGGTGGCTTCGATCAGCAGCGCCGCGGGGTTCTGCGCCTGCAGCTTGCGGTGGGGGGTGACGATCACGGAGATCGCGTCCCCGGGCTTCAGGCTCGAGGGTTTCCATCCGCTCTGCTGCAGGTACATCGGGGCGGCTGCCTCGATGCTCCATTCGACCATTGCCCCGTCCGGTCCTTCGACCAACAGCTGGACGTAGCAATGCGGATTGCGCCACTGGAACTCGCGCACCGTGCCCTTCAGGGTGAGGCGCTGCGACTGGTCAAACATCGACGCGGAGTGGTGCGCGGCGGCCGGCCCGCAGGCGAGCACCAGCAGCGCCGGGATCAGGCGCCTGTACATCGGGAACCTCCTTGTTCTCCGGGTGTTGCTTCGGAATTCGTACTCCTGTCCCGCACGGTCCGCAAGCCGGGCAGGAGGTCGTTGCCCTTGACACATACCAACCGGTTGGTATGTTCTTGGCCTCATGTCCCCGCCTGAAGGACTCGTTCCCTCCATCCCGTTTGCCTCCAAGGGCACGCGCACCGCGCTGGAGGACGCGGCCATCTGCCTGGTCCGCCGCCAAGGCTGGACCGCAACGACGGTGGAACAGGTTTGTCGGACCGCTGGCGTAACAAAGGGCGCCTTTTTCCACCACTTTGATTCAAAAGAGGCGCTGGGTGTGGCCGCAGCACGCCGGTGGGGAGAGGTGACCAGCGCGCTGTTCAGCAGCGCCGGGTACCATGGCCTCGCCGATCCGCTGGCGCGCATCTACGCCTACCTGGACTTCCGCGGGCAGCTGGCCGAGGGGCCGCTGGAAGCGGTGACCTGCTTCGCCGGTACGATGGTGCAGGAGACTTTCGCCACCTGCGAACCGCTGCGGGCGGCCTGCGGCCAGACCATCGACGCGCACGTGGCGCTGCTCACGCCGGACTTCCAGGAGGCCATCGAGCGGTATCCGCCGCGGGAGCCGGCCACGGCCGCTGGCCTCGCGCTCCACACGCAGGTCGTATTGCAGGGTGCCTTCGTGCTCGCCAAGGCCAAGGGCGACAGCGCGCCGGTGCGGGACGCACTGGCGCACCTGAAGCGCTACCTGGGCCTGCTGTTCGGGCACCCGGCGCCGGCCCCCAATGACGAGGAGAAGCAATCCCCATGACGACCCGGCCCAGCAGCTTCGTCTGGTACGAGCTGATGACCTCCGATGCCGATGCCGCGGCGCGCTTCTACAACGCGGTGATCGGCTGGCACATCCCCGCGCAGGCGGACCCGCAGTCCGCTGGTCGCGACTACCGCATGATCACGCGCGCCGATGGCGGCAATGCGGGCGGCCTGTTGCAGCTCACGCCCGAGATGCAGGCGGGCGGGGCGCTGCCGTGCTGGCTGATGTACCTGGCCGTGTCCGATGTCGCCGCCACTGCCAGCGCCATCGAGGCGGACGGAGGAAAGGTGCACATGCGGCTGTCGCTGCCGGTGGGCGAACTCGCCATGGTGACTGATCCGTCCGGCGTGCCGTTCTACGTGATGCGCCCGGTGCCGCCGCCGGGGCGGCCCGACGCGGTCAGCGACGTGTTCGACCGCGAAGCCGCGCAACGGGTGCGCTGGAACGAGCTTGCCAGCGCCGACCCGGCCAGGGCGCGGGACTTTTACGCGAAGCACTTCGGTTTCGTGTTCACCGACCGGTTCCCGATGGGAGACCTCGGTGAGTACTGCGTGTTCGAGGATGGCGGCGTGCGCTCCGGCGCGATTGCGCCGCGGGCGAGCGATGCGCCCCCGGGCGGCTGGCTGCTGTACTTCGGCGTGCCGTCGCTGACCGCCGCCCGCCGCGCCATCGAGGCCGGCGGCGGCAAGGTGCTGCAGGAACCCGAGGCCGTGCCCGGTGGCGAGTTCTCGCTGATCGCTGCCGATCCACAGGGCGCGCACTTCGGCATCGTCGGCCCGAAGGGCGACTGATTGTCGATCCCGGGTGTGTCGGATCGTCGAGGAGTGGCAACCCGCACGAGGAGGACATCCGATGAGCCAGGTCACTACGCCACCCAGGGCCACGGTCTGCCTGTGGTTCGAGAAGGACGCCGAATCCGCTGCACGCTTCTATGCGGAGACATTCCCTGACAGCCGCGTGCGCAGCGTGGTGCACGCGCCCACCGACTTTCCCGACGGGCGCGAGGGCGATGTGCTGATGGTCGAATTCACCGTGCTGGGCATCGATTGCATCGGCATCAACGGCGGCCCGGCTTTCCGCCAGAGCGAAGCCTTCTCGTTCCTGATCTCCACCCGCGACCAGGCCGAGACCGACTTCTACTGGAACGCCATCGTCGGCAATGGCGGTGAGGAGAGCCAGTGCGGCTGGTGCAAGGACCGCTGGGGCGTGTCCTGGCAGGTGACGCCCAGGGTGCTCACCGAGACCGTCGGCGGCGAAGACCGCGCCGCGGCCAGGCGCGTGTTCGAGGCCATGATGAGCATGCGCAAGATCGACGTGGCCGCCATCGAACGGGCGCGCCGCGGGCATTGATCCCCGTCCGGGGCCCGGCCTCGCACGAGCAGGCCACCAGGCGGTGATCTGCCCCGGGGAGGGCCCTGCAGGTGAAAAGCCTGTCTCAGCGTGGATGACATCGCCACAGCCGCGGGGACTACATCCGGGACCGCCAGGTGCCGCTGGCGCTGCGCGCGCGAGAAGCCCAAGGTGCTGCTCCAAGGAGCACGCATCATGAACCAGGATTCACGCGACGAATTGCTGGAACCCGCCTGCCGCCGCACGCCGGCAGCGAACGAACCGCGCTACGCCTGGCGCCTCGCGGCCGGCGTGGCTGTGATCGGCATCGGCGCAGTGCTGTGGCGGCAGACGGATGCGCGGATGCCGGGCGAGCGAGCCGTGGTGCTGATGGCGTCGGCTGCAGCGGTGGCGCAGCAGGGAAGCAATGAGACAGCGGCCCCGGCCCCTGCCGCGCGCTCCCAGGCTGCCGATGCGCAGGCAGGCGCTGCCACCCTCTCCGAAGAAGAAGCCCTGCGCCTGCTGCGCGAGAACTTCCCCGTGCAGTACCAGAGCCGCGAACCGCACCGGCTGTGGCTGGTGCGCGATCCCGACGGCAGCGTGCTGCACTCCGGCGAGCTGCAGCCCACGCAGCAGTGGAGCCATGTGGAGGAGCAGCTGCGCGGCCTGCAGGGCCATACACCGGGCCCGTGGCGCACCGTGCGCGTGCGCAACGCGGCCGGCCAGCGGGTTGAGTTGTCCGTCGCCGACGTGGAGTTCGGGCAGGCCGATCGCTGATCGCGGCCGAAGCCGCCACAAATGCCGCTGGCGGTGGCCGCGCGGGGTGGCTATCGTTCGCGCTCTCATGGCAGATCCCTCCCGCGCCACCCGCATCCTTCGTGAAGTCTTCGGCTACGATGCCTTCCGCGGCCAGCAGGCCGGGATCGTGCAGCACGTGGCCGAGGGCGGCGATGCGCTGGTACTGATGCCCACGGGCGGCGGCAAGTCGCTGTGC
>CAYVZE010000109.1:0-6631 GCA_964455685.1 uncultured Steroidobacteraceae bacterium
CAATGAGCAGGTTGCAGGAATACTACAAGACCACCGTCCAGCCGAAGCTGGCGGCCGATCTCGGGTTCAAGAACCCGATGGAAGTGCCGAAGATCACCAAGATCACGGTGAACATGGGCGTGGGCGAAGCCGTGGCCGACCGCAAGCTGGTCGAGTCCGCCGCCTCCGACCTGGCCAGGATCACCGGCCAGAAGCCGCTGATCACCAAGGCGAAGAAGTCGATCGCCTCGTTCAAGCTGCGCGAGGGCCAGCCCATCGGCTGCAAGGTGACCCTGCGCGGCCCGCGCATGTACGAGTTCCTCGACCGGCTGATCTCGATCGCGCTGCCGCGCGTCCGCGACTTCCGCGGTGTCTCGCCGCGCGCGTTCGACGGCCGTGGCAACTACACGCTGGGTATCAAGGAACAGATCATCTTCCCCGAGATCCAGTACGACCAGATCGACCAGCTGCGCGGCATGGACATCACCATCACCACCACGGCCCGTACCAACGAGCACGGCCGTGCGCTGCTGGAAGCTTTCAACTTCCCGTTCCGCAAGTAACGGGCGTAAAGAGGACCGAACGTCATGGCCAAGACAAGCATGGTCGAACGCGAGAAGCGCCGGGCGCGCACCGCGCAGAAGTACGCCGCGAAGCGTGCGGAGCTCAAGGAGCTGATCCGCAACCCGCGCACTTCCGACGAGGCCCGCGCCGAAGCCCAGGCGAAGCTGCAGAAGCTGCCCCGGGACGCGAGCCCCACGCGCGGCCGCAACCGCTGCCAGCTGACCGGCCGCCCGCGCGGCGTGTACCGCAAGTTCGGCCTGGCGCGCACCAAGATCCGCGAGGTTGCCAATCGCGGCGAGATCCCCGGTCTCGTGAAGTCGAGCTGGTAGGAGACGAGTACACATGAGCATGACCGATCCAGTCGCCGACCTGCTGACCCGCATCCGCAACGGGCAGGCTGCGGGCAAGGCGCACATCAGCGTCGATTCGTCGAAGATCAAGACGGCGATCGCCCGCGTGCTGAAGGACGAGGGCTACGTGGCCGACTTCCGCGTCACTGACGAGAACGGCAAGCCGCGCCTGGTCATCGACCTGAAGTACTACGAGGGCAAGCCGGTGATCGACCGCCTCGAGCGCGTCAGCCGCCCGGGCCTGCGCGTGTACCGCGGCAAGGACGAGCTGCCGAAGGTGCTCGGCGGCATGGGCACCGTGATCGTCTCCACGCCCCAGGGCGTGATGACCGACCGCCAGGCGCGCGCCATCGGCCAGGGCGGCGAAGTCCTCTGCATCGTGGCGTAAGGGTTGAAGAGAACATGTCGCGAGTAGCCAAGAATCCGGTCCCCCTGCCGCAGGGCGTGACCGCCACCATTGCGCCGGGCCTGGTGACCATCAAGGGTGCCAAGGGCTCCCTGTCGCTGCCGGTGGCCAACGACGTGATCGTCGCCGAGAAGGACAAGGCCCTTGAGGTGAGCTTCACCGACGCCGAGGGCGCCCGCACGCGCGCCGGTTCGACGCGTGCCCACCTGGCCAACATGGTCAAGGGCGTCACCACCGGCTACGAGAAGAAGCTCGAGCTGGTCGGCGTGGGTTACCGCGCCGCCGTGCAGGGCAAGACCCTCACGCTGACGCTGGGCTTCTCGCACCTGGTGAACTACCCGATCCCGGAAGGCATCACCATCGAGTCGCCGAGCCAGACCGAGGTCGTGGTCAAGGGCATCGACAAGCAGCGCGTCGGCCAGGTGGCCGCGGAGATCCGCGGTTTCCGTCCGCCCGAGCCCTACAAGGGCAAGGGCGTGAAGTACGCCGACGAGAAGATCATTTTGAAGGAAGGCAAGAAGAAGTAAGCCTTCGGGAAACAGACATGGCACTTACCACCAAGGAACGTCGTCAGCGCCGCGCTCTGAAGAGCCGGCTGCACATCCGCGAGCTGGGCGTGGCCCGGCTCACCGTGCACCGCACGCCGCGCCACATCTACGCGCAGGTGTTCGACGCCAGCGGCGCGAAGGTGCTGGCTGCCGCCTCCACCGTGCAGGAGGAGGTGAAGAAGGACCTGAAGGGCACCGGCAACGTGGAGGCGGCGAAGGCCGTGGGCCGCGCGATCGCCGAGCGCGCGAAGGCCGCGGGCATCGAGAAGGTTGCGTTCGATCGTTCGGGATTCCGCTATCACGGTCGCATCAAGGCCTTGGCCGATGCGGCGCGCGAAGCCGGGCTCCAGTTCTGACCTAAGGCGGGATCAGCAGATGGCAAGAGTTGAAAGAAAGGACCAGCCGCAGGACGAGTTCACCGAGAAGCTCGTCGCGGTCAACCGCACCGCGAAGGTGGTCAAGGGCGGCCGCCAGTTCGGCTTCACCGCGCTGACCGTGGTGGGTGACGGCGCCGGTCGCGTGGGCTTCGGCTTCGGCAAGGCCCGCGAGGTGCCGGTGGCGATCTCCAAGGCCATGGCCCACGCGCGCAAGAACCTGGTCAACGTGAGCCTGAAGAAGGACACGCTGCACTACGCCGTCCGCGGCGAGCACGGTGCCACGCGCGTGCTGATGCAGCCGGCTTCCGACGGTACCGGCGTGATCGCCGGCGGCGCGATGCGCGCCGTGCTGGAGTGCGTCGGCGTGCGCAACGTGCTGGCCAAGAGCTACGGCTCGCGCAACCCGATCAACGTCGTGCGCGCCACCATCAACGCGCTCTCGTCCGTGCGCTCGCCCGAGGAAATCGCGGCCAAGCGCGGCAAGAGCGTCGAAGAGATCATGGGTTGAATGACATGGCTGCCAAGTCGATCAAGGTTACCCAGGTCAAGAGCACCTACGGCGAGCTGAAGAACATCATCTCGTCGGTGAAGGGACTGGGGCTGCGCCGCCGCCACCACACCGTGGTCGTGGCCGACACGCCCGAGAACCGCGGCATGATCAATGCCGCCATCCACCTGCTGAAAGTGGAAGAGGCGAAGTGATGAAACTGAACACGATCAAGCCGGCCCCGGGCGCCAAGCGTCCCCGCCTGCGCGTCGGTCGCGGCGCTTCCGCCGGCCAGGGCAAGACCTGCGGCCGCGGCGTGAAGGGCCAGCGCGCGCGCAAGGGCGGCTACCACAAGGTGGGCTTCGAGGGCGGTCAGATGCCGCTGCAGCGCCGCCTGCCGAAGGTGGGCTTCCGCTCCGCGCTGAAGGCCACCCGCGCCGAAGTGCGCCTGTCCGAGCTGAACAAGGTCGAAGGCGACGTGGTCGACCTGGCCGCCCTGAAGAAGGCCGGCGTGGTGAGCGTGTTCGCCGAGAAAGCCAAGGTGGTGCTGTCGGGTGAGCTGAACAAGGCCATCACCCTGAAGGGCATTGCCGCGACCAAGGGCGCTGCCGAGGCCATCGAGAAGGCCGGCGGCAAGATCGAGGCTGCCTGAGGAAGGCAAGGCACCCAAGGACATGGCCAACAACCCTGCAGTCAATCCGGCGGCCGCGCTGGGCGATGCGACCCGCTTCAGCGACATCCGCAAGCGCATCGCGTTCCTGATCGGGGCGTTGATCGTGTACCGGATCGGCACGTTCATCCCCGTGCCGGGCATCGACACGGCGCAGGTGGCCGCGTTCTTCGGCGAGCAGCAGGGCACCATCCTGGGCGTGGTGAACATGTTCTCCGGCGGCGCGCTGGAGCGCATGTCCATCTTCGCGATGGGCGTGATGCCGTACATCTCCGCCTCGATCATCATGCAGATGATGTCGATGGTGGTGCCGTCGCTGATGGAGCTGCGCAAGGAAGGCGAGTCCGGCCGGCGCAAGATCACCCAGATGACGCGCTACGCCACCGTGGTGCTGGCCGTGTTCCAGTCGTTCGCGGCCGCGGCCACGTTGCAGAGCAGCGGCGCGGTGCTGACGCCGGGCTTCTTCCAGTGGCTGTTCCCGGCCACCGTGACGATGACCACCGGCACGATGTTCCTGATGTGGCTGGGTGAGCAGATCACCGAGCGCGGCGTGGGCAACGGCATCTCGATGCTGATCCTGGTCAGCATCATCTCCGGCCTGCCGGGCGCCGTGGGCAACACCGTGCAGCAGATCAACAGCGGTGAGATGTCCGGCCCCATGGCCATCGGCCTGCTGATCATCGTGGTCGGCGTGACTGCATTCTGCGTGTTCATGGAGCGCGCCCAGCGCCGGATTACGGTAAACTATGCCAAGCGGCAGGTCGGCCGTCGGATGCTCGCCGGGCAGAGCACGCACCTGCCGTTCAAGCTGAACATGTCGGGCGTGATCCCGGCGATCTTCGCCTCGAGCCTGCTGATGTTCCCGGCGACGATCGCTGCCTTCGCGGGTGCGAACCCGGACGGCACGGCCAGCTGGCTGAGCAGCGTCGCCAACGCGCTGTCGTACGGCCAGCCGTTGCACCTGGTGCTGTACGGGGCGCTGATCATCGGTTTCGCGTTCTTCTACACCGCGCTGGTGTTCAACGCCCGCGAGACCGCCGAGAACCTGAAGAAGTCCGGGGCTTTCATCCCGGGCATCCGCCCGGGCCAGCAGACCGGCGAGTACATCGACAAGGTGCTCACGCGCCTGACCCTCTGGGGTGCCCTGTACATCGCCGCGGTCTGCCTGATCCCGGAGTTCATGATGTCGTCGCAGGGGGTGCCGTTCCAGTTCGGCGGCACGTCCCTGCTGATCGTGGTCGTGGTGGTGATGGACTTCGCCGCGCAGCTGCAGGCTCACGCGATGTCTCACCAGTATCCCGGTTTGATGAAGAAGGCCAACCTGCTGGGCGGCCGCAACAGCTGAGGCTGAGGAAATGAAGGTACGTCCATCCGTCAAGAAGATCTGCAAGAACTGCAAGATCGTGCGCCGTCGCGGCATCGTGTTCGTGATCTGTTCCGACACGCGCCACAAGCAGCGCCAGGGCTGAGGCAGGCCGGGTCAACAGGAATTCAAGCGGAGAGCATGTAATGGCACGCATTGCCGGCATCAACATCCCGATGAACAAGCACGTGTGGGTGGGACTCACCCACATCTATGGCGTTGGCCGCACGCGCGCCAGGGAGTGCTGCGAGCTCGCGGGCGTGAACCCCTCGACCAAGGTCAAGGACCTGACCGAGGCGGAGATCGCGGCGCTGCGTTCGCAGATCGCCAAGTGGGTGGTCGAGGGTGACCTGCGTCGCGAGGTGTCGATGAACATCAAGCGCCTGATGGACCTGGGCACCTGGCGTGGCATGCGTCACCGCAAGGGCCTGCCGCTGCGCGGCCAGCGCACGCGTACGAACGCCCGTACCCGCAAGGGCCCGCGCAAGCAGGCCGTGAAGCTGGGCGGTTCGGCCGGCAAGTAAGACACAGCTAGAAGGCACTGAATCAAAATGGCTGAACAGAAGTCGTCGGCGAAGAAGTCCAAGAAGGCGCGCAAGAACGTGCTGGATGGCATCGCCCACATCCACGCCTCCTTCAACAACACGATCGTCACGATCACCGACCGCCAGGGCAACACGCTGTCCTGGGCGACGTCGGGCGGCTGCGGCTTCCGCGGTTCGCGCAAGAGCACGCCTTTCGCTGCGCAGGTCGCCGCCGAGAAGGCCGGCGTCGCCGCCCAGGAGCACGGCCTGAAGAACGTGGAAGTCCGTGTGGGTGGTCCTGGCCCCGGCCGCGAGTCCGCCGTGCGCGCGCTCAACGCCTGCGGCCTGAAGATCACCAGCATCGAAGACGTCACGCCGATTCCGCACAACGGTTGCCGGCCGCCGAAGAAGCGCCGGGTCTGAGGTAAGTCATGGCACGTTATACCGGCCCCAAGTGCAAGCTCTCGCGCCGCGAGGGCACCGACCTGTTCCTCAAGAGCGGCGCCAAGCCGCTGGAGAGCAAGTGCAAGCTGCAGGTGCCCCCGGGCGGCATCAAGGGCGAGCGTCGCCAGCGCCTGTCCGACTACGGCACGCAGCTGCGCGAGAAGCAGAAGCTGCGCCGCATGTACGGCGTGCTCGAGCGCCAGTTCCGCGGCTACTACCAGGAGGCCGCGCGCCTGCCGGGCTCGACCGGCGAGACGCTGCTGAAGCTGCTGGAGAGCCGGCTGGACAACGTCGTCTACCGCATGGGCTTTGCCTGCACGCGCGCCGAGGCGCGCCAGCTCGTCAGCCACAAGAGCATCGAGGTCAACGGCGAGCCGGTGACCATCGCCTCCTACCAGGTCAAGCCCGGTGACGTGGTGCAGATCCGCGAGAAGGCCCGCAAGCAGCTGCGCGTGCAGAACGCGCTGCAGGTGGCCTCTCAGGTCGGCTTCCCGGACTGGGTCGAGGTGAACGAGAAGGAGTTCCGCGGCGTGTTCAAGTCGGCTCCGGCCCGCGAGGACGTGCTGCCGGACATCAACGAGAACCTGGTGGTCGAGCTCTACTCGAAGTAATCCTGGAGGTCTGATGACATCCTCTGTGAATGAATTCCTGAAGCCCCGCGTGGTGAAGGTGCAGCCGGTCGCGCCGCGCCAGGCGCGCGTGGTCATCGAGCCCTTCGAGCGCGGTTTCGGCCACACGCTGGGCAACGCGCTGCGTCGCGTGCTGCTGTCCTCGATGCCCGGTGCCGCGATCACCGAGGTGGAGATCGAGGGCGTGCTGCACGAGTACACCAGCATCGAGGGCGTGCAGGAGGATGTCGTGGACATCCTGCTGAACCTGAAGGCCGTGGCGATCCGCATGCAGTCGCGCGACCCGGCCG
>CAYVZE010000110.1:0-6580 GCA_964455685.1 uncultured Steroidobacteraceae bacterium
GTTCTGCACCTGCTCGCGCATCTGCTCGATCAGCACCTTCATCTCCACCGCCAGCCGGGTGGTGGCCAGGTCCTGCGACTTGGAGGACAGGGTGTTGGCCTCGCGGTTGAACTCCTGCATCAGGAAGTCCAGCCGGCGGCCGGCGGCTTCCTTGCCGGCGATGATGCGGCGCGTCTCCTCGACGTGGCCGTCGAGGCGGTCGAGTTCCTCGGCCACGTCCATCTTCTGCGCCAGCAGCACCACCTCCTGCTCGACGCGCTCGGCATCGATGTTGGCGCCCAGTTCCGCCACCCGTTCGGCATAGCGCTGCCGGATCGCGGCGTGTACCTCGGGCAGGCGGCCGCGAACCTGCGTGGTGAGTGCCCCGATGGCGTCGCAGCGCGACAGCAGCAGTTCGGCCAGGCGCTCGCCTTCGCGTGCGCGCATGGCCTTCAGGTCGGCCAGCGCGCGGTCGAACAGGGCGCGGGCGCCGGCCAGCAGCGCCTCGGTGTCGGCGCCGGGCTCGCGCAGCACGCCCGGGAAGCGCAGCAGGTCCACCAGGTTGACCTCGATGGCCGCTCCACTGGGGCGCGCCACCTGGGCGAGGCGGGTGAGCATGGGCTGCAGCCGGTCGATGACGTCGGCATCCAGTTCCAGCGCTCCCTCGCCGCGGGCGTCGCCACGATATGTGAAGGTGCAGTCCACCTTGCCCCGGCGCAGTTCCTGCTGCAGGCGGGCGCGCAGCTCGGGATCGAGCGCCCGCAGTTCATCCGGGAGGCGCAGGGAAGCTTCGAGGAAGCGGTGGTTCACGCTGCGCAGCTCGCAGACCAGCGTGCCGCCGGGGACGCTGGCCTCCGCGCGCGCAAAGCCGGTCATGCTCGCGATCATTCAGCGGTACCTGCCCAATGCCTGGGCGCAATGCAATAATGGCCGGCAGTCTAGCGCTTGCAGGGGCGGGTTTTGCAATTCGAATTGGCAGAGATCAGCCTCATCGGCGCGCGTGAGGAAAACCAGGACCGCATGGCCACGGTCGTCGATGGTTCCACCGCCCTGATCGCGGTGTTCGACGGCATGGGCGGTCACTCGGACGGCGCCGGGGCGGCGGAGCTTGCCCGCAAGGTGCTGCTGTCGCGCTTCGAGGCCGTGCAGCACCCCCTGCTCGATCCTCTTTCCTTCCTGCACCTTGCGCTGGGCGCGGCGCATGCCGCCATGGTCGCCATGGGTTCGAACCTGCCGCTGGAGCAGCGGCCGCGCGCCACCGGCGCGGTGTGCCTGGTGCAGGATTCCACCGCGTGGTGGGTGCACGTCGGCGACAGCCGCATCTACCACCTGCGCGACGGCGCCGTGCTCTCGCGCACGCGCGACCACAGCCACGTGGAGCTGCTGGTGCAGGAGGGCCTGATCAGCGCGCAGCAGGCGCAGAGCCATCCCATGCGCAACTACGTGGAGAGCTGCCTCGGCGGCGATGCGCTGCTGCCGGAGATGATGGTGGGGCGCTGCGTGCGCATGCGCCCGGGCGACACCATGCTGGTGTGCTCGGACGGCTTCTGGTCGAACCTGCTCGACGAGGACATCGCCGCGTCCATCTATTCCGGCGTGCCGCTGGCCACGGCGCTGCAGGCCATCAGCGAGTTCGCGGTGCGCCGTGCCGGGCCGACGGCCGACAATGCCACCGTGGCCGCCTTGAGGATGCTATGAGCAGCGAGCTTCGACATGATGGCCGCGCGCCGGACGCGATGCGGCCGGTGAAATTCATCCGCGGCTTCACCCGCTACGCGGAAGGCTCGGTGCTGGTGGAGTTCGGCCACACGCGCGTGCTGTGCACGGCCAGCGTCGAGGAGGGCGTGCCGTCCTTCCTGCGCGGCAAGGGCCAGGGCTGGGTCACCGCCGAGTACGGCATGCTGCCGCGGGCCACGCACACGCGCGGTGCGCGCGAGGCTGCCAAGGGCAAGCAGTCCGGCCGTACCCAGGAGATCCAGCGCCTGATCGGCCGCTCGCTGCGCGCGGCGCTGGACCTCTCGGCGCTCGGGGAGCGCACCATCACCCTGGATTGCGACGTGCTCCAGGCCGACGGCGGCACGCGCACGGCCGCGATCACCGGTTCCTACGTGGCGCTGGCCGATGCCTGCGCGCGGCTGGTGCGCGAGAAGGGCATTACCAATCCCCTCCACGGCCAGGTGGCGGCGGTGTCCGTGGGCATCGTCGATGGCCGGCCGGTGCTGGACCTCGACTATGCCGAGGATTCCACCGCCGAGACCGACATGAACGTGGTGATGAACAGCGGCGGCGGCTTCATCGAGGTGCAGGGCACGGCCGAGGGCCATGCCATGCGGCGCGATGAAGTGGATGCCCTGCTTGACCTCGCCACCCGCGGCACGGCCCGGCTGTTCGAATTGCAGCGCGAGGCGCTGGCAGGCACGCCCTGATGAGTCCGCGCCGCGTGGTGCTGGCCACGGGCAATGCCGGCAAGCAGCGGGAGTTCGCGGCGCTGCTGGCGCCGCTGGGCATCGAGATTGTCACCCAGGCCGCGCTGGGCATTGCCCCGGTCGAGGAGACCGGTTCCACTTTCGAGGAGAACGCGCTGCTGAAGGCGCGCCATGCCGCGGCCGCCTCGGGGCTGCCGGCTCTGGCTGATGACTCGGGCATCGAGGTGGATGCGCTGGGCGGCCGGCCCGGCGTGCATTCGGCGCGCTATGCCGGGCCGGGCGCCACGGATGCGGACAACAATGCGCTGCTGCTGGCGGAACTGGGCGGCGTTCCCGACGCGCGCCGGCAGGCCCGCTACCGCTGCGTGGTTGCCTATGTACGCTCGGCCGACGACCCGGCGCCGCTGCTGGCACGCGGCGCCTGGGAAGGGCGCATCGCCAGCGCGCCGGCCGGCCAGGGCGGCTTCGGCTACGATCCGCTGTTCATCCCCGAGGGCATGGACATGACCGCGGCCCAGATGCCTCCCGAGGCCAAGAACGCCGCCAGCCACCGCGGCCAGGCACTGGCGGCGCTGCTCTCGCTGCTGGCGTGAAGCTCGCGCTCTACCTGCACTTCCCGTGGTGCGTGAGCAAATGCCCGTACTGCGACTTCAACTCACACGCGCTGAAGGAGGATCTGCCGGAGGCGCGCTACGTGGAGGCGCTGCTGGCCGACGTGGCCGCGCAGGCGCCGCTGGCGCAAGGGCGGTCCATCGGCAGCCTGTTCCTCGGCGGCGGCACGCCCAGCCTGTTCACGCCGGAGGCGCTGGGGCGATTGTTCGGGGGCCTGCGACAGCTGCTTGCCATCGAGGCCGGCGCCGAGGTCACGCTGGAGGCCAACCCCGCCACCGTGGAACGCGGACGATTCGCGGAATATCGCGCAATCGGCATCAATCGGGTCTCCTTGGGTGCCCAGAGTTTCAATGACGAAACACTCAAGGTGCTGGGGCGCATCCATCGCCGCGAGGACGTGCTGCGCGCCGCCGAGGAGCTGCATGCCTCGGGGCTGGACAACTTCAACCTCGACCTGATGTACGCCCTGCCGCACCAGACGCGCGAGGGCGCACTGGCGGACGTGCGCGAGGCGCTGGCACTCCAGCCCGCGCACCTGTCGCATTACCAGCTCACGCTCGAGCCCGGCACGCTGTTCGCGGCCCGTCCGCCGCCGCTGCCGGATGACGATGCGGCCTGGCAGATGCAGGTGGATTGCCAGGCCCTGCTGGCGGAGTCGGGCTTCGTGCAGTACGAGGTGTCGGCGTATGCGCGCCCGGGTCGCAGCTGCCGCCACAACCTCAACTACTGGCGCTTCGGCGACTACCTCGGCGCGGGTGCCGGGGCGCACGGCAAGCTGACCACGGCCGGCGCCATCCGCCGCAGCGCCCACCTGCGCGAGCCGCGCCGCTACCTGGCCTCGGCGGCGCGCGGGCCGGAGTGGCGCGAGGTCCCCGTGGCCGACCTGCCGTTCGAGTTCATGATGAACGCCCTGCGGCTCAACGAGGGCTTCACGCTGGAGGCGTACACCCGTGCCACCGGCCTTGCGGCCACGACGGTGCTCCCGGCGCTCGAGGTCCTGGCTGCCGAAGGCCTGCTGGACGGGGCCGGCGGCCGCTGGCGCGCCACCCCCCGGGGCTTCCAGTTCCTCAACGAAATATTGCAGCGCTTCCTGCCGGACCGGAATTCGCCAGACGGGGCGGGAAGTTAGGCAAATTGCGGCCGCGGCAACTACAACTATCCACAGCGGCTTTCCCCGGGCCGAGATTGAATGGATTACAACCGAATCGCGTCATGGTACGCGATGTTCCATTTGTAACTGTTTGATTAAACAGGAAGAAATCCGCTGGTCATATTTTGATCAATCCAGCAGAAACGCATTTTTTCCGCGGTTTCGGCCACGTGCCCGCCGAGTCATGCACAGAGTTATCCACAGATTCTGGGGATAAGTGTGGGAGGGCTCCGACAGGCTCCGGCGCCCCCCGGAACCTGCCCTTGCCCCGGCGGGCCAAGGCCGCTAGACTGCGCGCCCCCTGTGGAGCGCCCCTCGTCATGAAAGCCAACACGCACCCCGAATACACCGAGATCAACGTGACCTGCAGCTGCGGCAACACGTTCAAGACCGGCTCGACGCTGGGGCATGACCTGCACGTCGAAGTGTGCGCCTCCTGCCACCCGTTCTACACGGGCAAGCAGAAGATCGTCGACACCGCCGGCCGCGTGGACAAGTTCCGCAAGAAGTACGCCCGCGGAGGCGCTTCGGCCGGCTGATCCCGGCCCTGCCGCGGGGCGCCGCGGCTTCCCTTGTGCTGCCGGCGGCAGCATAGAATCGTCCCATGACCCGCCGGTACAGCTTGCTGCGTAACGTTTCCGCCGCGCTCCTGGCTGCGGCGCTGGCGCTGTCGTGCGCCTCCAATCCCGCCACGGGCGGGCGCAACGTGGTCTTCACCTCGATGCAGGGGGAGATCGAGCAGTCGCGCCGCTGGTACGACGAGATCGTCCGCTTCTACGGCATCTACGAGGACCAGGCGGTCCAGGAATACGTCAATGCCGTGGGCCAGCGCATCGCCCGCAACAGCGACCTGCCTGACCTCAACTGGACGTTCACCGTCATCGACGAGGGTTCGGTCAACGCCTTCACCACCGGCGGCGGTTACGTCTACGTGCACCGGGGCCTGCTGGCCTACCTGAACTCCGAGGCCGAGCTGGCCGCCGTGCTGGGCCATGAGATCGCGCACGTGACCGCGCGCCACCCGGCCCGCGGCCAGAGCAAGAGCGTGGGCGCCAACCTCGGCGTGCTGGCCGCCATCATCCTCACGGGCAATGCCGCCATGGCCGACCTGGCCAGCATCGGCGCGGCCGCCTGGGTACAGGGTTACGGCCGTGAGGCCGAGAGCGAGGCCGATGCCATCGGCATGAAGTACATGATCCGCGCTGGCTACGACCCGCGGGCCATGCGCAACGTGTTCGAGGCCTTCAAGGCCCAGGAGGCCTTCGAGATCGCCGCGGCGCGCGCCGAGGGGCGCGAGCCGCGCATCTACCACGGCATCTTCTCCTCGCACCCGGCCCCGGACGACCGCGCCATCGCGGCCGCCCGCGCGGCAGCCTCGGTGAGCGAGCCCGAGGGCGGGTTCGTCACCAACCGCAACCTCTACATGCAGGCCATCGACGGGCTGGCCTTTGGCTCCAGCCGGGCCCAGGGCGTGGTGCGCGACAACCGCTTCTACCACGCCGACATGGGCCTGACCCTGGCCTTCCCGCGCGGCTGGATCATCGAGAACCACCGCGACCGGTTGCTGGCCTACACCCGCAACCAGGACTCCTTCATGCAGATCACGGTGGAGCCCCGGCCGGCCAACAAGTCGCCGCGGGAATTCCTGATCGACCAGCTGAAGGGGCGGCAGCTCAACGGCGGGGAGCCGGTCAGTATCAATGGCATGGATGGTTATTCCGTGCTGACCCGGGACGGCTCGCCGCTGGACCGGGGCGCCGGCCCCATCCGTTTCATCGCCCTGTACCGCGGCAACAGCGCCTTCGTGTTCGCCGGCGCCAGCCGCTCCTCGCGCAATGGCCGGCCCGAGGCCGACGGCCTGTTCCGTTCCGTGGCCGAGACCACCCGGGCGCTGCGCCCGGCCGAGTACCCCCTGGCCGAGCCCTACCGGCTGAAGATCATCCGCGCGACCGACAAGACCCGCCTGTCCGAGTATGCCGAGCAGATCCCGGCCCACAAGTACCAGAAGGAGGAGCTGGAACTCATCAACGGCGTCTATCCGAACAAGCCGCTGCCCGTCGGGGAATACATCAAGATCGTCGAATAGCCCCCTCTGTGCATTCACTGCCGGGAGCGTGTAGGCTTCGGCGACTATCCTCAGGATTGCTGCCATGGCCGACAAGAACTTCGAACTGATCAACCCCGCTAGCGGCAAGAAGACCCTGCTCCCGGTGCGCTCCGGAACCATCGGCCCGGACGTGCTGGATATCGCCTCAATCTCGAAAGATCACGGCGTTTTCACGCACGATCCTGGCTTTGCAGTGACCTCGTCCTGCGAGAGCAGGATCACCTACATCGACGGCGATGCCGGCATCCTGCTGCACCGCGGCTACCCGATCGAGCAGCTGGCCGAGAAGTCCAGCTTCATGGAGGT
>CAYVZE010000111.1:0-6565 GCA_964455685.1 uncultured Steroidobacteraceae bacterium
CTGGAGAGCCGCGAGGCCATGCTGCGCCGGCAGCAGGTGCTGGTGGATGACCTGGAGCGGCAGGTGGCCGGGCTGCAGGTGCGCTCGCCCTTCGATGGCCAGGTCGGCCAGATCCAGGTCTCCGACCGCGCCAGCGTGCCGCGCGATGCGCCGCTGCTGACGGTGGTGGACCTCTCGCAGCTGGAGGTGGAGATCGACGTGCCGGAAACCTTCGCGCGCGATCTCTCCCCGGGCATGGGCGCCGAGCTGTCGGGCAACGGGCGCACCTGGACGGGCAGCATCAGCGGCGTCTCGCCCGAGGTGGTGAACGGCCAGGTCGTGGCGCGCGTGCGCCTGGGCGATGACCGCCCCGATGGACTGCGCCAGAACCAGCGCCTGTCGGTGCGCGTGATGATCGAGCGTCGCGACGACGTGCTGATGGTCGAGCGCGGCATGCTCTCGGACCAGGCCGCCGGCCAGGTATGGCGGGTCGAGGACGGGTTCGCCGTGCGCACGCCGGTGCGCTTCGGCAGCACCAGCATCGGCCGCATCGAGATCCTGGAAGGTCTTTCTCCCGGCGACCGCATCGTGGTGTCGGGCATGGATGCATTCAACGACGCCGAACGCGTCATCCTGAGCAACTGAAGGCAAGCAGGCCAGCGGAGAACAACATGCTGAGAATGAACCACCTGTCGAAGGTGTACCGCACCGAGGTCGTCGAAACCCACGCCTTGCGCGACTTCTCCGTGCATGTGCGCGAGGGCGAGTTCGTGGCGGTGACCGGGCCGTCCGGCTCGGGCAAGACCACCTTCCTGACCATCGCCGGCCTGCTGGAGGAGTTCACCTCCGGCGAATACCTGCTCGACGGCATCGACGTACGCGGCATGAACGATACGCGCCGCTCGCGCCTGCGCAATGAGAAGCTGGGCTTCATCTTCCAGGCCTTCAACCTGATGCCCGAGCTCACCGTGGCGGCCAACGTGGAGGTGCCGCTGCGCTACCGGCGCATGCCCGCGGCCGAGCGCCGCAAGCGCGTGGCCGACAGCCTGGCGCGCGTGGGCCTGTCGGCGCGGGCAAAACACTATCCCTCGGAGCTGTCCGGCGGCCAGCAGCAGCGCGTGGCCATTGCGAGGGCTCTGGCCGGTTCCCCACGCCTGCTGCTGGCCGACGAGCCCACCGGCAACCTCGACAGCCAGATGGCGCGCGGGGTGATGGAGCTGCTGGAGGAGCTGCATCGCGAGGGCGCTACCATCGTGATGGTGACGCATGACCCGGAGCTGGCGGCGCGGGCGCAGCGCGAGGTGCACATCGTCGACGGGCGCGTGGTGGAGCTGGTGGAGCCGCATCGCATGGGCACGCCGCCGCGCGCCGGCGTGGCCTCGCTGCAGATGTCCTGAGTGCTTCCGTCCTGCAGGCGCTTGCCCCGTGTTCCGCTACTACCTCGAACTGGCGCTGCAGAACCTGCGCCGCAATCCCTGGCTGACCGCGCTGACGGTGCTGGCCATCGGGGTGGGCATCGGTTCGTCGATGTCCGTGTATTCGGTGCTGCACGCGATGTCGCGCAACCCGGCGCCGGAGGTGACGCGCCGGCTGTACATGCCCCGGCTCGACAACTACGGGCCGGAGGTCTGGGCAAGTTACGCGGAGCGACTGGCTGACCGCAGCGACGCAGGATTGCCACGGATGCTGTCCTATCGCGACGCCATGGCCCTGCGGGAAGAAGGGCCGGAGGTGCGCAGGTCCCCATCGCTGATCGCCCGGGTCATGGTGGCGGATCGCCATGGCGGGCAGGTGGAAGCCAATGTGGGACTCGTGGCCGTGGACGACCCGTTCTTCGAGATGTTCAGGCTCACCTTCCTGCACGGCCGTCCCTGGAGCCGCGAGGCGGGTGCGGCCCGCGAGCGCGTCGTGGTCGTTGCAGAAACACTGGCGCAACGGTACTTCGGTCGCGCCGACGCCATCGGGGAAACGATCCGCATCAATGGTGAATCTTTCCGCATCGTCGGGGTGGTCGCGCGCTGGAGGCTGTACCCGCGCTTCTATGCGCCGCTCGGCGCCAAGAGCAGCAATCCGCTCGCCGCGTTCACGGTCGAAGATGAACTCTACATCCCGTTCGACACCTACGTTGCGGACTATCGCAGGCGTTCCGAAGCGCCCGGGGCCCGCAGTCCCAATCCAACGCCAGTCAGCCCCGACTGCCCCCTGCCCATGCTGCCGCGGGCACGCGAGGGCTGGTTCACCGGGGAATGCGCCTGGGTTCCCCTGTGGGTGGAACTTCGCACCGCGCAGGAGGTGGGCGCATACCGCGCCTTCCTGCAGGGCTATGCCGCCGAGCAGCAGCGCATGGGGCGCTTCAGGTGGGATGCGGCGACCCGGCTGGACAACGCCGGCGAGCGCATCGAGTCCGGCTGGTTCGTGCCCGAGGAGTTCCAGGTGGCGCCGCTGGTGGGATTCGGGTTCCTGGCCGTCTGCGTGATCAATGCATCGGGCCTGATGCTGGCGCGCTTCTACCGCCGGCGGCGTGAACTCGGGCTGCGGCGCGCGCTGGGTGCGACGCGAGGGTCACTGCTGGTCCAGTGCCTCACGGAGGCGGCATTGATCGGTGCCTGCGGAGGCCTGCTGGGCCTGGTCCTGCTCCGCGCCAGCGTCGCCATCCAGGACGCCATGTTCCCGCCGGAAATGGCCGGGTTCACGCTGCCCGACATGCGACTGGTGCTGGCGACCCTGATGATCTCCGTGCTGGCGGCGATGGCGGCGGGTGTGCTGCCGGCCTGGCGAGCGGTACAAGCCACGAGCCTGGGGCAGGCGGCCAGCCTGCCGCGCCGCCGGTTCGGCGCGCTGCTGATCGGCATGCAGGTGGCGCTGACGCTGGCAGTGGCCGGCAACTCCCTGTATCTCGCCTGGCAGCGCGTCGACGCCATGCGGCAGCCGGATGGGGTGGATGGCCGCAACCTGTTTGCCATCCTGAGCGTGTGGTCCCAAACGCCCGATGACCTGCGTGCCAGGCAGGAACGGGACCTGGCCGAACTGCGGGCCCTGCCCGGGGTGGTCTCGGTTTCCGAGAGCTACGGCATCCCGGGCGCGGGTCCATCGGTCGGGCTCTTCCCGCTGTACCCGTCCCTGCCCCGGCCCGGTTCTCCTCCCGGGGCGCTGGGCTGGCTGTTCTTCGTCGATGAGCATGCGCTGGAGACCTTCGGGCTCAGGCTGCTGGAAGGCCGCTGGTTCGAGCCGGCGGAAGTTGCGCATGGCGGAGTTCCTCCCTTCGTGGCCGTGGTCTCGCCGGGCCTGGCCAGGCGGCTGTTTCCCGGCGAGAGCGCCGTGGGCAAGGTTGCCTACCTGACTCCGGAGGCGGCCTACACCATCATCGGCGTCGTCGGCGGGCTGTACGGGGAATCCCCCGATCGCGCCTACGACCAGGTGTACCTGGTCCCCCTCACCACCTACGCCTTCCTGGAAGGCGGCACGACGTCCTACATCGTCCGCACACAGCCCGGCCGGCGAGCCGAGGTCATGCGCCTGGCCGAACGGAGGCTGGCCGACATCGATCCCGCGCGCGCCTTTCCCAACGCCATATTCGGCACGGCAAACTACGGCGCCATGACTTATGAGTACCAGCGCGACAGGGCCCTGCGCGGATATCGCAACCTCGCCATCACGTTGATCACCGTCTGCACGTTGCTGCTGGTCACCACCGGCCTGGGTATCGTCGGCCTGACCAGCTACTGGATATCGCAGGAGCGATTGCTCATCGGCGTGCGCCGCGCGCTGGGTGCGACCCGCGGCAACATCCTGCGGCGCGTGCACCTGGACAACCTCAGCATCATCACGCTGGGGCTGGTGGCCGGTGCAGTGCTGGCCACGGCGGGAAGCCTGTGGCTGGCGGGGATCTTCGAGCTGCCCCGCATCCATCCGCTCGCCCTGGCGCTTGGCGCGGCGCTCATCCTCCTCATCAGCCAGCTGGCCGTGTTCTGGCCGGCGCGACGGGCGGCGAGCGTGCCACCGGCGCTGGCTACGCGCGCAGGCTAGGCACGGCCGCGCAGTGATGCTCCATCCATGCCTCCAGGCGATAGCCTTCCGCCCCCGCCGCAACCTTGCCATGATGCTGGAGACGGACTGCGTCCTGCTGCTTGCCATGGAACCCGGTTCCGCATGCCTGTCCGTATGACTGGCGACTACCTGGAACTCGCGCTGCAGAACCTGCGCCGCAATCCCCGGCTGTCAGGGCTGGCGGTGCTGGCCATCGGCGTGGGAATCGGCACGTCGATGTCGGTGTATTCGGTACTGCACGCGATGTCGCGCGAACCGGCGCCGGAACGATCGTGGCGACTGCACGCGCCTGGCACGGAGCTCATGCCTCGTCCTCATACTTCATAACGGAGCCGAACCACGCCTCATGCGTACCGTTCTCGTCATGGATGACAGCCCGGCGGTGATCGAGGCACTCTCGGTGCTGTTCTCGCTGCGCGACATCCGCACGCTCGCCGCCCACTCGCCCGATGAAGGCGTGGCGATGCTCGAGCGCCACGACGTCGACCTGGTGATCTCGGACATGAACTTCACCGCCGACACCACCTCGGGCGAGGAAGGCGTCGCGCTGTTCAAGCGCATCCGTGCCGGCCATCCCGACCTGCCCATCATCCTGCTGACCGGCTGGGCAAACCTCGAGACGGCGGTGCAGCTGGTGAAGGCGGGTGCGGCCGACTACATGGCCAAGCCCTGGGACGACAACCGGCTGCTGGCCACGGTGGAGAACCTGCTCGAGCTCTCCGAGGCCAACCGCGAGCGCAACCGCACCCGGCGCGCGCGCGCGCGCCGGCTCAGCGACCTGCACCAGCGCTACGACCTGCAGGGCGTGGTGTTCGCGTCCGACGCGATGGAGCGCGCGGTGGAGATGGCCTGCCGCGTGGCGCGCGCCAACGTGCCGGTGCTGATCACCGGACCCAACGGCGCGGGCAAGGAGCGCATCGCCCAGATCGTGCACGCCAACTCGGCGGTGAAGGACGGCCCCTTCGTGGCGATCAATTGCGGTGCCGTACCCGCCGAGCTGATCGAGGCCGAGCTGTTCGGTGCCGAGGCGGGCGCCTACACCAGCGCCAACAAGTCGCGCGAGGGACGCTTCGAGCTGGCCGACAACGGTACGCTGTTCCTGGACGAGATCGGCAACCTGCCGCTGGCCGGGCAGGTGAAGCTGCTGCGCGTGCTGGAGACGGGCCAGTACCAGCGCCTGGGGTCCAGCCGCTCGCGTACCGCCCGTGTGCGGGTGGTCAGCGCCACCAACGCCGACCTGCCGCAGATGATCCGCGAGGGCACTTTCCGCGAGGACCTGTACTACCGGCTGAACCTGATCGAGATCCGCCTGCCGCCACTGGCCGAGCGGCGCGAGGACATCCCGGAGCTGGCCGCGCATTTCCTCGGCAACGAGCACCAACTGGGCGATGACGCCATGGTGGCACTGATGCAGCACGGCTGGCCGGGCAATGTGCGTGAACTGCGCAACTGCATCGAGCGTGCGCGCCTGCTGGCTTGCTCCGGGACGCTCCATGCCGCCGACCTCGACCTGCCGCCGCCCTCGCGCGCGAACGGCCACGCCGAGGAGCCCGACCGCGACGCGATCGAGGCCGCGCTCGGGAATGCCGGCGGCAACATCAGCCGCGCGGCGCAGGCGCTGGGCCTGTCGCGGCAGGCGCTTTACCGCCGCATGGAGCGGCTGGGACTGAAGACGTGAGGTTCGGACCCAGCCTGGAAGGCAAGCTGGCGCTGCTGCTGGTCGGGGCCTTGTTGCTCGGCGCGGCCCTGAGTGCCTTCGTGGCGCTGTGGCTGTCCGCACCGCCGCTGGAGATGCCGGCAACGCTCGCCTTCGCGATCGCGCTGCTGCCTGGAGTCGTGCTGGCTGCCGGGGTGGCGCGGGTGGCCGCGACCCCGGTGCGGCGCCTGCTGCGTGCGCTCACCGGCGCCGTGGCCAGCTACCGCGACGGGGACTTCAGCCTGTCGCTGGCGGTGGATCGCAAGGATGAGCTCGGCCAGCTGATGGAAGCGCACAACGAGCTGGGACACGCGCTGCGCGAGCAGCGCCATCAGCTCGTGCAGCGCGAGATGATGCTGGACTCGATCGCGCAGAATTCGCCGGTTGCCCTGCTGCTGGTGGATTCGCACCGCCGCATCGTGTTCTCGAACATTGCCGCGCGCCACCTGCTGTACGGTGGCGCCAGCCTGCAGGGTCGCGACATCGACGAGGTGCTCTCGCGCAATCCCGCGGAGCTGCGGGACGCGGTCGCTGCCCGGCAGGACATGCTGTTCACCGTACCGACCGACGACGAGGACGAGACCTACCACATCTCCTGCCGCCGCCTGCTGCTGCATGGACGCGCCCACGAGCTGCTGTCGATCCGGCGCATGACGCGCGAGCTGTCGCGCCAGGAGGTGGCGGTGTGGAAGAAGCTGATCCGCACCCTCAGCCACGAGCTGAACAATTCGCTGGCGCCGATCAGTTCGCTGGCCAATTCCGGCCGCGAGCTGGCCCGGCGCGGCGACGTGGACGCGCTGCCCGGCGTGTTCCATACCATCGGCGAGCGGGCGAGGCACCTGC
>CAYVZE010000112.1:0-6285 GCA_964455685.1 uncultured Steroidobacteraceae bacterium
CCCATGCCGCGGATCGAGATGGTGCCCTGGCCGGTCTTGTCACGCGTCTCGCCGACGTCCACGCCTTCCAGGTCGCGCACCGCGTCCAGCAGCGTCATGTAGGGCCGCTTCGAGAGCTCCTCGGCGGTGACCACGCTGATGCTGGCAGGGGCATCGGTGATCTTCTGCTCGAAGCCGGCAGCCGAGACCACCACTTCAGCAAGCTGGTTGGATTGCTGCGCAGTGGCGGACAGGGTGGGAGCCAGCAGGGCGAGGGGCAGCGCGCGACGCAGGGGACGTTGCATGGGCAGTAAAGTCCTGGGTTGGGAGATGTTCGGTTCGATCGACCTGTGGAAGAAATCTTAATGCGAATCATTCCTATTAACAATCCCAGGCGCGGGGAATTTTTCCCGGATCCGGATGGAGCGGCCCACAACCCCGCCGACTGCGGCTACATTGGGCCCCCCCTGTTTCCCGAGAGGTCGCCGACGATGCTGAACCCCCCCGGACTTCCCGCCCGCCCGCGAACCCTGCGCACCTTGCTGCTGGCCCTGCCGCTGTCGGTACTGGTGGCCTGCGGCGGCCGCGCGCCGGAAGCGCAGCAGCAGGCGGCCGCGACCGGGGACGGGGAGGCCGCTGCGCGGCCGGTGCATGTGCCGGGCAGCGTGCCGCCGCTGCAGGCGGGCAACTACCGCGTGCTGGTGACCAACGAGCGCTCCGGCGACCTCTCGGTCATCGATGGCGCCACGCACCAGGTACTGGCCACGGTGCCGCTGGGCAAGCGACCGCGCGGCCTGAAGATCTCGCCCGATGGCAAGCGGCTGTACGTGGCGCTGAGCGGCTCGCCGATCGCGCCGCCGGGCGTGGACGATGACGACCTGCCGCCGGCCGACAAGTCCGCCGACGGCATCGGCGTGGTGGACCTCGACCGGCTCGAGCTGCTCACCGTGCTGCGCGGTGTGTCCGATCCCGAGCAGCTCGCGGTCAGCGCCGACGGCAACAAGCTGTACATCGCCAGCGAGGACACGGGCCAGGCCGTGGTGGTGGATGCGCATGACGGCCGCGTGCTGGCCAGCATGCCGGTGGGCGGGGAGCCCGAGGGCGTGACGCTGAGCCCGGATGGCCGCTGGGTGTACATGTCGTCCGAGGAGGACCACCAGATCGCGGTGATCGACACCCGCACCGACAAGGTGGTGGCGACGCTGGAGGTGGGTGAGCGGCCGCGCTTCACCGAGTTCAGCGACGATGGCGCGCTGGCATTCATCTCCGGCGAGAACGACGGCACCATCACCGTGGCCGACGCGCGCAACCACAAGGTGCTGCGCACCTGGAAGCTGGAGGGCGGGCAGCTGGTGCGTCCGGTGGGCATGGCGGTGTCGCATGACGGCAAGCTGCTCTACACCGTGACCGGCCGCGGCAGGATGCTGCTGGCCATCGACATCGAGACCGGCCGGCAGGTGTCCTCGGTGGAAGTGGGTCCGCGTCCCTGGGGCGTGGCGATCAGCCCCGATGGCTCGAAGCTCTACACCGCCAACGGCAATTCCGACGATGTGTCGGTGGTGGATGCGGCCAGCATGCAGGTGGTGGCGCGCATCCCGGTGGGAACGAGCCCCTGGGGCCTGGTGATCCAGACCGCGAAGTAACTCAGGCCAGCAGCGCGCGCGTACCGGCCAGCGCCGCCAGCGCGGCGCCGGTCGACGCGAGTACATGCAGCAGTGCGATGCCGGCCGCGGCCGCGAAGCGCTGCTGGTCCAGCGCCTGCACCACGTCGAGTGAGAAGGCCGAGAAGGTGGTCAGGCCGCCGAGGAATCCCGCCAGCAGCAATGGCCTGAGCACCGGATCGAGGTCGCTGCGCGCGGACAGCAGGCCGAGCAGGGCGCCGGCCATGCCGCTGCCGGCGACATTGACCACCAGCGTGCCCAGTGGCAGCGCGGCGAGCAGGGGATTGAGCAGCTGGCTCGCCAGGTGGCGCACCACGCCACCCGCGCCGGCGCCCACGAACACCAGCGCAATGACCTGTGGATTCATGCCGGCGAGGTTATCATTGCGCGCTCACGCCCCTGTAGTTGAATGGATACAACGGCCCCCTCCTAAGGGGCAGGTCCAGGTTCGATTCCTGGCGGGGGCGCCAGCCCCGGCGTCCTGCGCAGGCGGCGGGTCCTGTAGGCCGGCCGCGCGTCCTGTTGAAGGAAGTCTTTCCAGGCGCGTTTCCGCCCATGCGGCCCGTTAAGATAGGGACAGTCCGCATCCGGGGATCCTTCCCATGAACGCACGCTTCAGACCCTCTACCCTCTGCGCCTCGTTCATGCTCATGCTGGCGGTGGCCTGCGGCACCAACCCGGTCACCGGCAAGCGCGAGATCCAGTTCGTCTCCGAGGCGCAGGAAATCGCCATCGGCCAGCAGAACTACGCGCCCATGCGCCAGAGCGAGGGCGGCGACTACACCGTGCTGCCCGAGCTCACCGAGTACGTGAACGAGGTGGGGCAGAAACTGGTGGCCGTGAGCCGCAGCATCCTGGTGCGCGACCGCGACCTGCCATTCGAGTTCACCGTGCTGAACAATTCGGTGCCCAATGCCTGGGCGCTGCCGGGCGGCAAGATCGCCGTCAACCGCGGCCTGCTCATCGAGTTGCGCAACGAGGCCGAACTGGCGGCGGTGCTGGGCCATGAGATCGTGCATTCCCTGGCGCGCCACGGCGCCCAGTCGCAGGAGCGCGGCACGCTGCTGCAGGGCACGCTGCTGGCGGCGACCATCGGCGCCATGGCCGGAGGCGTGGATGAGCAGACGGCGGGCCTGGTGCTCTCCGGCGCCAGCGTGGGCGCACAGCTGATCCACACCCGCTACGGCCGCCAGGCCGAGCTGCAGAGCGACCTGTATGGCACGCGGCTGATGAAGGCCGCCGGCTACGACCCGGCCGCAGCGGTCACGCTGCAGGAAACCTTCGTGCGCCTGTCCGAGGGCCGCTCGTCGGGCTGGCTGGAAGGACTGTTCGCCTCGCACCCGCCCTCCGAGGAGCGCGTCGCGCGCAACCGCGAGACGGCGGCCGAGCTGGGCACGGGCGGTGAACTGGGGGCCGAGCGCTACGAGGCGAAGGTCGGGCCGCTGCGCCAGATTGCACCGGCCTACGAGAAGTACGACCAGGCCGTGGCGGCGCTGCAGAAGAAGGACATCGCCAGGGCGCGCTCGCTGGCCAACGAGGCCGTGCGCATGGTGCCGCGCGAGGCGCAGTTCCACCAGCTGCTGGGCGAGATCGAGCTGTCGGAGAAGAACAACCAGGCGGCGTTGCCGCACTTCCAGCGCGCCCAGGAGCTCAACCCCGGCTACTTCGGCCCGTGGCTGGGCGGCGGCGTGGCGCAGTACCGGCTGGGCAACACCGCGCGGGCGCGCGAGTGGCTGCAGAAGAGCTACGACCTGCTGCCCACGGCGCCGGCGGCGCTGTACCTGGGCAACCTGGCGCGCGATGCCGGCAACGTCGACGGCGCGCTGCAGTACTACCAGGCGGCCGCTTCCGCGCAGGGAAGCATCGCCGAGGAAGCCACGCGCGAGGCCGTGCGCCTCGACCTGCCGCGCAATCCCGGCAACTACATCGCCGCGCAGGTGGCGCGCGATGGCCAGGGCCGGGCGGTGGTGGTGGTGCAGAACCGCGCGCCGGTGCCGGTGGGCTCGATCGTGGTCACGCCGGTGCAGGTGAACTCCGCTGGCCAGGTCGTGGGGCAGGGTCGATCGGTGAGCATCCGCGGCCCGCTGGCGGCCGGCGCCCAGGTGGCGGCGGATGCCGGGCTTGCCGGCCTGTCGGCCGAGCAGCTGGCGGCACTGCGCGTGCGCGTGGACCAGGCGCGGCTGGCCGAGTGATTCAATCGCGCGGCCAGCGCTGCCACAGCGACGGGTCGCCGTAGGCAAGGAACTTCGGGTTCAGCAGGTCGGGCTTGTTGTAGCGCAGGGCGAGCCCGTCCTCGATGCTCACCACCTGTCCGCCGGCCGCTTCCACCACGGCCTGGCCGGCGGCGATGTCCCATTCCGAGGAACCGCCCATGCGCGGGTACAGGTCGGCCGAGCCATCGGCCACCAGGCACAGCTTGATCGAGCTGCCGGCCGGCAGGAACTGGTGCGGGCCGAGCTTCTCCAGCTTCGCGGCCAGCCGGGGTGATCCATGCGAGCGGCTGCCCAGCACGCGCAGCGGCAGTGCAGCGCGCGGCCGCACGGCAATGGGCACGGGCGGGCGGTCTGCGCTCTCGCGCCAGGCGCCGAAGCCGGGCGCGCCGGAGTAGGTGGTGTCGGAAACCGGGATGTGCACCACGCCCAGCACCGGCCGGCCGTTGTCCACCAGCGCGATGTTGACGGTGAACTCGCCGTTGCGCGCCACGAACTCCTTGGTGCCGTCCAGCGGGTCGACCAGCCAGTAGCGCTGCCAGTGGCGGCGCTCCTCCCAGCCCACCTGCGAGGATTCCTCCGACAGGATCGGCAGCTCCGGCGTCAGTTTCGCCAGCTCGGCGACGATCAGCCGGTGCGCGCGCAGGTCGGCCTCGGTCAGCGGCGAGGCATCGGCCTTGGCCTCGGTGGCGAAGTCACTGCCGTAGACTTCGAGGATCTCGTGGCCGGCGCGGCGCGCGATCCCGCACACCGGCGCCAGCAGCTCAGAGACCGGCAAGGGGGTTGTTGTAGGCATAGGCAATCACGCCGGCCTTGTCCAGCTCGGCGATGATGCGCTCGGCCGCCTGCTCGGCAGTCTCGCGCGAGGTGTCCACGATGATCTCCGGCGCCTCAGGCTTCTCGTAGGGCGAGTCGATGCCGGTGAAGTTCTTCAGCTGGCCGCTGCGGGCCTTCCTGTACAGGCCCTTCGGGTCGCGCTTCTCGGCCACGTCCAGCGGCGTGTCGATGAAGACCTCGTAGAACTCGCCTTCGCCCAGCAGGCTGCGGGCCATGCGCCGCTCGGAGCGGAACGGCGAGATGAAGGACACCAGCACGATCAGGCCGGCGTCCACCATCAGCTTCATCACCTCGGCCACGCGGCGGATGTTCTCCACGCGGTCGGCGTCGGAGAAGCCCAGGTCCTTGTTCAGGCCGTGGCGGATGTTGTCGCCGTCGAGCACGTAGGTGTGCCGTCCCAGGGCGTGCAGGCGCTTCTCCACCAGGTTGGCGATGGTGGACTTGCCCGCGCCCGACAGCCCGGTGAACCACAGTGCGCAGGCGCGCTGGCCCTTGATGCGCGAGCGGGCGGCACGGTCCACGTCCAGCGCCTGCCAGTGCACATTGTCGGCGCGCCGCAGCGCGTTGTGCAGCAGGCCGGCGCCGACGGTGTCGTTGGACAGCTTGTCGATCAGGATGAAGCCGCCGGTCTCGCGGTTCTCCTTGTAGGGATCGAAGGCCACCGGCGCGTCGAGGGCGAGCTGGCACACGCCGATCTCGTTGAGCTCGAGCTGCGCGGCCGGCTGCTCCTCCAGCGTGTTGATGTTGACCCGGTGGCGCGGCGCCGACGGGGTGGCGTTGACCAGCCGCGTGCCGATCTTCATCAGGTACTGCCGGCCAGGCAGCATGGGCTGCTCGTGCATCCAGATCAGGGTGGCCAGGAACTGGTCGGCCACCTCCGGCGGGGCGTCCGCCGTGGCGATCAGGTCGCCGCGCGAGATGTCGATCTCGCGGTCCAGGGTCAGGGTGATGGACTGGCCGGCCACCGCCTCGGCGAGGTCGCCGTCATGGGTGACGATGCGCGCCACGCGCGCCTCCACGCCGGCGGGCAGGGCACGGATGCGGTCGCCCACCGCCACCTGGCCGCTGGCCAGCTGGCCGGTGAAGCCGCGGAAGTCCTGGTTGGGGCGGTTGACCCACTGCACCGGCATGCGCATGGGCAGGTGGCGCAGCTGGTCCTCCACTTCCACGCTCTCCAGGTGCTCGATCAGCGCCGGGCCGTCGTACCAGGGCATGCGCTCGCTGCGCGAGGTCATGTTGTCGCCCTTCAGCGCCGACAGCGGGATGCACTGCACGTTCGCCAGGCCCAGGCGGTCGGCGAACGCCATGTAGTCGCGCACGATGGCGTCGAACACGGCCTTCTCGTAGCCGACGGCGTCCATCTTGTTCACCGCCAGCACCACGTGGCGGATGCCCAGCAGCGACACGATGTAGCTGTGCCGGCGCGTCTGCGTCAGCACGCCCTTGCGCGCGTCGATCAGGATCACCGCCAGGTCGGCGGTGGAGGCGCCGGTGACCATGTTGCGGGTGTACTGCTCGTGGCCCGGCGTGTCGGCGACGATGAACTTGCGCTTCTCGGTGGAGAAGAAGCGGTAGGCCACGTCGATGGTGATGCCCTG
>CAYVZE010000113.1:0-6148 GCA_964455685.1 uncultured Steroidobacteraceae bacterium
GGACGACTTCGTGCCGCTCCCAGACCTTCTGGAAGAGCGTCTTCGGGGCAGTCATCGGTCAACCTCTAGGCGGTGGCGGCGCGCGGTGCGGCCGACATGTCGACCGGGTCCAGCCATCCGTAGCGGTCCTCCGCGGCGCCTGTGAGGATCGAGAAGAAGGCGTTCTGCAGCTTCTCGGTGATGGGGCCGCGACGGCCCGCGCCGATGGTGATGCGGTCCACCGAACGGATCGGGGTGATCTCGGCCGCCGTGCCGGTGAAGAACAGCTCGTCGGCCAGGTACAGCATCTCGCGCGGGATCGCGGTCTCGCGCACCTCGTAGCCGAGGTCGCGCGCCAGCCGCATCACCGAATCGCGCGTGATGCCGCCCAGCGCCGAATGCGCCAGGCCCGGTGTGTGGATCACGCCATCGCGGATCAGGAACAGGTTCTCGCCCGCGCCCTCGCTGACCGTGCCGTCCGGCGCCAGGCCGATGCCCTCGGCGAAGCCCAGGCGCTTGGCCTCCATGCTGATCAGCTGGCTGGACAGATAGTTGCCCGCGGCCTTGGCCAGGGCAGGGATGGTGTTGGGCGCCACGCGCTGCCAGGAGGACACGCACACGTCCACGCCATTGGCCTCGGAATCGGCACCGAGGTACTTGCCCCATTCCCAGGCGGCGATGGCCACCTCGACCGGCGGCTCCACCTTGGGGGCCACGCCGATCTCGCCATAGCCGCGGAACACCACCGGGCGGATGTAGGCGCCGTTCCTCAGGCCGTTGGCCGAGATGACCTCGCGGCACGCGGCGTTGATCTCATCGGGCGTGAACGGAACCGTGATGCGGTAGATCTTCGCCGAATCGAACAGGCGCCGCGTGTGCTCGGCGAGGCGGAACACCGCCACGCCCTTGTCCGACGCGTACGCGCGTACTCCCTCGAACACCGACGAGCCGTAATGCAGGGCATGCGACAGCACGTGTACCGTCGCCTTCTCCCAGGGGACGAGCCGGCCGTTGAACCAGATGTACTGCGTCGCGGGTATGGGCATGGCGTGTTCCTAGCTCGCGCTGCTCTCAGGCGCGCTCCTCCGACAGCCAGGGCATGCGTGCACGCAGCTTGGCCCCGACCTTCTCGATCTTGTGGTTCAGGTCGGCCTTCATCAGCTTGTTGTACTTCTTCAGGCCGGACTTGTTCTCGGCGATCCAGCGGCGGGCGAACTTGCCGTCCTGGATGTCCTTGAGGACCTTCTTCATCTCCTTCTTGGTGGCCTTGTTCACGACGCGCGGGCCGCTGATCAGGTCACCCCACTTGGCGGTGGTGGAGATGTACTTGTGCATCTTGGCGAGGCCGCCCTCGTGCAGCAGGTCCACGATGAGCTTCAGCTCGTGCAGCACCTCGTAGTAGGCCACCTCGGGCTGGTAGCCGGCTTCCACCAGCGTCTCGTAGCCCTTGAGGATCAGCTCGGTGGTACCGCCGCACAGCACGGCCTGCTCGCCGAACAGGTCGGTCTCGGTCTCTTCCTTGAAGGTGGTCTCCAGCACGCCGCCGCGGGTCGAGCCGATGCCGTGGGCATAGGCCAGCGCCTTGTCGAAGGCCTTCTTCGACACGTTCTGGTGGACGGCAATCAGCGCGGGCACGCCGCGGCCCTGCTGGTACTGGCGACGCACCAGCCCGCCCGGGCCCTTGGGCGCGATCAGCACCACGTCGAGGTCCTTGCGCGGCTTGATCTGGCCGTAGTGGATGTTGAAGCCGTGGGCGAACAGCAGCGTGGCGCCCTCGGGGATCTCGTCCTTGATCTCGTTGTACAGCGCCTTCTGCGTGGTGTCGGGCACCAGGAAGGCAATCAGGGTGGCGTCCTTCACCGCTTCGATGGGCGTCTTGACGACCAGGCCGTCCTTCCTGGCGGCCTTGAAGCTGTCGCCCTTGCGCACACCAACGACTACGTCGAAACCGCTGTCCTTGAGGTTCAGCGCATGGGCACGGCCCTGGCTGCCATAGCCGAGGATCGCGATGCGCGCGCGGCGCAGGGCGGTTTTATCGACATCCTTGGGTCCGTAAAGACGCATTAGTGTGCTCCGTAAGCAGGAATGAAGTTGACAGGAGCCGGGAAGTATAACGCGAATCGGCCAATTGCTGACTCGTCAGCCAACCAGATGGATTAGAATTTGCGCATGCCCCCGACCATCGACGGCGACGCACCCGCGCTGCCACTCCACTGCGTCACTGAGTCCGGGTTTGCTGCATGGCGCGACGCGCAACCCGCGCCCGTTCGCGCCTGGCTGGAGGCGGGCGCCTTCCAGCCCGAACGCGGCCGCTGGGCATTGCTGCCCGACGGCACTGGCCGTGCCGGCGCAGTGGTGGTCGGGCTGGGCCGTCAGGCGCCGGCTGATTCCCTCGGCTGGTTCTGGCTGGCCGCCGGCCTCTGCGACCGGCTGCCCTCGGGCAACTATGTGCTGGCCGAGGAGCCGCCCGAGCCGTTCGCGCTGGCCTTCACGCTGGGGTGGGCCTATGGCGGCTACCGCTTCCAGCGCTACCGCAATGGCGGACCGGCGCCTGCGCGCCGTCCGCACCTGGAAGCCCCTGCCAGCGTCGACACTCATTATGTCGCGGCCGCCACTTCGGCCGCCGCATGGGCGCGGGACCTGGTCAACACTCCCCCCAACGACCTGGGGCCGGCCGAACTGGAGCAGGAAGCCCGCGAGCTGGCGGCGCGCGCCGCCGGTGCCATCCAGGTCATCGAGGGCGAGGACCTGCGCCGCGAGTTCCCGCTGATCGCCGCGGTGGGGCAGGGCTCGGCGCGCGCGCCGCGCCTCATCGACGTGAGCTTCCGCCGTCCCGGCGCGCCGCGCATCACGCTGGTGGGCAAGGGCGTGTGCTTCGACAGCGGCGGGCTCGACATCAAGCCCTCCGCCGGCATGCTGCTGATGAAGAAGGACATGGGCGGCGCCGCCGCGGCGCTGGCCACCGCGCAGCTGCTGCGCGAGATGGAGGTGCCGGTGGAGCTGCGCGTGCTGGTGCCGGCGGTGGAGAACAGCGTCGATGGCGGGGCCTTCCGCCCCGGCGACATCTGGCCTTCGCGCCGCGGCCTCAGGGTCGAGATCACCAACACCGATGCCGAGGGGCGGCTGGTGCTGGCCGACGCGCTGGCGCTGGCCTCCGAGGACAAGCCCGACCTCATCGTCGATTTCGCCACGCTCACCGGCGCCGCGCGCGTGGCGCTGGGACCTGAGCTGCCGCCGGTGTACGGCGGCGATGCGGCGCTGGTGGAGGCGCTGCGCGCCGAGGGCGAGCGGCTGGCCGATCCGCTCTGGCCCATGCCGCTGTGGGACGGCTACGAGGACGAGCTCTCCAGCCGCATCGCCGACCTGAACAATGCCCCGGCCGGCGGCATGGCCGGCTCGATCACCGCGGCGCTGTTCCTGCGCCGCTTCGTGGCCGATCCGGCGCGCTGGCTGCACCTGGACATCTATGCCTGGAACCCGCGCGAGCGCCCGGGGCGTCCGACGGGCGCCGAAGCGCAGGCCTTCCGTGCCGTGGCGGCGATGATCGCCACGCGCTACGGCGCATGAAGCCCGGCCGTTCGGCGCAGGCCCTCTACCGTCGCGAACTTCTCCCCTGGACCCTGGCGGGTTGCGCGCTGGGGCTGGTGGAAGGGGCGGCGGCGGCCGTGCTGGTCAAGCGCGGCTTTGCCGGCCACGTCCACCCCGAGCTGCTGAACCTCGCGGCTGCTTTCGTCAGCGGCTCCCCGGCGCTGGCCAATCTCTCCAGTTTCCTGTGGGCCAACCTGGCGCATGGCCGCGAGCGCGTGCGCCTGCTGGTGCTGCTGCTGGCGGCCTTCGGGGCGGTGGTGGGCTTCATCGGCCTGCTGCCGCGCGCCTCCGGCGGCCTGGCGCTGACGGTGCTGTCGGTGCTGGCGGCGCGCATCATCTGGTCGGGCGTGCTGACCGTGCGCGCCGGCGTATGGAGCGCGAACTACCCGCGCGCGGTGCTGGCGCGCATCACCAGCCGCATCGTGGTGGCCGGGTCGCTGGGCATGGCCGCGGTGGCGCTGGTGGTGGCCACGGTGCTGGAAACCCGGCCGGATGCCGCGCCGCTGTTGTACGTGGTGGCTGGCCTGGCCGCGCTGGCCGCGGCCGCGCTGTACCGCCGCGTGAGGGTGCGGCGCATGTTCCGGCTGCTGCGGGAGGAGCAGGGCAGTGGCATGGGCGGGGATGTGTTCAGTTTCTCCGCAATGCGAACCATCCTTGCCGAGGATCCGCACTTCCGCCGCTTCATGACCTGGATGGCCTTCTACGGCGCCGGCAACCTGATGATCGCCGGCCAGCTGGTCATCGTGTTCACCGACCAGCTGCACCTGCCGGCCGGCCAGCAGGTGGTGCTGCTGACCCTCCTGCCGCTGGCCTGCGTGCCGCTGTTCACGCCGCTGTGGGCGCGGCTGTTTGATTCCGGCCACGTGGTGGACTTCCGTGCCCGCCAGTGCTGGACGCTGGTGGTGGCCATGCTGCTGGTGCTGGCGGCGCTGTTCGGCCGCCTGCCGTGGCTGCTGTGGCCCGCCGCGATCTTCTTCGGCGCCGCCACTGCCGGCGCCGCCATCGGCTGGAACCTCGGCCACAACGATTTCGCATCGCTGGGCAAGGTGCAGCAATATATGGGAGTCAACGTGACGCTCACCGGGCTGCGCGGCCTGATCGCACCGCCCGTGGGCGCCATCGTCTATACGCTGCTGGAACGCCGGGCACCAGGGGCGGGGCGCTTCGCGCTGCTGCTTCCCCTGGGACTGACCGTGACCGGGGCCATCGGCTTCAACCGCATGAAATTCGACAACACAGGATCCAGGCACCCATGACCGCGAAGAAGAAACGCCCCCACGACCCCCGCGAGCATTCCAGCCAGGTGGTCGACGGCCTGAAGAACGCCCCGGCCCGCGCCATGCTGCGCGCGGTGGGATTCGACGACGCGGATTTCACCCGCCCGCAGGTGGGCGTGGCTTCCACATGGGCCAACCTCACGCCTTGCAACATGCACATCGGCCGGCTGGCCGAGGAGGCCATCGCGGGCGTGAATTCCGCCGGCGGCAAGGGCGTGCTGTTCAACACCATCACCGTGTCGGACGGCATCTCGATGGGCTCGCCCGGCATGCGCTACTCGCTGGTGTCGCGCGAGGTGATCGCCGATTCCATCGAGACCGTGGTGGGTGCCGAGGGCTTCGACGGCTTCGTGGCCATCGGCGGCTGTGACAAGAACATCCCCGGCTGCGCCATGGCCATCGCGCGCCTGAACCGTCCGGCGGTGTTCGTGTACGGCGGCACCATCCGTCCTGGCGAGGGCCACACCGACATCGTGTCCGTGTTCGAGGCGGTGGGCGCGCGCGCCAGCGGCCGCATCGACGACGAGCAGCTGCGCGAGGTGGAGCGCACCGCGATTCCCGGCCCGGGCAGCTGCGGCGGCATGTACACCGCCAACACCATGGCCTCGGCCATCGAGGCGCTGGGCCTGTCGCTGCCGAATTCCTCGGCGCAGGAAGCGGTGGGAGAAAACAAGGTTTCCGACTGTCGCCGCGCCGGCGAGGCGGTGGTGAACCTGCTGAAGGCGGGCATCCGCCCGAGCGACATCCTGACCAAGAAGGCCTTCGAGAACGCCATCACCGTGGTCATCGCGCTGGCGGGTTCCACCAACGCGGTGCTGCACCTGCTGGCCATCGCGCACGAGGCCGGCGTGAACCTGACGCTGCAGGATTTCGCCCGCATCGGCAAGCGCGTGCCGGTGCTGGCCGACGTGCGTCCCAGCGGCCGCTACCTGATGTCCGAGCTGATCGCCATCGGCGGCATCCAGCCGCTGATGAAGGAGCTGCTGCGCCGCGGCCTGCTGCACGGGGACTGCCTGACGGTCACCGGCCGCACGGTGGCCCAGAACCTGGCCGGCGTGAAGGACTACCCGGCCGGCCAGACCATCATCCGGCCCTTCGACGACCCCATCAAGAAGGACAGCCACCTGGTGGTGCTGTCGGGCAACCTCGCCCCCGAGGGCGCGGTGGCCAAGATCACCGGCAAGGAAGGCCTGTCGTTCACCGGCACGGCGCGCGTGTTCGAGGGCGAGGAGAAGGCCACGGCCGCCATCCTTTCCGGCAAGGTCAAGGCCGGCGACGTGGTGGTGATCCGCGGTGAAGGCCCG
>CAYVZE010000114.1:0-2419 GCA_964455685.1 uncultured Steroidobacteraceae bacterium
CCCCGGCGGTGGTCTCGTTGTCGTTGACCCGTACCACGATGCGCGAGGCGTCGACCGAGTCGACCACGCCGCCGCGGCGCGCGACCACGGTCACGCCCGAGTCGATGGCCACCGGGCGCTCCATGCCGGTGCCGACCAGCGGCGCCTCGGAGCGCAGCGTCGGCACGGCCTGGCGCTGCATGTTCGAGCCCATCAGCGCGCGGTTGGCGTCGTCGTGCTCGAGGAACGGGATCAGCGAGGCGGCCACCGACACGATCTGCTTCGGCGACACGTCCATGTAGTTGATGCGCTCGCGCGGCATCAGCGTGAACTCGTTCTGGTAGCGGCAGGAGACCAGCTCGTCCTTCAGGTTGCCCTTCTCGTCCTGCGCGGCGTTGGCCTGGGCGATGGCGTACTCGCCCTCCTCGATGGCCGACAGGTAGTCGATCTGGTCGGTCACGCGGCCGTTCTCGACGCGGCGGTACGGCGTCTCGAGGAAGCCGTACTGGTTGGTGCGGGCGTACACGGCCAGCGAGTTGATCAGGCCGATGTTCGGGCCTTCAGGCGTCTCGATCGGGCACACGCGGCCGTAGTGCGTGGTGTGCACGTCGCGCACCTCGAAGCCGGCGCGCTCGCGGGTCAGGCCGCCGGGGCCCAGGGCCGACACGCGGCGCTTGTGGGTGACCTCGGACAGCGGGTTGTTCTGGTCCATGAACTGCGACAGCTGCGAGGAGCCGAAGAACTCCTTCACCGCCGCGGCCACGGGCTTGGCGTTGATCATCTCCTGCGGCATCAGCGGCTCGGACTCGGCGATGGTCAGCCGCTCCTTCACCGCGCGCTCCACGCGCACCAGGCCGACGCGGAAGGCGTTCTCAGCCATCTCGCCGACCGAGCGCACGCGGCGGTTGCCCAGGTGGTCGATGTCGTCGACATTGCCGTTGCCGTTGCGGATGTCGATCAGCACCTTCAGCACGTCGAGGATGTCTTCCTTCGACAGCACGCCGGGGCCCTCGATCTCCTTGCGGCCCACGCGGCGGTTGAACTTCATGCGGCCGACCGCCGACAGGTCGTAGCGCTCGGCGTTGAAGAACAGGTTCTGGAACAGGTTCTCGGCGGCATCGCGCGTCGGCGGCTCGCCAGGGCGCATCATGCGGTAGATCTCGACCAGCGCCTCCAGGCGGGTGCGCGTCGGGTCGATGCGCAGCGTGTCGGAGATGAACGGACCGCGGTCGAGGTCGTTGACGTACAGCGTCTTGATCTCGGTGACGCCGGCCTCGATCAGCTTCTCCACCGACGCGGCGGTCAGCACCTCGTTGGCCTTGACGATGATCTCGCCGGTCTCGGAGTCGGCCACGTCGTGCGAGATGATCTTGCCGTACAGGTAGTCGCGCGGCACGGTCAGGCGCTTGACGCCGGCCTGCTCCAGCTCGCGCACGTGGCGGGCGGTGATGCGGCGGCCTTCCTCGACCACCACCTTGTCGCCGATCTTGATCTCGAAGCTGGCGGTCTCGCCGCGCAGGCGCTGCGGCACCAGCTCCAGGGCAGTCTCGTTCCTGCCCAGGTAGAAGGTGTTCTTCTCGAAGAACGTGTCGAGGATCTCGGCCTCGTTCATGCCGAGGGCGCGCAGGATGATGGTGACCGGCAGCTTGCGGCGGCGGTCGATGCGCGCGAACAGGTTGTCCTTCGGGTCGAACTCGAAGTCCAGCCAGGACCCGCGGTAGGGGATGATGCGGGCGGAGAACAGCAGCTTGCCGGAGCTGTGGCTCTTGCCGCGGTCGTGGTCGAAGAACACGCCCGGCGAACGGTGCAGCTGCGAGACGATCACGCGCTCGGTGCCGTTGATCACGAACGTGCCGTTGTCGGTCATCAGCGGCAGGTCGCCCAGGTAGACCTCCTGCTCGCGCACGTCCTTGACCGGCTTCTTGGCGCCCGGCGCTTCCTTGTCGAGCACGATCAGGCGGACCTTCACGCGCAGCGGGGCGGCGTAGGTGAGTCCACGCTGCTGGCACTCCTTCACGTCGAAGGGCGGCTCGCCGAGGCGGTAGCTCACGTACTCCAGCGTGGCGTTGCCCGAATAGCTGGTGATCGGGAACACCGACTTGAAGGCGGCGTGCAGGCCGATGCTGGCGCGCTGGTCCTCGGCCACGTCCTCCTGCAGGAAGGAGCGGTAGGACTCGAGCTGGATGGCGAGCAGGTAGGGAACATCGAGGATGCTCCGCTGCTTGCCGAAATTCTTGCGAATGCGCTTCTTTTCCGTGAAGGAATAAGCCATCGGATTCACCTTGACCTTCAAATCATGAAAGACGCGCGCACCGGTACCACCGCCCCTTCCGGGGCGGCGGCACGGCGCGCGTTGTGGGGCACGAGGGCCCCGTGGCGAAGCATGGCCGTCTTACTTGACGACCACCTTGGCGCCGGCTTCCTCGAGCTTCTTCTTCAT
>CAYVZE010000114.1:2519-6090 GCA_964455685.1 uncultured Steroidobacteraceae bacterium
GGCCGTCTTACTTGACGACCACCTTGGCGCCGGCTTCCTCGAGCTTCTTCTTCATTCCCTCGACGTCGGCCTTGCTCACGCCTTCCTTCACCAGCGCGGGCACGCCCTCGACCAGGTCCTTGGCCTCCTTCAGGCCCAGGCCGGTGATCTCGCGCACCACCTTGATGACGCCGACCTTCTTGTCGGCCGGGTACTCCTGCAGCGTGATGCTGAACTCGGTCTGCTCCTCCGCCGGGGCAGCGGCAGCGGCGGCGCCGGCAGCCGGGGCGGCGGCGACGGCCACCGGGGCGGCGGCGGTCACGCCGAACTTCTTCTCGAGGTCGGCGATCAGCTCGACGACTTCCATCACGCTCAGGTTGGCAATCGCCTCGACGATCTCTTCACGGGAAACGGCCATTTCAGTTCTCCAGATGAATCTGTTGTTCGGGAATCGGTACTAAGAAAATCAGCTTCAGCCCGCCGCCTGCTGCTTGTCGCGGATCGCGACCACAGTGCGGACGAGCTTGGTGGGCACCGCATTGAGGGTTCCGACGAGCTTCTGCAGCGGGGCCTTCATCACGCCCAGCAGCATCGACAGCGCCTGCTCCCTCGTCGGCAGGCTCGCGACCTTGTCGAGCTCCTTCGCGGAGAGGACTTCCCCTCCGATCGAGAGGCTCGTCGGCACGAGCTTGTCGTTGGCCTTCGCGAAGTCCTTGATCACGCGCGCCGCGGCGCCCGGATCGTCCTTCGAGAAAGCCAGCACCAGCGGCCCCTTCAGCGTGGCACCCATCGATTCGAAAGCCGTGCCGGCCAGGGCCCGGCGCGCCAGCGTGTTCTTGACCACACGCATGTACACGCCCGACGCCCGCGCCTTGCTGCGCAGCTCCGTCATCTGGGTGACCGTCAGGCCCCGGTACTCGGCAGCCACCACGGACAGCGCGCTTTGCGCCACCGAGCTGACTTCCTCGACCAGTGCCTTCTTGCCTTCCAGGTTCAGTGGCATTGATCTAACTCCAGTTGAATCACCAAACGGGCAGCGCGGGGCGCAGGACGCCCTTGACCACCCTCCCATTCACACGACGGTGACCAACATCGATTCCCGATGTGTGCACCATCTGCGCAGGCATCCCCGTGTCATTAAGGACTCGCACCGGTTGCCCGGCCTCGTCCGCCTGCGGTCTTCGACGATGACCGGCGAGGCACATCGCTGCACCCCGCCGACCCACATCAAACCTTCAAACCAAAGTCGAGTGATCCACGATCACGCCGGGTCCCATGGTGGAGCTCAGCGTGATCCGCTTCAGGTAAATGCCCTTCGACGTCGACGGCTTGGCCTTCTGCAGGTCCGCCACCAGCGCCTTGAGGTTCTCCACCAGCGCCTGCGGCTCGAAGTCGGCCTTGCCGATGGTGGCGTGGATGATGCCCGCCTTGTCGGCGCGGTAACGCACCTGGCCCGACTTGGCGTTCTTCACCGCGTTGGCCACGTCCGGCGTCACGGTGCCGACCTTCGGGTTTGGCATCAGGCCGCGGGGGCCCAGGATCTGGCCCAGCTGGCCCACCACGCGCATCGCATCAGGGCTGGCGATGACGACGTCGAAATCGATCTGGCCGGCCTTCACCTGCTCGGCCAGGTCCTCCATGCCGACCAGGTCGGCACCGGCGGCCTTGGCGGCCTCCTGGTTCTTGCCGGAGGTGAACACGGCCACGCGCACGGTCTTGCCGATGCCGTGCGGCATCACGGTGGAGCCGCGCACCTGCTGGTCGGACTTGGTCGCGTCGATGCCGAGGTTCACGGCCACGTCGACGGACTCGTTGAACTTCGCCTTGGCGAATTCCTTCACCAGGCCCAGGGCCTCCTCTATGGGATAGGCCTTGCCCGGAACCAGCTTCTCCTTCCAGGCCTTCTTACGCTTCGCAACAGTTGCCATGGTTCGCGCTCCTTACAGGCCTTCCACATCCACGCCCATGCTGCGGGCGGAGCCCGCGATGGTGCGCACCGCCGCCTCGAGGTCGGCTGCGGTCAGGTCCGGCTGCTTGGTCTTCGCGATCTCCTCGAGCTGCTGCCGCGTGATCTTGCCCACCTTGCTGGTGTTGGGCGTGCCGCTGCCCTTCTCGATGCCGATGGCCTTGCGGATCAGCACCGAGGCCGGCGGCGTCTTCATGATGAAGGTGAAGCTGCGGTCCGAGTACACCGTGATCACCACGGGAATCGGCAGCCCCTTCTCCAGCTTCTGCGTCGCAGCGTTGAACTGCTTGCAGAACTCCATGATGTTGACGCCCTGCTGGCCGAGCGCCGGTCCGATCGGCGGCGACGGGTTCGCAGATCCCGCGGGGACCTGCAACTTCACGTAGCCCTGTACTTTCTTCGCCATTGACTGCTCCTGGGTACGAACGCTGCCGCCAACGCGGCGAGCTCCCCATTGGTTACGGGCCAAACGGCCCGGGATGCACACACGGCCTTGCGGCCGACCTCATGGCGGCGCCGTCGCTCGCGCGGCGGCGCCGCCGGAAAACTTCAGACCTTCTCGACCTGCGAGAAGTCCAGCTCCACCGGGGTGGAGCGGCCGAGGATCTGCACGGCCACCTGCAGCCGGTTCTTCTCGTAGTTCACGGCCTCGACCACGCCGTTGAAGTCGTTGAACGGGCCGTGCGTCACGCGCACCACCTGGCCCGGCTCGAACAGCACCTTCGGGCGCGGCTTGTCGACGCCTTCCTCGACGCGGCGCAGGATCTGGTTGGCCTCGCGCTCGCTGATCGGCGCCGGCTTGTCGCTGGTGCCGCCGATGAAGCCGAGCACCTTGGGCACGTCGCGCACGAGGTGCCAGGTCTGCTCGTCCATCTCCATCTGCACCAGCACGTAGCCGGGATAGAACTTGCGCTCGCTCTTGCGCTTCTGGCCCTCGCGCATCTCCACCACCTCCTCGGTGGGGACGAGGATCTCGCCGAACTTGTGCTCGAGTCCCTCGCGCTTGATGCGCTCCTTCAGCGCCTCGGCCACGCGGTGCTCGAAGTTCGAGTAGGCGTGGACCACGTACCAACGCAATGCCATCGATCAGCCTCCCTGCCCGGTCAGCAGTTTCGTCGCCCAGGCAAGAATCATGTCGAGCACCCAGAAGAACGCGCCGAGGATCACGGTAAAGCCGAATACCAGCGCGGTCGTGATCCAGGTCTCCTGCCGGGTGGGCCAGAACACCTTGCGAAGCTCGGCCCGCGCATCCTGGACGAAGCGCCAGAAGGCGCGGCCGCCTGCAGACGTGAAGAACACGACGGCGCCGGCGACGGCGCCCGCCACCACGACGCCCCAGCGCATCCACAGGGGCTGGGTGGAGAGCACGTAATAGCCGGCCACGCCTGCTGCCAGCAGGATGACCGCTATCCACAGCGGCGCATTGCTCGCCCCGCCCTCGTCTTGCCGAACCTGTTCGTTCATGTGTCCGTCACGTGCTGGCAGGCCAGGAGGGAATCGAACCCCCAACCTGCGGTTTTGGAGACCGCTGCTCTGCCAATTGAGCTACTGGCCTGTACCTTCCACGAACCCTTACTTCAGGATCTTCGCGACGACGCCCGCGCCGACGGTCCTGCCGCCCTCGCG
>CAYVZE010000115.1:0-6013 GCA_964455685.1 uncultured Steroidobacteraceae bacterium
AGAACACCGGCTGGATCGAGGTGCTGGGCTGCGGCATGGTGCATCCGAACGTGCTCGCCGCCTGCGACATCGACAGCGAGGAATACACCGCCTATGCCTTCGGCATGGGCATCGACCGCCTGGCCATGCTGCGCTATGGCGTGAATGACCTCAGGCTGTTCTTCGAGAACGACCTGAGGTTCCTGAAGCAGTTCAAGGGTGGCTGGTCATGAGGCTCCCGGTTTCCTGGCTGGCCGAATGGGTCGGCATTCCCTGGGCGCCGCATGACCTGGCGCGCCGGCTCACCGCCTCGGGCTTCGAGGTGGAGGGCGTGGAGGGCAATGGCCCCGAGGCCGTGCTCGAGCTCAAGACCTACGCCAACCGCGGCGACTCCATGTCGGTGCTGGGTGTTGCCCGCGAGGTCGCCGCGCTGACCGGCGGCCGGGTGAAGCTGCCGGAGATCGCCCGGGTCCCGGCCACCGGTCCTGCCGTCGAGGCCCCCTTGCTCGAAGCCCCGGCCGCCGCGCCGCGCTTCCTGCTGCGCCGCCTGTCCGGCCTGGACAACACCCGCGCCACGCCGGCCTGGATGGTGCAGCGCCTGGAGCGCGCCGGCCTGCGCAGCATCAGCCCGGTTGTCGACGTCACCAACTTCGTGCTGCTGGAACTCGGCCAGCCCATGCATGCCTACGATGCACGCCGCATCAAGGGCAGGCTGCGCGCGCGCCTTGCGCAGCCGGGCGAGCAGCTCACGCTGCTCGACGGGCGCACCGTCGAACTCGCCGGCGACGTGCTGGTCATCGCCGATGACAACGGCGCGGTGGGCATGGCGGGCGTGATGGGCGGGCAGGGCACCTCCATCGAGGCCGATGCCACCGAGGTGCTGCTCGAGGTGGCCTACTTCTCGCCCGACGCCATCGCCGGCCGAGGCCGCCGCCATGGCCTTGCCACTGACGCCAGCCAGCGCTTCGAGCGCGGCGTGGACCCGCAGATCCAGCACCGCGCCATGGAGCGCGCGACCTCGCTGCTGCTGGAGCTGTGCGGCGGCGAGGCCGGTCCCGTGGCCGAATCGGTGGATGCGAAGCACCTGCCGCAGCGCAAGCCCGTGCGGCTGCGCCGCTCGCGCCTGGCGCTGCTCACCGGCACGAACATTCCCGATGATCGCGTGGTCGGCAGCCTCACCGGGCTCGGCCTGGCGGTGAGCCCCGACGAGGATGGCTGGACCGTCACGCCGCCGTCGTGGCGCTTCGACCTGGCAATCGAGGCCGACCTGATCGAGGAAGTGCTGCGCATCGTCGGCTTCGACTTCGTGAAGGAATCGCCCAAGCGCCTGCCACAGCGCTTCCGCCGCAGCAGCGAATCGCGCATCAACGAGCGCGCGCTGCTGGATGCGCTGGTCGCGCGCGGCTACCACGAGGTGATCAGCTACGCCTTCGTCGACCCGGCGCTGCAGGAGAAGCTGTTCCCCGGCCGCCAGGCCGTGCGGCTGGCCAATCCCATCGCTTCCGACCTGGCGGTGATGCGCGTATCGCTGTGGCCGGGCCTGATCCGCGCCGCGCTGACCAACCTCGCGCGCCAGCAGGATCGCGTGCGCCTGTTCGAAACCGGCGCGGTGTTCCTGCAGGAAGCGGGCGGCAAGGTGCGCGAGTTCCCGCGCGTGGCCGGCATCGCCGTGGGCACGCGCCATCCCGAGCAGTGGGCGGCCGGACGCGAGCCGGCGGATTTCTTCGACCTGAAGTCCGACGTGGAGACCGTGCTGCAGCTCGCCGGCCCCGGCGCGCGCGTGGACTGGGAAGCCGCACCGCTGCCGTGCCTGCACCCGGGCCGCGGCGCCACGTTGCGCCGCGACGGCGAGGAGATCGGCTGGCTGGGCGAACTGCATCCGCAGCTGGCCGCGGAACTGGGCTTCTCCGGCTCCTGCCTGCTGTTCGAACTGGACATAACGCGGGCCCTGCATGCGCCGCTGCCGGTGCTGCGCCCCGTGTCGCGCTTCCCGCACGTGCGCCGCGACCTGGCGGTCACCGTGCCCGTGGACACGCCTTTAAGCGCCATCGTTTCTCATGCTAGTGTTGCCGCAGGGGAGTTGCTCCAGGACCTCACGGTCTTCGACATCTACCAGGGCGCCGGCATAGAACCAACTCGAAAAAGCGTCGCTTTGGGCTTGATTTTTCAGGATAAAAGTAAGACCCTGACTGACGCCGATGCCGACGCCCTGATGGCGTCCGTGGCGGCACGTCTGGGTGAGAAGCTGGAAGCACGGGTGCGGAGCTGATTCATGGCGCTGACCAAGGCAGAGATCGCTGAAGCGCTGTTCAACCAGCTCGGCCTCAACAAGCGCGAGGCGCGCGAGCTGGTCGACCTGTTCTTCGAGGAGGTGCGTGGTGCGCTCTCCTCGGGCAGCCAGGTCAAGCTCTCCGGTTTCGGCAATTTCGACCTTCGCGACAAGAACCAGCGTCCCGGGCGCAACCCCAAGACCGGCGAGGAGATCCCCATCAGCGCGCGTCGCGTGGTGACCTTCCGCCCCGGCCAGAAGTTGAAGGCACGCGTGGAAGCCTATGCTGGAACCCCGGAACAATAACGAACTGCCCGCGATCCCGGGCAAGCGTTACTTCACCATCGGCGAGGTGAGCGAGCTGTGCGGCGTGAAGCCGCATGTGCTGCGCTACTGGGAGCAGGAATTCCCGCAGCTCAAGCCGGTGAAGCGCCGCGGCAACCGCCGCTACTACCAGCGCCAGGACGTGATCGTGATCCGCCAGATCCGCAGCCTGCTGTACGAGCAGGGCTTCACCATCGGCGGCGCGCGCCAGAAGCTCGAGGGCGAGGAGGCGCGCAGCGACGTCACCCAGAGCCAGCAGATCGTGCGCCAGGTGCGCATGGAGCTGGAAGAGCTGCTGCGCATCCTCAAGCGCTGAATGTCGTGCGCAGCACGCTGCTGCCGCACGGAAGGGGGAACCATGATGCATCCGATCTCGATTGCCCGGGCCGTGGCGCCCGCGCTGCTCGTCTCCTCGCTGTTGCTTGCCGGTTGCGACACCGCCCCGACCGGATCGGCGGCCCCGGCCCAGGGGGCACGCTTCACCGCACCGCTGCCCATGGGCCTGCAGAACACGGCCAGCATCCTCGACCTGATGCTCCATCCCATCGACACCCATGCCGATGAGCTGTGGGAGGCCGTGGCCACGGTCAGCACCCTGGAAGGCGTCAAGGATGTCCATCCCGAGTCCGACGAGGAGTGGGCGGAGCTCAGGCAGAAGGCCATCCTGCTGGCCGATACTGCCAGCCTGCTGGTGACCGAAGGCCGCCGCGTCGGCCATCCCGGCCAGAAGGTGGAGGGGCCGGGCGAGAGCACCGACCTCACGCCCGAGCAGGCGCAGGCCGAGATCGACAAGGATCCGGCCGCGTTCGCTGCCTTCGCTGCCGCGATGCAAGGTGCCGCGCGCGGGCTGATCGACGCCATCGACAAGCGCAGCGTCGACGACTACCTCACCGCCGGCAGCCAGCTGCAGGAGGCCTGCGAGGGCTGCCACCGCAGGTTCTGGTACCCGAACTCGCCGCTGCCGCCGGACTTCTGAGCGAGGCCACCGCGCAGGGGGGCCGGCCGCGCCGGCCTCACGCCGGCGGCAGGGGTTCCATCTGCCAGTCGTTGACGAGCTTGTAGCGCGCCGCCTTGATCTGGCGGAACAGGCCGTCCTCCACCCAGTACAGGCCGAAGGTGATCACGCGGAACACCTCGCCGGCCTTCAGCGGGCGGCGGAAGTAGTTCGGCTCGAGCCAGTCGTTGTAAACGCGGAACTCGGTGGGCAGTTCCGCGGCGATGCCGGTGGCGTCGCTGATGAAGTGGTTCACCTCCACCTTTTCGTGGATGTGCGCCTTCACCTCGTTGTAGAAGTCGCGGATGGCGTCCGCACCCTGCAGCACGGCGTTGCCCAGCTCCAGCTCCACGTCGGGGTGGTAGAACTCCAGGAACCGCGGGTCGTTGGCGTTGAACCAGTCGACGTACTGCAGGTAGCGCTCGCGGGTCATGCCCGCAGGGGCGGCCGGCCTGGCAGCCGGGGGAGTGCCGGGACTGCTGCAGGCAGGCAATGCGGCGAGGCCTGCGAGGCCCGCTGCGGCGCCCAGGGCGCCACGAGTGAGGATCCGGCGGCGGAGAGGCGAAATCAGGCTCATCGACATCCCCCAATTGGTGTTGTTGGAGGTATTATGCGCGTCCCAAACGGTCGGGGCGTGGCGCAGCCTGGTAGCGCACTTGCATGGGGTGCAAGGGGTCGGAGGTTCAAATCCTCTCGCCCCGACCAATTCTCGAAAGGGATCCATCCGGCAGCACGCAGGATGGGAAACCGGGTTCCTCCCGGTTCACTTCTCCAGCAGATACCTCCGCAGGCCGTAATCGCACGGCGCAGGATCATCCTGCCGCCACTGGCTCCAGTGGCTGGTTCCGCGCCGCGACGGCCGTCCGGACTTCACGCGAAAGGTGGTCGCTGCAGGGCGGGGCGAGAGCATCCCCGCCAGGTCGAGGCTGTCCAGCGCCACGTACGGATGCCTGTCGGCGGACCACAGGCAGCGGCGTCCCCAGGCACTCATGCCTGCGCCACCTTCTGCAAGTGCCGGGGAACCCGTGTGGAAAGAAGCTGGGCCACGACTGCTCCTGGATGGATGAAGCTGTCATGGACTTTATCCCCCGGGTGCCTCAGGGATGCCCGGATTCGGGACACCGCAATGCATCACTGCACGCGTTCGATCAGCGCCATGGCCGCGGCGGGATTGCGCGGCTTGAAGCCGCTGATCACGTACAGGAACACCTCGCGTCCATCCCTGGCCCATGCCTTGATGCGCGCGGCCCAGCGATCCAGGTCGCGCGGTGCATAACCGGCCTTGCAGCGCCCGGTGGTGCCCATGATGCGCGCGTAGACGAAGGGCGCTTCGTCATCGACGATCTGCGGGTAGCCGGAATCCCCCGCCAGCACGATGGCGATGCCATGCCGGCGAGCAAGGCCGAGGAAGGCCGGATCGCAGAAGCTCTCGTGCCGCACCTCGATGGCGTGCCGGATGGCGCGGCCCTCGACCTTCTTCGGCAGCAGCGCGAAGAACGCCTCGATCTCCTCCGCGTCGAACTTCTTCGCCGGCGCCAGCTGCCAGTTGACCGGCCCGAGCTTCTCGCGCAGTTCCAGCACGCCGCCGGAGAAGAACCTGTTGATGCTTGTCCCGGCCGCGGCGAGGTTGCCCCGCTGCGTGGCGAACATCGGACCCTTGACCGAGAACACGAATCCGGGCGGCGCCTGCTCGCGCCAGCGCGCGAAGCTGGCGGGCTTCTGCGACCCGTAGAAGGTGCTGTTGATCTCGATGGAAGTCAGGCGGCTGGCTGCATACGCCAGCTCCTTCTTCTGCGGCAGGCCGGCTGGATAAAATGCGCCGCGCCAGGGCTTGAAGTTCCAGCCACCGATGCCGATGTGCAAGCGCGCGGAAGACGTGCGGGGCATGGGCAGGCTCCTTCGGGACCTGACTCCAGCCATTCTGCAGCATCGGGAAAGCATGTCCACGTCGCACCTCGCTACGGCAGGTACGCGGGCAGGCCCGTGCCTGTCCTGCGGGGCCTGCTGTGCCTTCTACCGTGTGTCCTTCTACTGGGCCGAGGCCGAGCACCACGGCATCGACGCCGCGGCGCTGCGCCAGGTGAATCCCTGGCTGGCCTGCATGGCCGGCACCGACCGCCAGCCGCCGCGCTGCCACGCCCTGCAGGGTGCGGTGGGACGGCGGGTGGCCTGTTCCATCTACGCCTCGCGTCCGTCCCCCTGCCGCGAGCTGCAGCCGGGCGAGGAGAAGTGCGCGAAGGCCCGCGCGGCGCACGGCCTGCCGCCGCTGGAGATGGACCTTCCCCCGGACATGGCGGCCTGAGGCTGGCTGGTCAAGGAAGCTGCCGTCCAGCGGCCATCCGCGGCTGGACGGCGATCCGGGTCACCGGCCCTGCGCGGGGGCAATTGCGCCGCCGGCCCGGCCCGGGTGGCTATAATCGCCGCCGATGACTTCATCCCCCGTCCCC
>CAYVZE010000116.1:0-5969 GCA_964455685.1 uncultured Steroidobacteraceae bacterium
GCTGATCGAGAAGAACACCACCATCCCGACGCGCGCGTCGCAGGTGTTCTCCACTGCCGATGACAACCAGACGGCCGTGACCATCCACGTGCTGCAGGGCGAGCGCGAGCGTGCCGCGGACAACAAGTCGCTGGGCCGCTTCGACCTCACCGACATCCGCCCGGCCCCGCGCGGCATGCCGCAGATCGAGGTGTCCTTCGACATCGACGCCAACGGCATCCTGAACGTGTCCGCCAGGGACAAGGACACGGGCAAGGAGCAGAAGATCGTCATCAAGGCCTCCAGCGGCCTGTCCGAGGAGGAGATCAAGCGCATGGTGGCCGATGCCGAGGCCCATGCCGCCGAGGACAAGAAGTTCCGCGAGCTGGTGGAGAGCCGCAACCGCGCCGATGCCCTGGTGCACGCCACCGAGAAGTCGCTGGCGGAGCTGGGCGAGAAGGTCTCCGGCAGCGATCGGGCCTCGGTGGAGTCCGCGCTGTCGGACCTGAAGGCCGCGCTGAAGGGCGACGACAAGGAGCAGATCGACCGCAAGGCCGAGGCCCTGGCGAAGGCGTCTTCCGCCATCATGGCGGCCGCCGCGCAGGCGGGCCAGGGCGGTGGCGCGGATGCCGGTGCATCGGCGGGCGCCGACGCCGGCAAGGCCAAGGACGACAATGTCGTCGACGCCGAGTTCGAGGAAGTGAAGGACAAGGACCGCAAGGCCTGATTCGCCTGGCGATCGGGGAGAGATACGACTCGCATGGCGAAGCGCGACTACTACGAAGTCCTGGGCGTGGCGCGCGATGCGTCGGAGGCCGACATCAAGAAGGCCTACCGGCGCCTCGCCATGAAGCTGCATCCCGATCGCAATCCCGGCGACAAGGACGCCGAGGAGCGGTTCAAGGAGGTCAAGGAGGCCTACGAGGTCCTGACGGACGCGCAGAAGCGCGCCACCTACGACCAGTACGGCCACGAGGGCCTGTCCGCCACCCGCGGCGGTGGCGGGCCGGGCTTCAACCCGGGCGATGCCTTCAGCGACATCTTCGGCGATGTGTTCGGCGACATCTTCGGCGCACGCCGCGGTGGCGGTCGCCAGGTGTTCCGCGGCGCGGACCTGCGCTACGAGCTGGAGCTGACGCTGCAGCAGGCCGTGTTCGGCACCTCGGTGGAGATCGAGGTGCCGCGGCTGGCCGAGTGCGAGACCTGCAACGGCTCCGGCGCGGCCAAGGGTACCAATCCTTCCACCTGCGACACCTGCCACGGAACCGGCCAGGTGCGCATGTCCATGGGCGGCATGCTGAACTTCCAGCAGACCTGCCCGCGATGCCGCGGCTCGGGCAAGGTGGTGAAGAACCCCTGCGACACCTGCTTCGGGCAGGGGCGCGTGCGCCGGACCAAGAAGCTGTCGGTGAAGATCCCGCCGGGCGTGGACAGCGGCGATCGCATCCGGCTGGCGGGGGAGGGCGAGGCCGGCCGCAATGGCGGCCCTGCCGGCGACCTGTATGTCGAAGTGCACGTGCAGCCGCACGAGATCTTCGAGCGCGACGGCGAGCACCTCTCCTGCGAGGTGCCGATCTGCTTCACCACCGCGGCGCTGGGCGGCACGGTGATCGTGCCCACCCTGGATGGCCAGGTGTCGCTGAAGATCCCGCCGGAGACGCAGTCCGGCCGTGTCTTCCGCCTGCGCGACAAGGGCGTGAAGCCCGTGCGGGGCGGCCCGCGCGGCGACCTGTTCTGCCGCGTGGTGGTCGAGACTCCGGTGAACCTGTCGAGCGAACAGAAGGAGCTGCTGCGCAAGTTCGAGGAGTCGCTGAAGAAGGGCGACTCGCGCCACTCGCCGCGCGAGACCGGTTTCTTCGAGGGCGTGAAGCGCTTCTTCACCAACGCCGACGGCTGAGTCGCGCACTGCACCCGATGCAGGGCATGTGCGGGCATGATCGCTGCGCCCGGCGCCCTGGTGCATGCGGTATAGTTACAGCCCGCCGGGCCGTTCTCCGGCCCACGGGATTCACTGCGGAATGAAAGCAAGGGTAGGCATCGTCGGCATCCCCGGGCGCATGGGGCTTGAACTGCTCAAGGCGCTCAATTCCTCCGATGGCGGGCAGCTCGCTGCGGCCATCGCGCGTCCCGGAAGTCCTGTCGTGGGCAAGGACGCGAACCAGCTGGCCGGCCTGCTGCCAGCCGGCATCCCTGTCACCGACGAGCTCCCGAAGGCACTGCCCGGCCTCGACGTGGTCATCGACTTCTCGCGCGCCGGATCCGTTGCCGGCACCACCGATGCCTGCGTGGCGGCGGGTGTCGCGCTGATGGTGGGTACCACCGGCCTGGATGCCGCCACCCACGCGAAGCTCGATGAGGCGGCCAGGCGCATCCCCGTGCTGGTGGCACCCAACACCAGCCTGGCCCTGAACGTGCTGCTCGAGCTGGTACAGCGCGCGGCGCGCGCGCTGCCGGCCTCCTATGACATCGAGATCGTCGAGGCCCATCATCGTCACAAGGTCGATGCCCCCTCGGGCACGGCGTTGGCGCTGGGGGAGGCCGCTGCTGCCGGCAGGGATATTGCGCTGCAGCGCCCGCCGGCGCTGACCGGCGCTTCGCCGGGGCCGCGCGGCTCCGGGATCGGCTTTGCCGTGGTGCGCGGCGGCGACGTGGTGGGCGAGCACGACGTGCGTTTCCTCGGCGCCGGCGAGCAGCTGCGGCTGGGGCATGTGGCAACTGACCGGGCAATCTTTGCCCGGGGCGCCGTCCTGGCCTCATTGTGGCTCGCCAGGCAGCCGCCCGGCCGCTACCGCATGGCCGATTTTCTGTTTCCGGAACAATAGCTTAGAGGATAGTCCGCAGCGGAAACCATGAGGGTGGTCCAGGGTTTTCCGGGCAAGTTTGCATGGACATGAAGAGCCCTGAAAACGTAGAATTCCTGGCGAATCCGTACACTCAGTTACGGGTTAGTCCGCGCAAGGCGGGAGGGCGTTCCAAAAGAACTCCTCCCGCTTTGTGCATCCGCGCCAAGCCAAACCGAATCGTGATCCACGACATGACAAGCCGCCATAAACCCGCGGAGGCCCGTTAGTGAGCGTGAGCGCCGTACTGGCCCTCGCAGATGGCACCGTTTTCCAGGGCATCAGCATCGGGGCAAAGGGAAACACCACCGGCGAAGTTGTCTTCAATACGGCGATGACGGGGTATCAGGAGATCCTCACCGACCCGTCGTATGCCCGACAGATCGTCACTCTGACCTATCCGCACATCGGCAATACCGGCACCACGCCGGAGGACCAGGAGTCCTCCGGTGCCATGGCCGCAGGCCTGGTGATCCGTGACCTGCCGCTGCTGGAGAGCAACTGGCGCTCCAGCGTCACCCTGAAGGAATTCCTCGAGCGCGGCCGCGTGGTCGCCATCGCGGGCATCGACACCCGCAAGCTGACCCGCATCCTGCGCGAGAAGGGGGCGCAGGCCGGCTGCATCATGACCGGCGAGAACATCGACCCGGCCGCCGCCGTGCATGCCGCGCGGCGCTTCCCGGGCCTGGCCGGCATGGACCTGGCGAAGGTCGTCACGACCAAGGAGCGTTACCAGTGGAACGACGGTTCCATCTGGCGCCCGGCCCACCGTCCGACGCTGCGCCCGCAGCAGCGCCTGCACGTGGTGGCCTATGACTTCGGCGTCAAGCGCAACATCCTGCGCCTGCTGGCCGACGCCGGCTGCCGCATCACCGTGGTGCCGGCCGAGACGCCGGCCGCCGAGGCGCTGGCGCTGCAGCCCGATGGCATCTTCCTGTCCAACGGCCCCGGTGACCCGGAGCCGTGCACCTACGCCATCGAGGCCATTCGCACCTTCCTCGCCACCGACATCCCGATCTTCGGCATCTGCCTGGGTCACCAGCTGCTGGGCCTGGCCGTGGGCGCGAAGACCGTGAAGATGAAGTTCGGCCACCACGGCGCCAACCATCCGGTGCAGGAGCTGGCCACGGGCCGGGTGATGATCACCAGCCAGAACCACGGCTTCGCGGTGGATGCCGCCACGCTGCCGCCGAACGTGCGCGTCACCCACGTGTCGCTGTTCGACGGATCGCTGCAGGGCATCGAGCTGACCGACAAGCCGGCCTTCAGCTTCCAGGGCCATCCCGAGGCAAGCCCCGGTCCGCACGACCTGCTGCCGCTGTTCGAGCGCTTCACGCAGGCCATGATCCGCCGCCTGCAGTCCCAGCTGCGCGAGCGTGCGCGGTCGCTGGGCGCGGGGAACGACTGAACCATGCCACGTCGCACAGATATCAAGAGCATCCTGATCATCGGCGCAGGCCCCATCGTCATCGGGCAGGCCTGCGAGTTCGATTATTCCGGCGCACAGGCCTGCAAGGCGCTGCGCGAGGAGGGCTACCGGGTCATCCTGGTGAACTCCAACCCGGCCACCATCATGACCGACCCGGAGATGGCCGACGCCGTCTACATCGAGCCGGTCAACTGGCGCACGGTGGCGCGCATCATCGAGAAGGAACGCCCGGACGCGCTGCTGCCCACCATGGGCGGCCAGACCGGCCTGAACACCGCGCTCGACCTGGTGCGCGAGGGCGTGCTCGAGAAGTACGGGGTGGAGCTGATCGCGGCCAGCCGCGAGGCCATCGACACCGCCGAGGACCGCGAGAAGTTCAGGAACGCCATGGCCGAGATCGGCCTGTCGTGCCCGCGCTCGCTGATCGCCCACACCATGGAGGAAGCCTTCGCGGCGCAGGCCGAGCTGGGCTTCCCCATCGTGATCCGCCCCTCGTTCACGCTGGGCGGCACCGGCGGCGGCATTGCCTGGAACCGCGAGGAGTTCGAGACCATCGTGGCGCGCGGCCTGGCCGCGTCGCCCACCAGCGAGGTGCTGCTGGAGGAATCGGTGGTCGGCTGGAAGGAATACGAGATGGAAGTCGTCCGTGACCGGAACGACAACTGCATCATCGTGTGCTCCATCGAGAACCTCGATCCCATGGGCGTGCATACCGGCGACTCGATCACCGTGGCACCGGCGCAGACGCTGACCGACAAGGAATACCAGCGCATGCGCGATGCCTCGATCGCCGTGCTGCGCAAGATCGGCGTGGAGACCGGCGGCTCGAACGTGCAGTTCGCGGTCAACCCGGCCGACGGCCGCATGCTGGTGATCGAGATGAACCCGCGCGTGTCGCGTTCCTCGGCGCTGGCTTCCAAGGCCACTGGTTTCCCGATCGCCAAGATCGCCGCCAAGCTGGCGGTGGGCTACACGCTGGACGAGCTGAAGAACGACATCACCGGCGGCCTCACGCCGGCCTCGTTCGAGCCCACCATCGACTACGTGGTCACCAAGATCCCGCGCTTCACCTTCGAGAAGTTCCCGGCGGCCAATCCGCGCCTGACCACGCAGATGAAGTCGGTGGGCGAGGTGATGGCGATCGGCCGCACCTTCCAGGAGTCGCTGCAGAAGGCGCTGCGGGGCCTGGAGACGGGCCTCGACGGGCTGGGCAGCCTGGTGACGCTGCCGCTGAATGAGGAAGCAGGCGAGTCGCTGGCCTACGAGCTGCGCAACCCCGGCGCCAACCGCCTGCTGTACGTGGCGGATGCCTTCCGCGCCGGCTGGAGCCTGGAGCGCGTGCACGAGCTGTCGTACATCGACCCCTGGTTCCTGGCGCAGATCGCCGACCTCGTCACCGAGGAAGAGCGCATTGCCGCCGGCGGACTGGCCGCGCTGGACGCGGAGCGCCTGCGCGCGCTCAAGCGCAAGGGCTTCTCGGATGCACGCATCGCGCGCCTGACCGGGCAGCTGGAGAAGACCATCCGCGACCGTCGCCGCCAGCTGGGCGTGGTGCCGGTATACAAGCGCGTGGACACCTGCGCCGCGGAGTTCGCCACCTCCACCGCCTACCTGTACTCCACCTACGAGGAGGAGTGCGAGGCCATGCCCACGGCGAACCGCAAGATCATGATCCTGGGCGGCGGTCCGAACCGCATCGGCCAGGGCATCGAGTTCGACTA
>CAYVZE010000117.1:0-5899 GCA_964455685.1 uncultured Steroidobacteraceae bacterium
GCTTCGCGCGCACGCTGTCGACCATGTTCGCCGCCGGCGTGCCGCTGGTGGAGGCCATGGACTCGGTGGCCGGCGCCACCGGCAACATCGTGTACGAGAACGCCACGCTGGCCATCCGCGATGAGGTGGCCACGGGCACGCGCCTGCAGCGCGCCATGGAGAACACCGACCTGTTCCCCAACATGGTGATCCAGATGATCGCCGTGGGCGAGGAATCCGGCGCCCTGGACGAGATGTCGGGCAAGGTGGCCAGCTTCTACGAGGCCGAGGTGGACAACGCGGTCGACTCCATGTCGAGCCTGCTCGAGCCGCTGATCATGGCCATCCTGGGTGTGCTGGTCGGCGGCCTCGTGATCGCCATGTACCTGCCGATCTTCAAGCTGGGCGCGGTGGTGTAAGCCACCCGCCCCGGCGCCGCCCCCGTGATCGAGCTTCTTGCCGGATCGACGCCCCTGTTCGCGGGCGTCGTGTTCGTCTTCAGCCTTCTGGTGGGCAGCTTCCTGAACGTGGTGATCCACCGCGTGCCGGTGATGCTGGAGCGCGCCTGGCGGCGCGAGTGCCTCTCCATGGAAGGCAAGGAGCCGCCCGAGGAACCCCCGTACAACCTGGTGGTGCCGCGCTCGGCCTGCCCGGGCTGCAAGGCGCCGATCCGCGCCATCCACAACATCCCGGTGGTGAGCTGGCTGGCGCTGAAGGGCCGCTGCGCCAGCTGCGGCACGCGGATCAGCGTGCGTTACCCGATCGTGGAGCTGCTGACGGCACTGCTGTCGATGGCCGTGGCGCTGAAGTTCGGCTTCTCCTGGACCACCGCGGCCGGCCTGCTGCTGACCTGGTTCCTGGTGGCGCTGGCCTTCATCGACATCGACACGCAGCTGCTGCCCGACAGCCTCACCCTGCCGCTGCTGTGGCTGGGCCTGCTGCTGGCGGTGGTGCTGCCGGCCACGGGCGAGCGCCTGCCGGTGGACCTGCGCTCGGCGGTGATCGGCGCCATCGCAGGCTACCTGTCGCTGTGGAGCGTGTACCACCTGTTCCGTCTCGTGACCGGCAAGGAAGGCATGGGCTACGGCGACTTCAAGCTGCTGGCCGCGCTGTGCGCGTGGATGGGCTGGCAGATGCTGCTGCCCATCCTGATCGGCGCCGCCGGCGTGGGCGCGGTGGTGGGCATCGTCGCCATCCTGGCGAAGGCGCGCGACAAGGGCGTGCCCATGGCCTTCGGTCCCTACCTCGCCGCCGCCGGCTGGCTGGCGCTGATGTTCGGGCCGGAACTTGTGGCGGCCTGGTTCGGCCATTACGCTGCTCCCCGCTGAAGGGGAGCGGATCATCACCATGGCAGGCAGGCCCCGCGGGCCGCAGAAGGTATTGCGCATCGCGCTCACAGGCGGCGTCGCCAGCGGCAAGAGCACCGTGGCGCGCCTGTTCACCGCGCTCGGCGCCAGGCTGATCGACACCGACCAGATCGCGCGCGACATCGTCGTGCCACCCTCCCCCGTGCTCGACCAGGTGGTGGCGCGCTTCGGCCGCGGCGTGCTCGCCGCCGACGGCACGCTGGACCGCGCCGCGCTGCGCCGGATCGTGTTCGCGGACGAAGCGGCCCGGCGCGACCTCGAGGCCATCATGCACCCGGCCATCCGCGCCGAGACCGCGCGCCAGTGCGCGGCTGCCGGCGGCCCCTACCAGCTCATCGCCATCCCGCTGCTGGTGGAGACCGGCACCGCCGGGCAGTACGACCGCGTGCTGCTGGTCGACGCCACGCCCGGGACCCAGCACCGGCGGCTGATGCTGCGTGATGGCATGACGCCCGAAGCCGCCGAACGGATGATCGCGGCGCAGGCCTCGCGCGAGGCGCGTCGCGCCATCGCCCACGACATCATCGACAACGACGGCGAGGTGGCTGCGCTGGCGCCGCAGGTGGAGGCGCTGCACCGGCGCTACCTGGCGCTGGCGTCCGGCGACTCATCCGGCGCTTGACGAGCCCCGCCCCGCGGGCAAAAGCTTGCAGCCAGGTGCCGCGGGATGCGGCGAAGCGGCGAGGTCGCTTCACGGCGACAGTGCGAGTCCATGCGCGTTTATGCAAAATAGCCCGATGACCCAGCATCAGGCCGTCGCGGAGCGGCCGGAACCTGCCGCCGGCGCCGCCGCCGCTCCGTTGATCTACGAGCAGCCGCTCAACGAGCGGATGCGCACCTTCCTGCGTCTGGACTACCTCTACAACCAGGCCCTCTACCACAACGAGAAGGCCAGCCAGTGGGGCAGCCGCGCGGCGGTGTCCAGCCTGATCGACATCCTGTCCATCCTCTCCCGCGGCGATGTGCGCGCCGAGGTGCTCAAGGAGATCGAGCGCCACCTGGCGCAGCTCGAGGGCTTCGCCAACAAGCCGGGCGTCGATGTCTCCCGCCTCAGGGCGCTGATCAACAACCTGACCCGGCTGCGCACCGCGCTGTCGGCGGCAGGCACTACCTTCCTGCAGCCGCTGCGCGACTCGGAGTTTCTGGCGGCGATCAAGCACCGCAGCAACATCCCAGGCGGCACCTGCGAGTTCGACCTGCCGGATTACTTCTACTGGCTGAACCAGGACGCGGCCAGCCGCACCCAGGCCTTCAATGAATGGCTGGCGCTGCTGCGTCCGCTGTGCGATGCCGTGGCCGAGGTGCTGTGGCTCACGCGCCAGAACGGCCGCGCGCGCAAGGAGACGGCCACCGGCGGCACCTTCGCGATCAACTTCGACCGCGAGACCCCGCTGCAGCTGGTGCGCATCGTGCTGCCCATCGACACGGGCCTGTACCCGGAGATCAGCGCCAGCCACCACCGCTGCAGCGTGCGCTTCCTGCGCTGGAACGGCCTCGCCACGCGGCCCACGCAGACCGAAGAGGACGTCCCCTTCACGCTGATCACCTGCTGATGAGCACCGCGCCCCCGAAGGTGCACTGCCCGACCTGCAGGCGCGAGCTGGCCTGGTCGGAGCAGTTCCCCTGGCGACCGTTCTGCAGCCAGCGCTGCAAGATGGTGGACCTCGGTGCCTGGCTGGCCGAGGAGCGTCGCGTACCCGGGGAGCCGGTGGACCGGCTCTCGGGTGAAGACGAGGAAAAGCGCTAGAGCTTGATGCGTCCGCCGCCCGGCGGCACGCCCAGCCCGCCACCCAGGCCCGCGCCGGCCTCCGGCACGACGATGCGCGACTGCGCCTCGCGGCGCATCTCCCGCGCCTCCTCGATGGCCTGGTTCAGCGCGTCCTGCACGGCCTTGGGGAACTTCTCGATGGCTTCCTCGAGGCTGGCGGCCTCGATCTCGAAGCCCAGCGGCAGGATCCCGCCCGGCGTCAGCAGCTGCGTCTGGCCGCTGTAGAGCACGGGACGCGAGTCGTCGGGCTCGCCATTGGCCTTCACGGGCCGCAGGCGGCGGATGGTGCCGGCGGCACGGTCGGTGAACACGTCCTCCTGGTAGAGGCCGGCCGTGTCGATGCGGATCTCGGGCAATTGGGGATCGGTACTCATCGGGCTAGTGTAACCCCCGAGAGCGCCCGGCGCAGGGGCGCGATCATGGGCACGTCGGCCTCGAGCAGCCCGCAGTCATCGAGCGACTCGGGCGCGACCCAGCGCAGCGCCTGGCCATCGAGGCCCTGCGGCTCGCCGGAGAAATCCGTCACCAGCCACAGCAGGATCTCCACGTGGCGCTCGGGATACTGGTGCGGAAAGGCGCCCAGCGGCACGATGGCCAGGGGCACCACGCCCAGCTCCTCGGCCAGCTCGCGGCGCAGCGCCTCCTCGGGCGCCTCCTCCGGCTCGATCTTGCCGCCGGGGAATTCCCAGGCGCCCTCGCGCCACTTGCCCGCGGGCCGCTGCGCGACGAGCAGCTCGGGCCCGGAGGGCCCGCTGCGCGCCAGCGCGGCAGCCACTACGCGGACAGGCTGCCGTGGCACTGCTTGAATTTCTTGCCCGAGCCGCAGGGGCAGGGATCATTGCGGCCGACCTTGGTGTGGCCGCGCACGTAGGGAATGTGCCCCGCACCGGCCGCGGCGCCCTGCTCCGGCCACGGCGCCTGCGGCTGCGCACCGGCCTGCTGCGCCGCTGCCTCGGCCTCGGCGGCCTGCAGCGCGGACACCTCGGCGTGCTGCGCCTGCAGCGCTCGCATCAGCCGCTCGCGCTGCTCGGCCTCCTCGCGCTCGATCTGCGCCTGGTCACGCACCTCGATGCGCGACAGCAGCGAGGCGGTGTCGTGCTTGACGCGGTCGAGCATGGCGGAGAACAGCTCGAAGGCCTCGCGCTTGAATTCGTAGCGGTAGTCCTTCTGCGCGTAGCCGCGCAGGTGGATGCCCTGGCGCAGGTAGTCCATCGCCGCCAGGTGCTCGCGCCAGTGCGAGTCGAGGTTGCGCAGCACGATCTCGCGCTCGATCTGGCGCATCAGTGGCGCGCCGATGCGGGCCACCTTCTCCTCGTACTTCGCGTCCACGGCCGCGACCACGCGCTCGCGGAAGGTGGTGGCGTCGAGCTCGGGCTCGGCCTCCACCCACGCCTTCGGGTCGATCTCGGTGTTGAACTCCTTGCGCACCGTCTCGACGATGCCGTCGAGATCCCACTCGGCCGGGCCGGACTGCGGCGTGGAGTGCTGGTCGATGAGGGCGTTGATCGCGTCCTGGCGCATGCCGGCGACGGCCTCCGACAGGTCGGTGGCGCTGAGGATGCCGGTGCGCTGCTGGTAGATCACCTTGCGCTGGTCATTGGCCACGTCATCGAACAGCAACAGCTGCTTGCGGATGTCGAAGTTGTGGGCCTCGACCTTGCGCTGCGCCTTCTCGATCTGGCGGCTGAGCATGTTGGACTCGATGACCTCGCCTTCCTTCATGCCGGCGAACTGCAGCAACCGCTTGGTGCGGTTGGGGTCGCCGAAGATGCGCATCAGCGTATCTTCCATCGACAGGTAGAAGCGGCTGGAACCCGGGTCGCCCTGGCGGCCGGAACGGCCACGCAGCTGGTTGTCGATGCGGCGGGACTCGTGCCGCTCGGTGCCGATGATGTGCAGGCCGCCGGCGGCCACCACCTCGTCGTGGCGCTTCTGCCAGGCCGCCTTGAGCTCCTCGCGACGGCGCTCGTCCACGCTCTCGCCCGCGGCCTCGAGCGCGGCGATCTCGGCCTCGAAGTTGCCGCCGAGCTGGATGTCGGTGCCGCGGCCGGCCATGTTGGTGGCGATGGTCACCGCGCCCGGCCGGCCGGCCTGTGCCACGATGTGCGCCTCGCGCTCGTGCTGCTTGGCGTTGAGCACCTCGTGCTCGATGCCCTCCTTCCTCAGCAGCGTGGACAGCAGCTCGGAGGCCTCGATCGAGGTGGTGCCCACCAGCACCGGCTGGCGGCGCGCCACGCAGTCGCGGATGTCCTCGATGATGGCCTTGAACTTGTCCTCCTGCGTCAGGTAGACGAGGTCGGGCATGTCCTTCCTGATCATCGGCCGGTGGGTGGGGATCACCACCACTTCCAGGCCGTAGATCTGCATGAACTCCGGCGCCTCGGTGTCGGCGGTGCCGGTCATGCCCGCCAGCTTCTTGTACAGGCGGAAGTAGTTCTGGAAGGTGATCGAGGCAACCGTCTGGTTCTCCTCGCGCACCCGCACGCCTTCCTTGGCCTCCACCGCCTGGTGCAGGCCGTCGGACCAGCGGCGGCCCGGCATGGTGCGGCCGGTGAACTCATCGACGATGATCACCTCGCCGTTGCGGACGATGTATTCCACGTCGCGCTTGTAGATCGCATGCGCGCGCAGCGCCGCGTTGAGGTGGTGCATCAGGCGGATGTTGGCCGCGTCGTACAGGCTCTCGCCCTCGCGCAACAGGCCCGCCTCGGTCAGCAGCCGCTCGACGTTCTCGTGGCCTTCCTCGGTGATGTGCACCTGGCGGGCCTTGAGGTCCACCGAGTAG
>CAYVZE010000118.1:0-5848 GCA_964455685.1 uncultured Steroidobacteraceae bacterium
ATGAGCTTCCAGTTCGGCACCAACTGGCCGGGCTACATGGAAACCGTCGGCAACGTGGCCGGCCCGTTGCTGGCCTACGAGGTGCTCACTGCGTTCTTCCTCGAGGCCACCTTCCTGGCCATCATGCTGTTCGGCATGGGCCGCGTGTCCGATCGCATGCACACGCTGGCCATCGTGCTGGTGGCCGTGGGCACCAGCCTGTCGGCGTTCTGGATCCTGGTGCTGGACTCGTGGATGCAGACACCGGCCGGCTACGAAATGATCGACGGCGTGGCGCATGCCACTGACTGGCTGGCCATCCTGTTCAATCCCTCGATGCCCTGGCGCGTACTGCACATGCTGCTGGCCTCGGGCCTGACGGTGGCTTTCCTGATCGCCGGCATCTCGGCCTGGCGCATGCTGCGCGGCCAGGCACAGGCCGATGCACGCCCGTCGCTGATGACCGCCGTGAAACTGGCTGCGGTGCTGATCCCGCTGCAGATTCTGGTGGGTGACATGCACGGCCTGAACACGCTGGAGCACCAGCCGGCCAAGATCGCGGCCATGGAGGGCGTTTGGGAAACCGAGCGGGCCGCACCGCTGCTGCTGTTTGCCATCCCCGACGAGAAGGAGCGGCGCAACCTGTTCGAGGTGGGCATTCCCGGCGGCGCCAGCCTGATCCTGCGCCATGAGGTGCAGGGCGAGATCCAGGGGTTGAACGAGTTCCCCGGCGCCCATCCGCCGGTAAGGCCGGTGTTCTTCGCCTTCCGGGTGATGGTGGCGGTGGGCATCCTGATGCTGGCGGTCTCGTGGCTGGGCCTGTGGTGGATGCGGGGCGGGCGCGAGCCGCCGCGGCGATGGCTGAGGTGGATGGTGGCCATGACCTTCTCGGGCTGGGTGGCGACGCTGGCGGGCTGGTACGTGACGGAGATCGGCCGGCAGCCTTGGCTGGTGCATGGCGTGCTGCGCACTGCCGATGCGGCCACGAAGCAGCCCATTCCCATCGGCACCAGCCTCGCGATGTACCTGGTGCTGTACGTGGCGCTGATCGCCGCTTACGTCAGCGTGGTGTTCTACATGGCAGGCAAGGGCCCCAACCAGCCTGCCGACGTGCGCGAGCAGCAGCGTCGCGCGGAGGCCAGCCATGGCGCCTGATCTTTCGACTCCGGCCGGCTACCTGCCGGTGATCTTCATGGCCCTGATGGGCATCGCGCTGTTCCTGTACGTGGTGCTCGATGGCTACGACCTTGGCGTGGGCATCCTGCTGCCTGGCGCCACCGACGAGGAGAAGGACATCATGGTCGCCTCCATCGGCCCGTTCTGGGACGCCAACGAGACCTGGCTGGTGCTGGGCATCGGCCTGCTGCTGGTGGCGTTCCCGGTCGCGCATGGCGTGGTGCTCAGCTCGCTGTACCTGCCGGTGGTGCTGATGCTGGTGGGCCTGATCGTGCGCGGCGTGGCCTTCGATTTCCGCGTGAAGGGCAGGGACCACCACAAGCCGCTGTGGAACCGGCTGTTCTGGCTGGGCTCGGTGCTGGCGGCCGGCGCGCAGGGCTTCATGCTGGGCGAGTACATCACCGGCTTCGCCGGCTCGTGGGCGGCGCGCGGCTTCGCGCTGCTGACGGCCGTGTGCGTGCCGGCGGTGTACGCGCTGCTGGGCGCGGGCTGGCTGCTGATCAAGACCAGCGGCGAGCTGCAGATGAAGGCCGTGTACTGGGCGCGCCGCTTCTGGTGGGGCGCGCTCGCGGGCTTCATCGCCGTGTCCACCGCCTCGCCGCTGGTCAGCGAGCGGATCTTCGAGAAGTGGTTCAGCCTGCCGTTCGTGGTGCTGCTGGCACCGCTGCCCATCGTCACGCTGGCGCTGCTGCTGATCGCCGCCCGCTCGCTGGCGCGGCTGCCGGTGCGGCTGGCCCAGGGCAACGAGTACGGCGCCTGGGTGCCCTTCGGCTGCATCATCGGCGTGATCGTGATCGGCTTCTACGGCCTCTCCTACAGCCTGTTCCCGTACCTGGTGGTGGACCGCATCACCATCTGGGAAGCGGCCAGCGCGCCGGAGTCGCTGCTGATCATCCTGGTGGGTGCGCTCGCGGTGCTGCCGGCCATCGCCGGCTATACGATCTACGTCTACCGGGTATTCCGCGGCAAGGCGCATCCGCTCAGCTACGGCTGACCCGGGCAGCGGCCGGCGGGGCGGCAGGGCCCGGGGGAGGAAAAATTTCCGGACCAGCAGCATTTTTTTCCGTTTCTTGTATACTCCCGCCCCCCGCGGCACGCTGGACGGTGACGACCGGCAGGCAGCGGGATCGGTGACCAGCCGAAGTGCCCGGTGCCGGACCGAATGCCCTACCATTGGCAGCGCCTGATGGGCGCCCGTAGCTCAGTTGGATAGAGCATCGGCCTTCTAAGCCGAGGGTCGCAGGTTCGACTCCTGCCGGGCGCGCCAGGCGGTCGCTGGTGTACGATGGTGGACGTAGCTCAGCTGGTAGAGTCCCGGATTGTGATTCCGGCTGTCGCGGGTTCGAGTCCCGTCGTCCACCCCATTCATGCAATGGGCCGTTAGCTCAGTTGGTAGAGCAGTTGACTCTTAATCAATTGGTCGTAGGTTCGAATCCTACACGGCCCACCATTTTCCGCTTCGAGGCGAAAGTGGCGGAACTGGTAGACGCACTGGATTTAGGTTCCAGCGGGGCAACCCGTGAGAGTTCGAGTCTCTCCTTTCGCACCACCCAGTAATACAAGACCAATTCGATCGATCGGGTAAGCCATGCAGTTCACTGTCCAGACCACCCAGGGCCTCGAGCGGCGCATTGAAGTTGAGGTGCCCCACACCCGCGTAGCCGGTGAAGTGGAGCGGCGCCTGCGCGACCTCTCGCGCACCGCGAACATCCGCGGCTTCCGCAAGGGCAAGGTGCCCATCACCGTGATCCGCCAGCAGTTCGGCGCCCAGGTGCATGGCGATGCCGTCTCCGACCTGATCCGCCAGACCTACAGCGACGTGGTGACGAAGGAGAAGCTGCGCCCGGCCAGCAACCCGCGCGTGGAGCCCATCCAGATCGATCCGGGCAAGGACCTGAAGTTCGCCGCCATCATCGAGGTGATGCCGGAGGTCGAGGTCAAGCCGGTCGAGTCGATCGAGGTCGAGCGTCCCGCCTTCGACATCACCGAAGAGGATGTCGACGCCATGCTGGAGAGCATGCGCCGCCAGCAGATCCGCTACCAGGCGGTGGAGCGCCCCGCGCAGAAGGATGACCGCGTGCTGGTGGACTTCACCGGCCGCATCGACGGCAAGGAGTTCGACGGCGGCAGCGGCAAGGGCATGGCCGTGGTGCTGGGCCAGGGCCGCACCATCGCCGATTTCGAGAACGCGCTGACCGGCATGTCCAAGGGCGAGAGCAAGACCGCACCGGTCAAGTTCCCGGATGACTATGCCGTCAAGGACCTGGCCGGCAAGCAGGCCGAGTTCGACATCACCGTCACCGCGGTGGAAGAGCCGGTGCTGCCGGAGCTCAACGACGAGTTCGCCAAGGCCTACGGCCTGGGTGACGCGGGCCTGGAGGGCCTGCGCAAGGAAGTGCGCGCCAGCATGGAGCGCGAGGCCGCCGAGGCCGTGCGCAACCGCCTGCGCAACCAGGTGTTCGACGCGCTGCTGCGCGAGAACGAGGTGGAGCTGCCGCGCGCGCTGGTCGACGAGCAGGTCCAGCAGCTGCAGATCGAGATGATGCAGCGCATGGGCCGGCAGGACCAGGTTCCGCCGCGCGATCCCTTCGTGGCCCCGGCCGAGCGCCGCGTGAAGCTGGGCCTCCTGATCGGCGAGCTGATCCGCCGCGAGAACATCCAGGTCGACCGCGGCCGCGTGCTGGCCCGCCTGGAAGAGGTGGTGGCCGCCTACCCGAACCCGGCCGAGGCGCGCCGCGCCTGGCTGCAGGACGCGCATGCCATGCGCCAGGTCGAGACGGCCGTCATGGAAGACCTGGCCGTGGAGTGGGTCCTGGGCCGCGCAAAGGTGACGGAGCGCAAGATCGGCTTCGGCGAGCTGACCGGGTTCCGCAAGCCGGAGTAAGATAGGGGCATGAACGAGCGTGCCCTGAACCTGGTGCCCATGGTGGTCGAGCAGACCTCCAGGGGCGAGCGTGCCTACGACATCTACTCGCGCCTGCTGAAGGACCGGGTGGTGTTCTGCGTGGGCCCCATCGAGGACTACATGGCCAACGTCATCGTTGCCCAGCTGCTGTTCCTCGAGTCGGAGAACCCGGACAAGGACATCGCGCTCTACATCAACTCCCCCGGCGGCCACGTGACCGCCGGCATGGCCATCTACGACACCATGCAGTTCATCAAGCCCGAGGTCTCCACCATCTGCGTGGGCCAGGCGGCGAGCATGGGGGCCGTGCTGCTGGCCGGCGGCGCCAAGGGCAAGCGCTTCGCGCTGCCCGACTCGCGCATCATGATCCACCAGCCCCTGGGCGGCATGCAGGGCCAGGCGGCCGACATGGAGATCCATGCGCGCGAGATCCTCTACGTGCGTGACCGGCTCAACCAGATCCTGGCCAGGCACACGGGCCAGCCGGTGGAGAAGATCAAGCACGACACCGACCGCGACAACTTCATGCGGCCGGAAGACGCGGTGGCCTACGGGCTGATCGACCGCATGCTGACGAGCAGGGTGGAGCTGTCGTCCGGCCAGACTGGTTAAGCGTTCCCCTGAACGCTGTATTTTCCTTAATTTACAACGACTTGCCTGTGCGGGGCGTCTTTGCGTGCCCCGGCAGGCTCATGCTATAAGGGTATTGGCCCGCACGTGCGGGACGTACCTGGGCAGCGAGGTTTCCCAAGGCGATGAGCGACGAGAACCGCGGACGTACAGGCGACGACGGCAAGCTGCTCTACTGCTCCTTCTGCGGCAAGAGCCAGCACGAGGTCCGCAAGCTCATCGCGGGCCCCTCGGTGTTCGTGTGCGACGAGTGCGTCGAACTCTGCAACGACATCATCCGCGAGGAGCTGGAGGACAAGGCCGACCGGGCGCGCGAGAAGCTGCCCAAGCCGGCCGAGATCAAGTCCGTCCTCGATGAATACGTGATCGGCCAGGAGCGGGCGAAGAAGACGCTCGCGGTGGCCGTCTACAACCACTACAAGCGATTGCAGACCCGCGGTACCAAGGGCCGCGACGACGTCGAGATCGCCAAGAGCAACATCCTGCTGATCGGCCCGACCGGCTCGGGCAAGACGCTGCTGGCCGAGACGCTGGCGCGCCTGCTCAACGTGCCGTTCACCATCGCCGACGCCACCACGCTGACCGAGGCCGGCTACGTGGGCGAGGATGTCGAGAACATCATCCAGAAGCTGCTGCAGAAGTGCGACTACGACGTCGAGAAGGCGCAGACCGGCATCGTCTACATCGACGAGATCGACAAGATCAGCCGCAAGTCGGACAACCCGTCCATCACCCGTGACGTCTCGGGCGAGGGCGTGCAGCAGTCGCTGCTGAAGCTGATCGAGGGCACCATGGCCTCGGTGCCGCCGCAGGGCGGCCGCAAGCACCCGCAGCAGGAATTCCTGCAGGTCGACACCTCCAACATCCTGTTCATCTGCGGCGGCGCCTTCGCGGGCCTGGACAAGATCATCCAGAACCGCACCCAGAAGGGCGGCATCGGCTTCACCTCCGAGGTGCGCAGCGTCAACGAGCGCCCGCATGGCACCGACGTGTTCCACGACGTGGAGCCCGAAGACCTGGTGAAGTACGGCCTGATCCCCGAGTTCGTCGGCCGCCTGCCGGTGGTCGCCACGCTCGAGGAGCTGGACGAGAAGGCGCTGGTGTCGATCCTGAAGGATCCGAAGAACGCGCTGACCAAGCAGTACAAGCGCCTGTTCG
>CAYVZE010000119.1:0-5807 GCA_964455685.1 uncultured Steroidobacteraceae bacterium
GTTTTCAAGACTACTGCCTTAAACCGCTCGGCCACCCTTCCGGACCGGGCAATTCTAGCAGGCGATGGCCGGCCGGCAGGTCCCGGGCCTGCCCGGGCACTTCCCGCTTCAGCCCGCTGCCCTGAGTTCGCCCGCGAACAGGGCAAGGACATGGCGGCGCAGGACATCCGCCGACGGCACGACGGGAGTCGATTCGTGCTTGCCGCTGCGCGGGCCCGCCAGCGGCAGCAGGGCCATCCCGATGAGCGACGACGCCAGCAGGTCCGGCTCGAGCGTCGAGGCCAGGCGCCCGCCACACCGGGCCTGCGCGAAGCGCTGCGAGAGATTGCCCGCGAGGTCAGCCACACCGGCCCGGGCCGGCAGACCCGCCAGCGCCCCGCCCTCGCCCATCACTTCACGCAACCACAACGCCGGCCACCAGGGATGGCGTGCGGCAATCCCGTGGACTGCATCGACGAAGCACGTGGCGATCGCCAGCGGATCGGCCGCCGGCCCGGCGGCCAGCGCATCGCGCACGCTGCTCACCACGGGCAGCAGCCTTTCGGCAACCACGCGCTTGCGCAGTCCCTGCGCACTTCCGAAGTAGTAGTTCACCATGGCCGGCGCCACGCCCGCCCTCCGGGCCACATCGCGCAGCGAGGTGGCGCTGATGCCCTGCTGGACGTAGCACGCCAGCGCGGCATCCAGCAGCCGCGACGGGATGTCCGGCGTGCCCCGCGGCCGTCCGCGTGCACGCCGCGGCGCGGCTGCCCTGCATCGCGCAGCACTCCTTGCAGGGCGCTGGCGGATGGCAATCGGAACCAGCCTCGCAGTCTTGCCGCCCATCATTGAACGATTGTTTGAAAACGGGACAAAAAAAGGCGGGAACGAGTCCCGCCAAGTTGAGGGAGAACGGTTCAGCTCTTCAGGCTGGCGGCCTTGAGCTCCTCGCGGGCGGCCTTCTGGTCGACCGGCCGGATGTCGGTGATGCGGCAGTTCTGGCCATGCATCCCGTCGTGGAAGCGCACGAAGTCGAAGCCGCTGTGCACCCGGCTGCCCATCGAGGTGGTCAGGCCGATGCCATTGGCGAATTCGAGGTTCAGGCAGGTGGCATCGACGGACACCAGCCAGGCTTCGCGCGAGCCCGTGTACACCACGAGCTTGTCGGCCGACACCGGGGTCCAGCCGCTCACGTGGCCGAACAGCAGGAAGCTTTCCACCGGCTCGCCGGCGTGGTTCAGCCAGGCCTGCTCCTTCGGCGAGGGACCGGCCAGGTGGGCAGTGCTGGCGCATCCGGCCAGCATGGCCACCATGGCGGCTGCTGCGAGGGATCGGGTCAGGTATCGCATGGGTTGTCAGCTCCAGTCGAAAAGGACGTCGCGTCCGGCGACATCCCGAGGGCTTTTATACGCGCCCCTGGCTGAAGCGAACCTGAACGACCCTGAACATTCCTGGTTGCCCTTGAACGCGCCCTTGGTTCCCCAAAGGAAACGGGCCGCCAGCCTCGCGGCCGCGGCCCGTTCCGTGCGACAGGATCGCTGCGGGGCGTCAGGCGCCGCCGTGGTACCCGCCCTGGAAGGTGGAGTACTTCTTGTCCTGGGTGGTGATGAACTCCAGCAGCGCCGGCTTGCCGTTCTTCGTGGCCTCGATGCCACGGCGCAGCGCCGCGCCGATGTCGCCGGGCTCGGTGACGCGCTCGCCGTAGCCGCCCAGGGCCCGGGCGAAGTCGGCGTAGTTGCCGGAGATGTCGGTGGAGCGGAACTTCTCCTTCGACACCTGCATCACCGGGAACTCCATCGCCATGGAGAAGTTGTTGAACAGGATGGACAGGATCGGGATGTCGGCGCGCACGGCCGTCTCGAAGTCCATGCCCGTCATGCCGATGGCGGCGTCGCCCCAGAAGTTCACGCACAGGCGGTCCGGGTGCGCCAGCTTGGCGCCCATGGCCAGCGCCAGGCCGTAGCCCAGGTGCGTGCTCTTGCCCCAGCCGATGTACGACAGCGGCGTGACCGAGCGCCAGAACGGCGAGAGCTCGTCGCGCGGGCTGCCGGCGTCGTGCGTGACGATGGTGTTGGCCACGTCGCAGGTGTGCAGCAGCTCCCAGATCACGCGGTACGGCGACAGCGGCTTCTGGTCGCCGGTCAGCAGCGGCATCCACTGCTTCCACCAGGGCTCGTTGACCTCCTTGATGCGCTCGGCCACCTTGGGCGTGAGGCCGCGCGGCTTCTTCAGGCGCTCCTTCAGCGCCTCGTACAGCATCCCCAGCGCCAGCTTGGAGTCACCCACCAGCGCATGGTCGGCCGGGATGTTCTTGTCGATGTCCAGCGGCTCGGTGGTGTTGTGGATGAAGGTCTTGTCCCTGGTCGGGAACTTGATGCCGAAGCTGGTCGCCGAGAAGCTGGCGCCGGCGCCGAACACCAGGTCCGACTCCTCCACCCAGTAGGCCACCGCGCGCGGCATGGCCACGCCGCCGGAGCCCAGCGCCAGCGGGTGGGTCTCGGGGAAGGCGCTCTTGCCCTCCAGGCTGGTGGTCACCGGCGCCTCGAGCAGCTCGGCCACGGCCTTGAGCTCGTCCCAGGCGCGGGCGTAGTGCACGCCCTGGCCGGCGTAGATCAGCGGCATCTTCGCGCTGACCAGCGCATCGGCGGCGGCCTCGATGGCCTGCGGGTCCGGTGCGCTCTTCGCGCGGCGGGTGGGCTTGTAGTCGATCGGACCGGGAACCTCCAGGCCCCACACGTCGGCCGGGATCTCCAGCATCACCGGGCCCGGGCGGCCGTTGCGTGCGAACGCGAAGGCGCGGCGCAGCGCCGGCACGATCTGCTCGGGCGTGGTGATGGTCTCGACGTGCTTGGTGACGTGCTGGAAGTTCAGCGAGCAGTTGAAGTTCGGCTTGACGAAGATGTTCTGGCGCGGATAGCCGCCCGGGATCACCACCAGCGGCACGGCCTCGGAATAGGCCTGCGCGATGGCGCCGAAGGCATTCTCGATGCCGGGGCCCATCTGGCAGCAGAACACGCCGACCTTGTCGCCCGAGCTCATGCGTGAGAGGCAGTCGGCCATGTGGACGCCGACGCGCTCCTGGCGGACCACGATGGGCCGGATGTCGGCCGCGGCGGCCGATTCGGTGAGCGGGTTCAGCGGATAGGTGAGCAGCACCTCCACGCCTTCGCGCTTGAGGATCTCTGCGGTGACTTGGGCAACATTCATTGGGCAACTTACCTGGATGTCAGACTAGGGCGCCGCACCGCTGCTGCCGGCTGCAGAATCTGCCTGCCACCGGCATGTATTCAGGGATACGAAGCGGAAAAGCCGCGCATAAATACCCGTTTCGGCCCCGGGATACAAACTTTTTTGGGACCGCCGGAAACGGGCTGGAGAGGCCCTGCAGCCCCCCCGCCGGAAGGGTCAGCCCTCGGCGGGCCGGGGCCGCTCCGAACCGCCCGTGTAGCCCCCGCGCAGCGGCCGCGAATACACCTTCTCCTGCGTGGTGATGAACTCCAGCAGCACCGCCTTGCCCTCCCGGGTGGCCTGGATGCCATTGGCCAGCGCGTGGGCGATCTGGCCGGGCTCGGTGATGCGCTCGGAGTAACCGCCGAAGGCCTGCGCGAACTCGTGGTAGTTGCCGGTGATGTCGGTGCTGCCGTACTTGTGGCGCGAGAGCTCCATGGCCTCGAACTCCATCGCCATGGAGAAGTTGTTGAACAGGATGGACATGATCGGGATGCCGCAGCGCACACAGGTCTCGAAGTCCATGCCCGTCATGCCGATGGCGGCATCACCCCACATGTTGATGCACAGCGCCTCGGGGCGCGCCAGCTTGGCGCCCATGGCCAGGCCCAGGCCGTAGCCCAGCTGCGTGCTCTTGCCCCAGCCGATGTACGACAGCGGCGTGGTGGACTTCCAGAATGGCGAGAGCTCGTCGCGCGGGCTGCCGGCGTCATGGGTGATGATGGTGTTGCCCACGTCGGCGATGTGCATCAGGTCCCAGATCACCCGGTAAGGCGACAGCGGCGTCGCCTCGCTGGTGAGGCGGGGCATCCACTCGGCCAGCCACGGCTCGTTGACGCGCTGGATCTCCGCCTGCACCTGCCTGGTCAGGCCGCGCGGCTTCTTCAGCCGGTCGCGCAGCGCCTCGTGCAGCATGGCCAGCGCCAGCTTCGAGTCACCCAGCAACGCATGCTTCGCCGGGATGTTCTTGTTGATGTCGTATTCGTGGTTGGTGTTGTGGATGAAGGTCTTGCCCTGCGTGGGGAAGCGGATGCCGAAGCCGGTGGCGGTGAAGCTGGCGCCGGCGCCGAACACCACGTCCGAGGCCTGCACCCAGTGCGACACCGCATTGGACATGGTCGGCCCGCCCGATCCCAGCGCCAGCGGATGGGTCTCGGGGAAGGCGCTCTTGCCCTCCAGGCTGGTGCACACCGGCGCCTCGAGCAGCTCGGCCACGGCCTTCAGTTCATCCCAGGCGCGGGCGTAGTGGATGCCCTGCCCCGCGTAGATCAGCGGCTTCTTCGCCGCCAGCAGCTCGGCGGCGGCCTTGTCCACGTCGGCCGGATCGGGCGCGAAGCGGATGCGGCGCGTGGGCTCGTAGTCCAGCTCGCTGACGTCGCCGGGCAGCTCGCTGCGCCAGATGCCCGCCACCTCCACCAGCACCGGACCGGGGCGACCGTTGCGCGCGATGCTGAAGGCGCGGCGCAGCGCCGGCACGATGTCGCGCGGGTTGTTGACGATCTCGGCGTGCTTGGTGACGTGCTGGAAGTTCAGCGTGGCGTTGAAGGCCGGCTTCACGAAGCTGCCGCCGCCACTGGGGAACACCACCAGCGGCACGCCCTCGGACCAGGCCTGCGCCACGGCGCCGAAGGCGTTCTCGATGCCGGGGCCCTCCTGGCAGGCGAACACGCCCACCGAATCACCGGAGGAAAGACGGGAGATGGCATCGGCCATGTGCACGCCGACCCGCTCCTGGCGCACCACGATGGGACGGATGTCGACCGCGGCCGCAAACTCCGTCAGCGGATTGAGCGGATAGGTCAACAGGACCTTCACACCCTCGCGCTTCATGACCTCAGCGACGATCTGGCCGACTTGCATTGTGGTACCCCCGCGATTTGTCTGGTCCGCATTCCATTTGCGGAAAACGCGATAAATACCCCTTCCATGGCCCGGCCACAACGGCAGGCGGACCCGGACGGTTGGTTCGGCAGGCGAATGGCCGGGGCAATCGTCAAGGGGTTGGCGGCGCCATCCCTGTCCTGCCACACTCCGGCCCCTTGGACCGCGGGGACGGGGAGAAAAAAGAACAATGTACGCCAAGCTCTTGGGTATCGGTCTGGCCGTGATCGGCGGCTTCGCGATGGCGGGAATCGCCCTGCAACGGGACGAACCGATCAACTCCCTGTGGATCGTGACCGCGGCCATCTGCGTGTACGTGCTGGGCTACCGCTTCTACGCCAAGTGGATCGAGACCAGGGTGTACGTGGTGGACCGCACCCGCGCCACCCCGGCCGAGCGGCTGAACAACGGCCGCGATTTCGTTCCCACCCACCGCTGGGTGCTGTTCGGCCACCACTTCGCCGCCATCGCCGGCGCCGGCCCGCTGGTGGGCCCCACCCTGGCCATGCAGTTCGGCTACCTGCCGGGCACGCTGTGGCTGCTGGTGGGCGCGGTGCTGGGCGGCTGCGTGCAGGACATGACCATCCTGTTCCTGTCCACGCGCAGGAACGGCAAGAGCCTGGGGCAGATGGCGCGCGATGAGCTCGGCCCCGTGGGCGGCGTGGCCGCCACCATCGGCACGCTGGCCATCGTGGTGATCATCATCGCGGTGCTGGGCC
>CAYVZE010000120.1:0-5647 GCA_964455685.1 uncultured Steroidobacteraceae bacterium
CCAAGCTCATCGTCGACGCCGGTACCAACCGCGTCATCGGCGGCGGCATCGTCGGCCCCAATGCGGGCGAGCTGATCGCCGAGGTGGCGCTGGCCATCGAGATGGGTGCGGATGCGGCCGACGTCGGCCTGACCATCCACCCGCACCCGACGCTGTCGGAGTCGGTGGGCATGGCGGCCGAGGCGCTGGAAGGCACCCTGACCGACCTGTACATGCCGAAGAAGCCCTGACGCGGTAAGGTTTCCCCGCCGCGCGGGACCATCAGGCGGCAGGCGTTTCGCGCCTCGAGGGAGGGAATCTTGGACGCGGCCAGGCTGCAGGCGGTAGAGAAGTCCTTCGGCACCCAGCACGCGGTGCAGGGGCTGGACCTTGTCATCCCGGCAGGCCAGACCTGCGGGCTGATCGGTCCCAGCGGCGCCGGCAAGAGCACCACCATCCGCATCATCATGTCGATCCTGTTCCCGGACTCGGGCAGGGTCGAGGTGCTCGGCCGTCCTTCGGCGCTGGAGGCCAAGGACCGCATCGGCTACCTGCCCGAGGAGCGCGGCGTCTACCGCAAGATGACCGTGGGCGCCTTCCTGCGCTACCTGGCGGGCCTGAAGGGCGTCCCGGAGGCACGTGCGCGCGAACGCGCCCGCCGCCTGCTCTCGCAGCTCGGCCTCGAGGACGTGGAGAAGAGGAAATGCGAGGACCTCTCCAAGGGCATGCTGCAGAGGGTGCAGTTCGTCGGCGCCATCGTGCACGAGCCGGAGCTGCTGATCCTCGATGAGCCCTTCAGCGGCCTCGACCCGGTGAGCGTGCGCATGCTCAAGGACGTGATCGCGCAGGAGCGCCGCCGCGGCGCCACCATCCTGTTCTCCACCCATGTGATGGCGCAGGCCGAGGAACTGTGCGACCGGGTGGTGATGATCCACCGCGGCAGGAAGGTGCTGGACGAGCCCATGGCGCGCCTGCGCCGCCGCTACGACACCAGCCGCGTGCTGTTCGAGCCGCTGGATGCCGATGCCGACACCGGCGTGCTGCGCGAAGTTCCTGGCGTGGCCTCGGTGCAGCGCCACGGCGGGGCGCATGAACTGCGGCTCTCGGCCGGCACCGACCCGGCCGAAGTGATGCGCGCGGTGGCGGCCCGCGTCGCGCCGGCGCGCATCGAGATCGCGCGCATGGGGCTGGAGGACACCTTCATCAGCATCGTGCGCGAGGGCGGCGAAGCCGGGCAGGCGCTGCGCGAGCACCTGCAGGGCCTGGGGGATGCGGCATGAAGGGCAGCCTGCAACGGGTCAAGCTGGTGGCGGCGCGCGAGTTCCTGGCCACCGTGTCGAGCAAGGGCTTCCTCTTCGGCGTGCTGGTGATGCCGGTGCTGATCATCGCGGTGATCCTGGTGATCCCGCGGCTGATGGCCAACCGCGGCGCGCAGGTCGAGGTCGAGGTGGCGGTGATCGACACCGAGCGCAGCGGCTTCACGCAGTCGTTGCGGGAGGAACTCACCACCGAGGCCATCCTGGCCCGGCAGGAGGCCGGGCGCCGCGCCGCCGAGGAGCAGGTCGGCGCAGGCGGGATGCCGGCTTCGCGCCCGCCCGCGCCGCGGGTGGCACTGCCCGCGTTCGCGCTGCGCGAGCTGCCCTCCGACGCCAGCATGACGCAGTACCAGGACTGGCTGACCGCCGGTGACCTGGACAAGCGGCAGCGGCGCGCACTGGTGGTGGTGCCCCCCGGCGCGGTGCAGGGGGATGCGCAGCGCGGCTATGCCACCTACGAGCTGTACGCGCCGCGCAACCTGCCGCCGGATGCCGAGGGCATCCTGCACGCGGCGATCCGGCCGGCGCTGGTGGCCGAGCGGCTGCGCCGCAGCGGCTTCGATCCGCAGGTGGTGCGTGCCGCCACCACCATCCCGCGCACCTCCACCACGCTGGTCAGCGCCGACGGCAGCCAGCGGGAAGGACAGGGCCTGAACCGCATGATGCCCTTCATCATGGGCGTGCTGCTGTTCATGGGCATCATGACAGGCGGGCAGGGCCTGATGACCTCCACCGTGGAGGAGAAATCCAGCCGCGTGGTCGAGGTGCTGCTGGCGGCAGCCTCCGCGCTGGAGCTGATGTGGGGCAAGCTGCTGGGCCAGCTCGGCGTCGGGCTGGTGATGATGGCCATGTACGTGATCGTGGGCCTGCTGGCGCTGCTGCAGTTCGCCAGCATCGGCCTGGTCGACCCGCTGCTGGTCCTGTGGCTGTTCCTGTTCTTCCTGATGTCCTACCTGGTGTTCGGCGCGCTGATGATGTCCATCGGCGCGGCGGTCAGCCAGATGGCCGACGCGCAGTCGCTGATGGGGCCGGTGATGATCCTGCTGATCGTTCCCTACCTCGCCACGGCCATGATCGGCAGCGCGCCGGACTCGCCCTTTGCGGTGATCAGCAGTTTCGTGCCGCCCATCAACGGCTTCACCATGATGGCGCGGCTGGCTTCCACTTCGCCGCCCCCGGCGTGGCAGGTGCTCGTCTCGCTGGCGCTGGGCGTGGGCGCGGCCTGCGCGGCGGTGTGGTTCGCGTCGAAGGTGTTCCGCGTGGGCCTGCTGATGCATGGCAAGCCGCCCACCTTCGCCACGCTGGTGAAGTGGGCGCGGATGGGGTGAGCCGTCCGGCCGGGACCCGGTGCGCCGGCGGCACAGGGCCCGAAGGCCCGGCGCCTCAGCGCCGCATCAGCCACAGCACCAGCGAGATCACCGCGCTGAGGATGATCGAGGTCGCCAGCGGGAAGTAGAAGCGCAAGCCCGGCCGCTCGACCACGATGTCGCCCGGCAGGCGGCCGATGGGCAGCTTCGACAGCCACGGCCAGGCAAGGCCCGCGGCCAGGATGACGATGCCGATGATGACCAGTGCGCGCTGCATGGCCTACAGCCGCCGCAGCCGGTCCAGGTACACGGCCTCATCGGGCGCGCGGCCGCTGCGCTGAGCCTCCCACAGGGTCTCGGCCAGCACCTCCACCATGCGGTGCTCGGCCTCGTGCGCGGAACCCAGCCGCTGCGAGAGCCGGCGGTGCACTTCGAGGATGCCTGCCGGGCGGTTGGTGGACACCTGCTCGCGCACGCCCAGGTGCAGGCCCATGTGCAGGAAGGGATTGACCTGGCCCTGCTCCACGGTGAAGTCGCGCGTCAGCGCGTCGGGCGCCTCGAGCAGCGCGTGGTACTCGGGATGCAGTGCGACCACGTCGGCGACCTGCGCGTCCAGCGGCTCCAGCGGCAGGCCCTCGCGGTAGCGGCGCCACGCTTCCACGTAGCGGCGACGCAGCTCCTCGCGGCTGGAATTGGCGAAAAACATGGCGCCAAGTCTACGCCCGCGGCGCCCTCACGGGGCCGGGGTCTTGGGCTTGTAGGCGCAGTACGGCCGGATCACGCACTCGTAGCACTTCGGCTTCCTCGCCAGGCACACGTAGCGCCCGTGCAGGATCAGCCAGTGGTGCGCGTGTTCGAGGAACTCCGGCGGGGTGACCTTCAGCAGCTTCTGCTCCACCGCCAGCGGCGTGCTGCCCGTCGCCAGCCCGGTGCGGTTGGCCACGCGGTGCACATGCGTGTCCACCGCGATGGTGGGCTCCCCGAAGGCCACGTTCAGCACCACGTTGGCGGTCTTCCTGCCGACGCCGGGCAGGGCCTCCAGCGCCGCGCGGTCGCGCGGCACCTCGCCGCCATGCCGCTCGATCAGGAGGCGGCAGGTCTCGATGATGTTCTTCGCCTTGGCATTGTACAGGCCGATGTGGCGGATGTAGGGCGAAAGCCCCTCCACGCCCAGATCCAGGATGGCCCGGGGCGTGTTCGCCACCGGGTACAGCCTGCGCGTGGCCAGGTTGACGCTGCGGTCGGTGGCCTGGGCCGACAGGATCACGGCCACCAGCAGCTCGAAGGGCGTGGAGTACTCCAGCTCGCTCTTCGGCTCCGGGTTGGCCGCGCGCAGTGCCGCGTAGAGGGCGGTGACCTGCTCGCGCTTCAAGGTGCGCTGCCCGCGCTCAGCTCACCTTCATTCCGGGCTTCACGCCCTCGTCGACGGTGAGCAGGAACACGCCGGCGCCGTCGCCGCTCTTGTCGCTGGCGCACAGCACCATGCCCTCGGATACGCCGAAGCGCATCTTGCGCGGCGCCAGGTTGGCGATCATCACCACGGTGCGGCCGACCAGGTCCTCGGGCTTGTAGTACGCGGCAATGCCGGAGAACACATTGCGCTGCTCGCTGCCCAGGTCGAGCTTGAGCTGCAGCAGCTTGTCCGAGCCCTCCACGCGCGAAGCCTCCAGCACCTTCGCGGCGCGCAGGTCGAGCCTGGCGAAGTCGTCGATCGTGATCGTGGCGGGGGCGGCGGCTGCTTCCATCTGGTCCTTCTTCTGCTGTTGGGGCGCAGTGGCGGGCTTTGCGGCCGGCTGCGCGGGTTGCTGGACGACGAGCTGCTTGACCACCTGCGGATCGAGGCGGGTGGCCAGCTGCGGGTACTTGCCGAGGCGGCTGCCGAGCAGGGGCGTGTCCACGCCACTCCAGCTGGACAACGTGCCTGCGCCGAGCCACTGCTCGGCGCGCTCGCTGATGCCGGGCAGCACGGGGGTGAGCCAGGTCATCAGCACGCGGAACAGGTTGATGCCCTGCGTGGCCACGGAACGCGCCTGCTCGAGGCGGGCCGGTTCCCTGGCCAGCACCCAGGGCTTGCTGGCATCCACGTACTGGTTGGCGCGGTCGGCCAGCTGCATGATCTCGCGTACGGCGGCGGCGTAGTCGCGGGATTCGAACAGGCCGGCGATGGCCTCCGACGCAGCAGTGAATTCCGCGTACAGCGCCGGCTCGGGCAGGGCCTCGGCCAGCGTGCCGCCGGCGCGCTCGATGAAGGGCGCGCAGCGGCTGGCGATGTTGACCAGCTTGCCTACCACGTCCGAATTCACGCGGGCGGTGAAGTCGGCCAGCGAGAGGTCGATGTCATCCAGGCCCGGTCCCAGCTTGGCGGCGAAGTAGTAGCGCAGCGGGTCGGCCGGCAGCAGCTCCAGGTAGCGGCTGGCCAGGATGAAGGTGCCGCGCGACTTGGACATCTTCTGCCCGTCGACGGTGAGGAAACCGTGCACGTGCACGCCGGTGGGGCGGCGGTGGCCGGAGCCGTGCAGCACCGCCGGCCAGAACAGCGTGTGGAAGTAGCTGATGTCCTTGCCGATGAAGTGGTGCAGCTCGGTGGTGGCGCCGGCCTTCCAGTACGCATCGAAGTCCAGGCCGCGCTTCGCCGCCAGCGCCGCGAAGCTGCCCATGTAGCCGATGGGTGCGTCGAACCACACGTAGAAGTACTTGCCCGGCGCATCCGGGATCTCGAAACCGAAGTAGGGCGCATCGCGCGAGATGTCCCAGTCGGTGAGCCCGGCCTGGAACCACTCATCCAGCTTGGCGCGCACGGCCGGCTGCAGGCCGCTGGCCTGGAGCCAGGCCTTCAGCTCATCGGTGTAGTCGCCGAGGCGGAAGAACAGGTGCTCGGACTCGCGCAGCACCGGCCTGGTGCCGGTGACGGTGGAGACGGCGTCCTTCAGGTCCGCCGGCGTGTAGGTGGCGCCGCAGTTCTCGCAGGAGTCGCCATACTGGTCGGGCGTGTTGCAGCGCGGGCAGGTGCCGCGCACGAAGCGGTCCGGCAGGAACATGCCGGCC
>CAYVZE010000121.1:0-5608 GCA_964455685.1 uncultured Steroidobacteraceae bacterium
CGTCCGGGTCCGGGCCCAGCGGGCCGCCCGAGCCGGGCACGCAGGGCACGCCGGCCTCCTTCATCACGCGGATGGCCGACACCTTGTCGCCCATCAGGCGGATGGTCTCGGCCTTCGGGCCGATGAAGATGAAGCCGCTCTTCTCCACGCGCTCGGCGAAGTCCGCGTTCTCGGACAGGAAGCCGTAGCCCGGGTGGATGGCCACCGAGTCGGTGACCTCCGCGGCGCTGATGATGGCCGGCATGTTCAGGTAGCTGGCCGGGGAGGGCGGCGGGCCGATGCACACGGTCTCGTCCGCCAGCAGCACGTGCTTGAGGTTGTTGTCGGCCGTGGAGTGGACCGCCACGGTCTTGATGTCCAGCTCACGGCAGGCGCGCAGGATGCGCAGCGCGATCTCGCCGCGGTTGGCAATGACGACTTTTTCGAGCATGTGGGGCGCGGGTTACTCGATGACGAACAGCGGCTGGCCGAATTCCACCGGCTCGCCGTTCTTGACCATGATGGCCGTGACCTTGCCGGCCCGGTCGCTCTCGATCTGGTTCATCATCTTCATCGCCTCGATGATGCACAGCACGTCACCTTCCTTGACCGAGTCGCCGATCTGCACGAACGGCTTGGCCGTCGGCGAGGGCGCGGCGTAGAAGGTGCCGACCATCGGGGCGGTGACGTAGTTGGCCTCGTCCTTGCGGCGGGCCGGGGCGGCGGCGGCCGGCGCGGCAGCAGGGGCGGCGGCCGGGGCCGGGGCGGCCGCAGGCGGCTGCACCGGGGCGCTGATGAACTGCGGCACCACCGTGCCCGTGGGGGCGCGGCTGATGCGCACGGCTTCCTCGCCCTCCTTGATCTCGATTTCGGCGATGCCGGATTCCTCCAGCAGTTCGATCAGTTTCTTGACCTTGCGAATATCCATACGGGCTCCAGAGAAAAATCTGCGAAGACGGATCAGCGCGCGGCAAGCCGCGCAGCAGCGGCGCGCAGCGCCAGTTCGTAGCCCATCGGCCCCAGGCCGATGACCTGGCCGACGGCGATGTCCGAGAAATACGAGTGCCTGCGGAAGGGCTCGCGGGCGTGCACGTTCGACAGGTGCACCTCGATGAAGGGCAGCGAAACCCCCAGGATGGCATCACGCAGGGCGATGCTGGTGTGGGTGAAGGCCCCGGGGTTCAGGATCATGAAGGCGATGCCCTCGGAGGGCGCCTTCTGCACGGCCTCGACCAGCTCGTGCTCGGCATTGCTCTGCCGGGCCACGAGCTCGTGGCCCAGCTCCCGGGCCAGGGCGCAGGCGCGCGCGACGATGGCATCCAGCGTCTCGGCACCGTAAAGTCCCGGTTCGCGGGTGCCCAGCAGGTTCAGGTTGGGACCGTTCAGCAGCAGAAGCCGCGCCATTGCGGTAGTCGACGTGTTGACAGAAGGCGGCATTTAACCGCAATTCGCGGAAAATTGCTGCGAATTTCTTGGAACTGGCGGAATCAGCCCGCGCTCGGTGCGTTTCCGGCGGTCTCGGCCGCCCGGCGGGCCGCCAGATCCTTCAGTCCGGCATCGATCTCGGCCCTGGCATCGGCCAGGGTGCGGGTGCCGGCATCCACCGCCGCCAGCAAGCCCAGGATCAGTTCGGCTTCATCCCGGTGCAGCTCGCCCACCTTCACGGTGAGGATGCGGTGCTGGCTGTCGGCGAACACGGTGAACGGGAAGGCCGGCTGCATGCCCACCGCCTGCACGGCTGCCAGGCCGTCTTCCTCGCCGATGAGCAGCGGGTAGGCGATCGGGGTTTCCTGGGCGTAGGCCAGCACGTCCTCGCGGAAGTCCACCGCGATGCCGATGATCTCGAGATCGGGCGTGAGGCCGGCGGTGCGCAGCTCATTCAGCAGCGGGATCTCGCGGCGGCACGGGCCGCACCAGGTCGCCCAGTAATTGACCATCAGCGGCCGGCCGGCCCAGTCCGCCAGCGAGCGCATCCTGCCCTCGGGGTCAGCCAGCGCGATGGCGGGCAGGGTGTCGGGCACGGCGGGGGCCGGCTCGCCCTCGGCGGCGGAAGCTGCGTCCTCGCCGCTGGCGGCGACCAGCGGCGCCTCGGCCACGGCGGATCCGGCGGCATCGCGGCCGGCGACCCAGCGCTGCGCGAGGACACCCAGCACGGCGGCGATGGCCACCGCAGGAATGACGAGAGCGGCCTTGTTCATCCGGTTACTGTAGCGCCGAGCGCACCAGCGGGGCGAATTCTTCTGCCTTCATGTAGCCCACGACCCGGTAATTGCGCCGTTCGGCGCCGTCCTTGCCGAAGAAGGCGATGGTGGGCGGGGCGATCACGCCCAGGTGCCTGAGCAGCGCCTGGTCGGTGGCGTCGTTGGCGGTCACGTCGGCCTGCAGCCAGACCGTGTTGGCCAGCGCGTCGCGGACTTCTTCCCGGGGGAAGGTGTAGTGCTCCATCTCCTTGCAGGAGACGCACCAGTCCGCATAGAAGTCGAGCATCACGCTCTTGCCCTCGGCGGCCGCCGCGGTGATGCGGGCGGTGAGGTCCTCCACCGACTTGATGCGCTGGAAGGGCAGCTCCACGCGCGCCTCGGCGCCCTGCAGGGGCTTGAGCGGATTGGTGCCGCCCTGGGCCGCGCCGATGCCGATCAGCAGCGCATACACGCCGAACACGGCCGCCAGCGCGCGCGATACCAGCCGTCCGCCGCGGGTGCGGAAGGCCGCGCGCACCAGGATCACCGCCAGTGCCGCCAGCGGCACGATCCACAGCCACATGGTCACGCCCGCCGGCAGGATGCGCGAGAGCATCCATACGGCCACGGCCAGCATCATCGCGCCCATGGACTGCTTGATGGTCTCCATCCACGCGCCGGCGCGCGGCAGCACCTGTCCGGCCGAGGCGCCCACCGCCAGCAGCGGCACGCCCATGCCGATGGCCATCGAGAACAGCGCCGCGCCGCCGCGGGTCACCTCGCCCGACTGGCCGATCACCGACAGCGCCGCGACCAGTGCCGGACCCACGCAGGTGGTCACGATCAGCGCCGAAAGCGCCCCCATCACCACCACGCCGGTGTAGCTGCCGGCCCGCTGCCGGTTGCTCAGGTCCGTCAGCCGCGTCTGGATGAACGAGGGCATCTGCACCGTGAACAGGCCGAACATCGACAGCGCCATCGCCACGAACAGCGCCGAGAACAGCAGGATGATCCAGGGCTGCTGGAACAGCGTCTGGGCCTGCTGGCCGGCTGCGGCGAAGATCACGCCGGCGGCGGTGTAGGTGGCCGCCATGCCCAGCACATAGGCCAGCGACAGGCCGAAGGCGCGCCCGCGGGTCACGTTGGCGCCCTCGCCGGCGATGATGCCGGCCACGATGGGCACCATGGGCAGCACGCAGGGCGTGAACGCCAGCAGCAGGCCGGCCAGGAAGAAGGCGCCGGCCATCAGGAAGATGTTGCCATCGCGGATCAGGCCTGCGAGGCGGTCCTGCTCGGAAACGTAGCCGCCGGTGGCGGAGCTGCCGCCGGCCGGCAGGGTGGCCACCACGGTGGTGGCCGGCAGGTCGACCTCGAACACCCGGGTGGTGGGTGGATAGCACAGGCCGGCCTCGGCGCAGCCCTGCCAGCTCACCTTCAGCGGCAGCGTGAACGCCTCGCCCGAGCCACGCGAAACCGGGATGCGGGCGGTCACGTCCTGCAGGTAGACCTCCTGCTCGCCGAAGAACTCGTCGTTCTTGAGCTTGCCCTTGGGCAGGTCGGGCGTGCCCAGGGCCACGGGCTGGTCCGCCTCCACCTCGAACTTCATGCGGGAGCGGTACAGGTAGTAGCCGGGGTGGACCCCGAAGATGACCTCCACGCGGTCCGGGGCCGAGGCCACGACCCCCACCCGGAAGGCCTGGTCGGCGTCCAGGAAGTCCTCTGCCAGGGCAGGGGTTGCCACGCCCAGCAGGACCAGCAGGAAACAGGCCAGTTTGCGCATTGCCTTCATCGTAGGTTCCACGCCCTCATCAAACATTGGGCCGCTTCCGGATTCAACAAGTTCCTTATTGCAGTTCGTCGGGGTCCAGAGTAGCAATAACCATAAGGCCCGGCGTTTGTGAGGTCCTTCATGGCAGAGGCAAGCGATGCGGGTCGCGGCCGGGTTGCCGCGGTCCACAACCTGACGGAGTACTTCCGTGACGCCCTGGCGGACGCGCTGAAGTCCCAGCAGCTGGAGCTGGACGAGCACACTGCCCACTACGTGGTGAGCCTGCTGGTGCTGTACAGCCGCACCGAGGTTTCCCACCAGGACACCCGCCCCGGCCAGCGCTGGGTCAGCCTGGTCGACCTGCTCGCCCAGGCCAGCAGCGCCGGCAGCGCAGCGGAGCGCGAGGCCCTGCTGCAGCGCCTCGGCGATGTTTCCCTGTTCGTCGCCGGTTTCTTCGCCCATGGATTCGCCCGCCGCCTCATCGACGTGGACTACCACGTGGCCATGGGCGGGCGCGCCTATGGCACCCTGGCCGCCTCCCCGATGAGTGGCCCCCGGCGCGCGCTCGGTGCGGTGTTCGGCGAGCTCTCGCGCAAGTTCCAGCCGGTGGTCGACGTGCTCGGCGAGATCGCCGATTCGGCGCGCGTGTGGGGGCCGGACGACGTGCTGCGCCTGTATGAGCTGTGGTTGAAGACCGGCAGCCGCCGCGCGCAGGGGCTGCTGCGGCAGCTCGGCGTGGCGCCCGCGCCGGTGTCGCTCAGGCCCAGCTGATTCCCGCGCCATGTTGCGACCGGTGCAGCGCCTCATCGAGACCATCTATGACGCGCCCACCGGGCACGATGTGCGCGATTTCCTCGTCACCGAGCGCCGCGCGCTGCCCGAGGAGCGGCATTCGGGCCTGGCCGAGGAGGAGCTGGTGCTGGTCGAGCAGCGCCATCGCCGCTACCTCGCGCTGTACATCGACGCGGCGCTGCTGGCGCGGCTGGAGCAGCGCGACCCGCTGAAGTCGCTGGACCAGTCCAACATCGGTGATTTCTGGACTGCGCTGGAGGGCGTCAGCCACTTCTCCTACCTGATGTGGAACGCCCGCCACGAGCGCGGGGTCTCGCAGCTCGACCTGGAGCTGCAGGCCGAGGTCGACAAGTACATCGCCAGCTGGTGGCTGCTGCGCGCCCAGCATCCCGGCCACCGGCCGCGCGAACTGCACCACCTGCTGTTTCAGCGGAGCCGGATCCACCCCGGCCTGCCTGCTGCGACGCAGCAGATGTACGCCGCCGCATCACGCTACGCAGCGCGCTTCTGCCGGGTGCTGGAGGCCGCGCTGCTGTCGCCTCGTCCTTCGCTGCGGGGCCGGGCCACTGCCGCGCTGCGGCGCTTCTACCGCATGGGCAGCGCCGGCAAGCGGCGCTACATCGAGGCGCTGCCCTGAGGCCCCCGGCTCCCGGTCCGGCTCGGCTGGAACGACCGGTTGCTGCCCCGGGCAGCCAAAATGGATCAGGAATCCGCCCTTGAAAGGACTCCGGCCGCCGCTATGATACCGGCCCGTTAGCAGCCACCTCGTGAGAGTGCTAACACCCTCCCGGGCCGGCTGCATTCCCAAACGTTCAGACACCCCGTCTAACAACTCAAGGAGTGGCAAGCATGAAGATTCGCCCCCTCCACGACCGCATCATCGTGAAGC
>CAYVZE010000122.1:0-5579 GCA_964455685.1 uncultured Steroidobacteraceae bacterium
CGCCGAGGCTGTTGATGCGCTCGGACAGCAGTGCAATCTGCACTTCAGGAGAGCCGGTGTCATTCGCATCGCGGCCGAACTGGGTGAGGATGCCGCGCTTCTGTTCGCTCGATAGTGCCATCTGATACTTTGCTTTGCTTCTGTCTTTCGGAAAGCGCGGCATTCTACTCGCGCCCCCTTGCCCCCTCAAGCGGAATCGAGGGCTAAATCGTTGAAAAGACGGACGGGCTTCAATATCCGCCCGTCGACCTCGACGCCACCCAGGCCGAGGAAGACCTTGCCGGGGCCATACAGCCGCACGGTGGCCCCGCCGGCAGCCGCCGCAGCGGCCGTTTCGACCTTCTGGCCGTGGCGGATGCGGGTGGCCTGGTCCTGGTCCAGCTGCACCGCCGGCAGTTGTGGCAGCGCGGCATCGGGCGGCAGCAGCGGCACCGCCGCGGCATCCGCCTCCAGCTCCTGGAGGGTCACCAGCCGGCCCGGCGGAAACGGTTCCACGGCAGTGCGTCGCAGCATGGTCAGGTGCGCGCAACTGCCCGCTGCCCGGGCCAGGTCCTCCGCCAGGGTGCGGACATAAGTGCCCTTGGAACAGCGCACCCGCAAGGTGGCCTCGGGCCAGGACACGCCCAGCAGTTCCAGCGCATGGATGCTCACCCGCCGGGCCTGGCGCTCCACCTCGATGCCCTGGCGCGCCAGGCGGTACAGGGGCTGGCCGTCGCGCTTGAGCGCCGAATACATGGGCGGCACCTGGTCGACGGGACCCAGGAAGCGCGGCAGGGCCGCCGCGATGGCGCCGGCCAGGTCCGCGGGCACCTCGCTGGTCTCCACCACCTCGCCCTCGGCATCCCCGGTGGTCGTGCGCTCGCCGAAGCGGGCCGTGAACTCGTATTCCTTGTCGCCCTCGAGCAGGAAGCCGGCCACCTTGGTGGCCTCGCCCAGGCACACGGGCAGCATGCCGGTGGCCAGCGGATCCAGGCTGCCGGTGTGGCCGGCCTTCACGCGGTTGAAGGCGCGGCGCACGCGCTGCACGGCGGCGTTGGAACTCAGCCCGCGTGGCTTGTCGAGCAGCAGGATCCCGTGCGGCATTTACCTGGTGGAGACGCGAAGGACGGTCAGCTTTCGCGCGGCTTGCTGGCGGAGTCGATCAACGCGTTGAGCCGTGCCGCGCGGTCGAAGGAATCATCGAAGATGAACTGCAGGCGCGGCGCATGCCGCAGGCCGGCGCGGCGGCCCACCTCGCCACGGAGGAAGCCGGCCGCGGCGGCCAGCCCTTCCTCCATGTCGGGGCCGGCTTCCGCCCGGCCGAACGGCACGTAGTACACGCGCGCGATCGACAGGTCGGGCGCCAGCTTCACCTGGGTGACGGTGAGCGGCCCGACGCGCGGGTCCTTGACCTCGCGCGAGAGCAGCTCCGCGAGCACGCGCTGGACCTGGGACTCCAGCCGTACCAGCCTGCCGCCGCCGGATGAACGCGATGGCATCGGCCGCCTCAGATGGTGCGCGCCACTTCCACGCGCGAGTAGCACTCGATCTGGTCGCCGACGCGCACGTCCTGGTAGTTCTTCACGCCGATGCCGCACTCGGTGCCGGCACGCACCTCGCCGACGTCGTCCTTGAAGCGGCGCAGGGACTCCAGCGCGCCCTCGAAGATCACCACGTTGTCGCGCAGCACGCGGATGGGGTTGTTGCGCTTGACCGCGCCCTCCACCACCAGGCAGCCGGCGACCACGCCGAACTTGCTGGAGCGGAACACCTCGCGCACCTGGGCCACGCCGACGATCTGCTCCTTGATCTCAGGCGCGAGCATGCCGCTCATCACCTGCTTCATGTCGTCGATGGCCTCGTAGATGATGCTGTAGTAACGCACCTCCACGCCGGTTTCCTTCATGGCCTCCCGGGCACCGGAGTCGGCGCGCACGTTGAAGCCGATGACGCGCGCCTTGGAGGCGGCGGCCAGCTGGATGTCCGAGGCGGTGATGCCGCCGACGTTGGCAGCCAGCACCTTCACCGTCACCTCGTCGGTGGACAGCTTGGTCAGTGCGTCGCGCAGCGCCTCGGCGCTGCCCTGCACGTCGGTCTTGACCAGCACCGGGATGACGCTGGCCTTGGCCTCTTCCATCTGCGAGAACACGTCCTCGGCGGTGGCCGTGCGGGCGGCCACGCGCTCGCCGCGGTGGCGGCTGGCGCGGTGCTGCGCCACCTCGCGCGCCTTGCGGTCGCTCTCGACCACCAGCAGCTCGTCACCCGCGTTGGGCGCGCCGTTCAGGCCCAGCACCACCACGGGCATGGAGGGCCTGGCCTCCTTCACGGCCTTGCCGGTCTCGTCGAACATGGCGCGCACGCGGCCGAACTGCGTGCCGGCGAGGATGGGATCACCCAGCTTGAGCGTGCCGCGCTTGACCAGCACGGTGGCCACGGCGCCGCGGCCCTTCTCCACGCTGGATTCGATCACGATGCCCGAGGCCGGGCCCTTCTGCGGCGCCTTGAGCTCCAGGATCTCGGCCTGCAGCAGGATGGCCTCGAGCAGCTCGTCGATGCCCTGGCCGGTCTTGGCCGAGACATGGCGGAACATGTCGGAACCGCCCCACTCTTCCGAGACCACCTCGTGCTTGGCCAGCTCGGTGCGCACCCGGTCCGGATCCGCCTCGGGCTTGTCGATCTTGTTCACCGCCACCACGATGGGCACGTTCGCGGCACGCGCATGCTGGATGGCCTCGATGGTCTGCGGCATCACGCCGTCATCGGCGGCCACCACCAGCACCACCACGTCGGTGGCCTTGGCGCCGCGCGCGCGCATCGCGGTGAACGCGGCGTGGCCCGGGGTGTCCAGGAAGGTCACCACGCCACGCGGGGTCTCCACGTGGTAGGCGCCGATGTGCTGGGTGATGCCGCCGGCCTCGCCCGCCGCCACCTTGGTGCGGCGGATGTAGTCCAGCAGCGAGGTCTTGCCGTGGTCGACGTGGCCCATCACGGTGACCACCGGCGGACGCGGCAGCTCCTCGGCATCAACCGGAGCGGCCTGCAGGTCCACCTCGATCTCGTTCTCGTTGACCAGCACCGGCTCGTGGCCCATCTCCTCGATCACCAGCACCGCGGTGTCCTGGTCGATGGTCTGGTTGATGGTGGCCATCACGCCCAGGCCCATCAGCGCCTTGATCACCTCGGTGGCCTTCACGGCCATGCGCTGCGCCAGCTCGGAGACCACGATGGTCTCGCCCACCTGCACCTGGCGCTTGACCGGTGCCGTCGGCATCTCGAAGCCGTGCTTCTGCTCGCTGTCGGCCATCGGCCGGCCGCGCATGCGCACGGGCTTCTTCTTGCGGAAGCGGTTGGCGTCGCCGGCGACGTGCAGTTCCTGCCGGCCGTAGCGGGTACCGCGCGGCGGCTCGGGCTTGCGCGGCTCGACCCGGGGCGCCGTTGCAGGCGCGGGCGCAGGGGCAGCGGCCGCAGGCGCCGGTGAAGGCGGCGGCGGCGCGGCGGGTTTCGGCGCAGGCGGGGGCGGCGGCGGGGCAGCCTGGCGCTCCTTCTCGCGCTCGGCCTCCTCGCGCTCGCGCTGCTCCTGCTGGCGACGGGCCTCCTCGGCCTGGCGGGCGCGCTGCTGCTCCTCCTCCAGGCGGCGGCGGTTCTCCTCCTCGATGCGCTGCTGCTCGCGGCGCTCGGCCTCCAGCCGCTCGGCTTCGGCGCGCAGCTGGGCTTCCAGCTCGCGCTTCTTCGCCTCGGCGAGCTCGGCCTGGGCGCGCGCCTGCTCCTCGAGCACGTCGCGCTTCACGTAGGTGCGCTTGTGGCGCACCTCCACGTTGACCGTGCGCGCGCGTCCCTGCGGGCTGGCCAGCTTCAGTTCGCTCTGCGTCTTGCGCTTGAGCGTGATCTTGCGCGGCGCGGCGTCCACGCCCGCGGTCCCATGGCTGCGACGCAGGTGCGTCAGCAGCTCCATCTTCGCCTCGTCGCTGATCTTGTCGTCAGCGCCGGACACGGAGATACCGGCCTGCTCGAGCTGCGCGAGCAGTTTCTCGACCGGCACCTTCAGTACATCGGCAAATTGCGCGACGGTCACATCAGCCATTCAAACTCTCCCGGCGGAATTACTTCTCCGCCTCGAACCACATTTCGCGCGCCTTCATGATCAGCGCGCCGGCTTCCGCCGCGTCCAGTCCCTCGATCTCCGCCAGGTCGTCAACCGACTGCTCGGCGAGCTGCTCGCGGGTGCGAATGCCCGACTGCGCCAGCTTCAGCGCCAGGTCGGGGCTCATGCCGGAGAGCTGCAGCAGGTCGTCGGCAGGGAGCTGGCTCTCCAGGCTCTCCTCGCTGGCGATGGCCTGCGTCAGCAGCACGTCGCGGGCACGGTTGCGCAGCTCCTTGATCAGCTCCTCGTCGAAGGCCTCGATCGAGGCCAGCTCCGACACCGGCACGTAGGCCAGCTCCTCGATGGTCGAGAAGCCCTCCTGCGCCAGGATGGTGGCGACGTCCTCGTCGACGTCGAGCTGCTTCATGAACATCTGCACGATCTTGCGCGCCTCGGACTCGCTCTTGGCCTCGGCATCCGATTCGGTCATCACGTTCAGTTCCCAGCCGGTCAGCTGGCTGGCGAGGCGGATGTTCTGGCCGCCGCGGCCGATGGCCTGCGAGAGCTTGTCCTCCGCCACCGCGATGTCCATCGAGTGCGCGTCCTCGTCCACGACAATGGACAGCACCTCGGCCGGCGACATCGCATTGATGACGAACTGCGCCGGGTTCTCGTCCCACGGGATGATGTCCACGCGCTCGCCGGCGATCTCGTTCGACACGGCCTGCACGCGCGAGCCGCGCATGCCCACGCAGGCGCCCACGGGATCGATGCGCGGCTCATGGCTGCGCACGGCGATCTTGGCGCGCACGCCCGGGTCGCGCGCGGCGCCCAGGATCTCGATCGTGCCCTGGCCCACTTCCGGCACCTCGAGCTTGAACAGCTCGATCAGGAATTCCGGCGCGGTGCGCGACAGGAACAGCTGCGGGCCGCGCGGCTCCGAGCGCACGTCCTTCAGCCAGGCCTTGACGCGGTCCTGGGGCTTGAGGGCCTCGCGCGGGATCATCTCGCCGCGCGGGATGAAGCCTTCCGCGTTGTTGCCCAGGTCCACGTACACGCCATTGCGGTCCACGCGCTTGACCACGCCGGACACCAGCGTGTGCACGCGGTCCTTGAACATGTCGACCACCTGCGCGCGCTCGGCCTCGCGCACCTTCTGCACCATGACCTGCTTGGCCTGCTGCGCGGCGATGCGGCCGAAGGCCACCGACTCCATCTGCTGCTCGACGTATCCGCCGGGCTCGGCGTCCGGGTCGATCTCCAGCGCGTCCTCCAGGCGCAGCTCGCGCTCGGGCGTCTCCAGTTCGGTGGAGTCGTCGGCGAACACCTTCCAGCGGCGGAAGGTGTCGTAGTCGCCGGTCTTGCGGTTGATGGACACGCGCACGTCCCAGTCCTCGCCGTGCTTCTTGCGCGTGGCCGCGGCCAGCGCCGCCTCGAGCGCCTCGAAGATGATTTCCTTGTCGACGCCCTTCTCGTTCGAGACGGCATCGACCACCATCAGGATCTCTTTGTTCATCGC
>CAYVZE010000123.1:0-5424 GCA_964455685.1 uncultured Steroidobacteraceae bacterium
TCCATGCACTCGGAGATGACGCGCAGCACCTCGGCGAGGTTGCGGCAGTCGAGCTTCTCCATCATCCGCGCCTTGTACACCTCGACGGTGCGCGGGCTGATGCCCAGCTCCGCCGCGATGTGCCGGTTCTGCAGACCCTGCGCGAACAACCGCGCCACGTCGCGCTCGCGCGGGGTCAGCCGCTCGAAGCGCCCGCGGGAGGCCTGCCGCGCCGCCTCCACCCTGTGGCTGGCCGCATCGTGCGCGATGGCATTGCGCAGCACGTCCACCAGCACGTCGTCATCCACCGGCTTCTCGATGAAGTCGTAGGCGCCGTTCTTCATCGCCTCGCGGGTGGTGGTCACGTCGCCATGCGCGGTGAGGATCACCACCGGCAGCGAGTAGCCGCGCGCAACCACCTCGCGCTGCAGCTCCAGGCCGCTCATGCCGGGCATGCGCAGGTCGGTCAGCAGCACGCCGCGCCAGTCGGGGCGGTAGGTCTCCAGGAAGGTCTCGGCGCTGGCGAACACCTGCGACACAAAGCCCTTCAGCGACAGCAGCAGCGAGATGGCGTCGCGGACCGACGCGTCGTCATCGACGAAGTAGACGGTGGGTTTCATGGGGCCGATTCTACTGGAATGTGGGGCAGCGCATTTCGAAGCAGGCGCCGCCCAGCCGCTCGCTGGGCCGGTACGTCAGCTCGCCGCCCTGTGCGCGCAGCAGGTTGCGGCTGATGGCCAGCCCCAGCCCCATGCCATCGGCCTTGGTGGTGTTGAAGGGCTCGAAGATCTGCGGCAGCACTTCCTCGGCCACGCCCGGCCCGGAGTCGTGCACTGCCAGGCGCACCTCCCCCTCCCCGGCACGCGCCTCGATCAGCAGCTCGCGCCTGCCGCCCGCCGCCACCATGGCGTCGATGGCGTTGGAGACCAGGTTGTGCAGCACCATCTCGACCTGGGTGCGGTCGGCGTCCACCGTCGGCAGCTGCGGCGCCAGCGACCTGCGCACGGTCACGCGCTGGCGGCGCAGGCGGGCCTCCAGCAGTTCCAGCACGGAGCCACAGCAGGCCGCCAGGTCGGCCGGCCCGCGCAGCGGCGTGCCGGTGCCCTGGTAGAAGTCGCGCAGGCGGCGCATCACCTCGGCGGCGCGGATGGCCTCGCGCGTGGCCTTCTCCAGCGTTTCCGCCAGCCGCGGGTCGCAGGGCGCCTGCGGTCCGGTCATGATCCGCGAGGCCTGCAGGTAGGACACCAGCGCGGTGATCGGCTGGTTCAGCTCGTGCGTCAGCGACGAGGACATCTCGCCGGCCACCGCGAAACGCATCGCGCGCGCCAGCTGGCGGTCACGCTCCTGCAGCTCCAGCCGGGCACGCGCCCGCTCCGTCACCGCCACGCCGAGCAGCAGGCCGGTCACCACCAGCGTGGTATTCAGCATCTGCAGGTCGAGCAGCGGCGTGCCCTGCGCCGTGCCGTGCAGGGCCAGCACCACGGCGACCTGGGTCACCACCGCCGCCAGCAGCGCGCCCACGGCGCCCCAGCGCACCGCCACCCAGATCATGGGCAGGAACAAGGGATAGTAGCTGCGCTGGTCCTCGGTCATCTCGAACTGGAACAGCAGCATCACCGACGCCACCACCACCGCGGCCTGCAGCAAAGCCAGCCCCAGGTTGCCGCGCAGGACGGCCAGTCCCTCGTGAAGGCGCGGCACAACCAGCAGCAGCGGCGAGAGCATCAGGATGCCGTTGACGTCTCCAATCCAGTAGCGCAGCACGCTGCCCATGGCCGATTCGGGCGGCAGGTGCCCCGCCAGCACGAAGCTGGCCACGTAGCCCACGGCGGCCACCAGCGAGGCTGCCACCGTCGCGGAGATGAAGCGCATCGCCGGCGCCAGCGAGAACAGCGCATCGCGGGCCAGCGCCGGTCCCCGCGATGCGGCCATGGCGCCGTAGGTGGCAGCGATGCACAGGGCGGCAGCCACGTGCGGCAACGAAACCGGCGAGGCGTCGCGCACCAGCACCTCGGCCAGGAAGGCGGCGACGGCCGTGAACGGCACGCCGCGCACGCCGGCCCACAGCAGGAAGGCGACGGTCAGGCCTGCCTGCGGGCTCCAAGGCGTGATGCCGAGCTGGAGCACCGGCTCCACGTAGGTGATGGCGTCCAGCACCCCATAGGCGAGGACATAGAGCAGCGACAGCAGCCAGCGCGTCATGCCCCGACGCCCGCCGCCGGAACGGGGCCGATCCGCGGAGAACCTCCGCCGGGATCGAGTTCGCCCGGCGCAGGCTCGATCCCTGCCACCCCGTCAGTCCTGCGCCGCGACGTTGCGCACTTTGAACAGCCACTGGCCGTTCACGCGCACCACCTCATCGCGCGACACGCCCACCGCGCCCACGCGCGGCGGACTGCCCGGGAACGCGGTGAGCCAGTAGGCATGCACCAGCGCGGAATCCGGCCCGGTGAACTCGATCCGGTGGTTGGCCACCATGTGCAACGTGCCGCCCGGCGGCTCGCCCTTCGCGGCACGCTCGGCGCGTGAAGCAGCGAGGTCCGCGACGAACTTGTGCAGGGCCTCGCGTCCCTCGATGCGCATGGTGCCGGCATCGAACACGCCATCCTCGGTGTACACCGCGGCATAGCCGTCGGCATCAGCGGTGTCGAGGGTGCGCGCATAGCGCCACATCAGCTCCTCGATCTGCCAGCGGTCCACGGCCTGCGCCGCGGTCACCGGATCGATGCCGCCATCGGGCTTCGCCGTGCAGGCCGACAGCGCGGCGGCTGCCGCCGCGGCCAGGATGATTCGTGCCTTCATGTCTCCCTCCCGTTCTTCAGCCGCCACGATGCCGGTCCGCCCGACTACTGCGGATGGATCTGGGCGCCGGCGATGTGGTCCTGGTAGTCCTCGTTGGCGCGCGCGATGAGGTAGGCGTTCAGCGCCTCCACGTCGGCATCCGAGAGGATGTCGCGGAAGGGCTGCATGCCTTTCTCGCGCAGCTCCGGCGTGCTCTCCAGCACGATGGTGGCGAACCGGCTGCGCGTCTCGGGCGTCATCCAGCGCAGGTCCTTCAGGCCGCCGATGGCGTTCTCGCCATGGCAGCGCGAGCAGGTCTCGCCGAAGATGCGCCGGCCCTCGCGCACCTGCGCCTCGGAGGCGCGCAGCGGCGGCGGCGCCGGGATCTGCGGCGGCGGCGGCATGGGCGGCAGCGCCACGCCCTTCGCGTCGAGCTTGAACACCAGCAGCCGGCCCGGGCCGAAGCGCACCGGCGGGTTCTCGCGCGCCAGGCCCGCCACCGGCGATCCGCCCCAGCCCACGTTCACGGCAATGTACTGCTCGCCATTGGCCATGAAGGTCATCGGGCCGGCGATGGCCACGGTCTGGGTGTCCATCTCCCACAGTTTCGTGCCGTCGGTGGCCTTGTAGATGGCCAGCGTGCGGTCGATGGTGCCCTGGACCAGCAGGTTGCCCGCCGTGGTCAGCACGCCGCCGGAGCCCGGGTACTTGTACGGCACGCGGAAGGCCTCGCTCTGCGTCACCGGGTTCCACGCCAGCAGGTAGCCCTTCTCGCGGCTGTCGGCGATGCGCTGCAGCTCGCGGCGGCGCTCGGGGTCCGCCGTGAACGAGTTGCCGGTGTTGGAGCGGAAGGGCACGAAGCGGAATTCCTCGTCCTTCACCCGCGCCTGCACCACCCACTGCTCCTGCGCCGGGAAGTACACCAGCCCGGTCAGCGGCGAGTAGGACATGGGATGCCAGCTGTGCGCGGCCATCCAGGTCGGCGTCATCAGCTGCGGCGTCTCGGTGACATAGGAAGCCGGATTGACGATGGGCCGCCCGGTCTTCATGTCGATCTCGGTGGCCCACAGGTTGGGCACGTAGGTCTTCGCCGAGATCAGCTCGCCGGTGGCGCGGTCGAGCACGTAGAAGAAGCCGTTCTTCGGCGCCTGCATGATCACCTGGCGCTTGCGTCCCTCGATCTCCAGGTCCGCCAGCACCATCGGCTGCGTGCAGGTGAAGTCCCACTGCTCCTCGGGGACCATCTGGTAGTGCCACACGTACTCGCCGGTGTCACCGCGCACCGCGATGATGGAGCACAGGAACAGGTTGTCGCCGCCGCCCGGCGAGCGGAAGTGCTGGATGTGCGGCGAGCCGTTGCCGGTGCCGATGTACACCAGGTTCAGCTGGGGGTCGTAGGCGAAGGAGTCCCAAGCGGTGCCGCCGCCGCCGTACTTCCACCACTCCCCGTTCCAGGTCTTCGTGGCCATCTCCATCACGCTGTCGGAGGCCTCCCCGTCCGGGCCGTCGGCGGGGTTGCCCGGCACGGTGTAGAAGCGCCACAGCTTGTTGCCGGTCTCGGCGTCGTAGGCGGTCACGTAGCCACGCACGCCGTAGTCGGCACCGCCATTGCCGATCACCACGCGGCCGTCGTACACGCGCGGCGCGCCGGTGATGGAGTAGGGCTGGGAGGGATCGATGGTCTGCACCGACCACAGCTCGCGGCCCTCGCGCGCATCCACCGCGATCAGGCGGCCGTCGAGCGCGGCCACATACACCTTGCCGTTCCAGATGGCGATGCCGCGCGAGGTCGGGCCGCAGCAGGCCAGTCGCGCCCACTGCCGGTCCACCTTCGGGTCATAGGTCCAGAGCTTCCTGCCGGTGGTGGCCTCGTAGGCCGTGACCACGTTCCACACCGAGGCGTTGTAAAGCACGCCGTCGACGAACAGCGGCGTGGCCTGCACGCCGCGGTAGGTGTTCAGGTCGTCGTACCAGGCCAGGCCGAGGCGCGAGACGTTGTCCTCGTTGATCTGGGTAAGCGGCGAGAAGCGCTGCTCGTCCCAGGTACGGCTGTAGGACATCCACTGGCCGTCGGTGCTGTCCGCCGCCGCGGCCTGGCGCATGCGCGCGCCGTCCACCGCGGCGACCGCGGGTTCCGGGGCCCTCTTCGAACAAGCGGCCAGCAACAGTCCTGCCGCCAGCACGGCGCCCGCAATGCCCGCAATCCTCTTCATGCTCTCCCCCGGGATCCCCGTCAGTCGTGGCATGCGATGTTACTGGCGCGGCCGGCGCCGGGCCACCTGGGAAGGCCGCGCGAACAGCAGCGCCGCTTCGCGAAGGGGATGCCGCCGCCAGCCGTGCAGCCGGGACCGCCGACTCGCCTTTCACCTTCCTGGATCAGGAGGGGCCGGATATTGAGCTTTCTTGTCTTTCCAGCAAGTCCGAGAATGACCCCGGCAATGTCACGGACCAGGAGTCCCCATGCTGGAAATCCGCCGGGGCGAGGATCGAGGCCACGCCGACCACGGCTGGCTCGACAGCCGCCACAGCTTCTCCTTCGCCCACTACCACGATCCCCGCCACATGCAGTTCGGCGTGCTGCGGGTGATCAACGAAGACCGGGTGGCGCCGGGCGCGGGGTTCGGCACCCACCCTCACCGGGACATGGAGATCATCAGCTACGTG
>CAYVZE010000124.1:0-5335 GCA_964455685.1 uncultured Steroidobacteraceae bacterium
TCCACCGTCACCTCGGAGAACTGCAGCGCGCCGGCGTGCGGGTACGGCGTGCCATCCTCCAGCGTCAGCTGCACGCGCGCGTTCTGGTTGGCATCGCGCTGCAGGCGTCCCTCGGCGAAGTCGCGCTGCAGGCGCAGCAGGTCGGCCGAGGACTGGGTCACGTCCACGTAGATGGGATCCAGCTGCGCCACCGTGGCCAGCGGCTGCTCCTGGTTGCGCGTCACCAGCGCGCCTTCGGTCACCAGCGAGCGGCCGATCCGGCCGGAGATCGGCGAGCGTACCTGGGTGTAGGAGAGGTCGATGCGCGCGGCCTCGAGGGCGGCCCTGGCAGCCGCCACTGCCGCCTCGGCACTGGTGCTGGCGGCCACCGCGTTGTCGTAGTCCTGCTTGCTGACCACGCCGCGCTCGTTCAGCGGCCCGTAGCGTTCGGTCAGCAGGCGCGCGGCATTGAGCTGCGCCTCGGCGCTGGCCAGGGTGGCCTCGGCGCGCAGCACCGCCGCGCGGTAGGTGGCGTCGTCGATCTGGTACAGCGCCTGGCCGGCCGATACCTGCGAGCCCTCGGTGAACAGGCGCTTCTTGATGATGCCCTCGACCTGCGGCCGTACCTCGGCGATGCGGAAGGCCGACGTGCGGCCCGGCAGCTCGGTGGTCAGTTCCACCGCGCGCGGCGCCAGCGTGATCACGCCTACTTCGGGCGCTGCGCCTGCGGCGGGCGGTGGCGCATTGCCGCCGCAGGCAGACAGAAGCAGGGCCAGGCTCAGTGCCGGGATGATGGAGGGGGTCTTGGTCATGGGATCCTCGGAAGGTTCAGCTGCGGGCGCCGTTGTCGAGCATCCGCTGCAACATGCTGATCAAGAGGTCCTTTTCCTGATCGGTGAAATCCTGCAGGTGCCGCGCCAGCTCCTCGTGCAGCACGGGCGGCAGTGCGGCGGCGGATTCGCGCCCCTTGTCGGTCAGGGAGAGGTGGACGACCCGCCGGTCGGTCCCGCTGCGCTGGCGGCGCACCAGGTCCTTGGCCTCCAGCCGGTCGAGCATGCGGGTCATCGCGCCGCAATCCATCTGGCACTCGCGCGCCAGCGCGGCCACGGTGTCGGCGCGGCCCAGCCACAGCAGGAACAGGGGCTCCCACTGCATGGCGGTCAGTTCCAGGGGCTGCATGCGCGCGTCGATGTTGCGCACGAGCGAGCTCAGCACCAGCTTCAGCAGCCGGCCGGTGCGGGCGTGGCGATCGTCGGGCCGGAATCCGGCGTCAGGCAGGGAGTCCGCTACGGCAGACATATATGCCCAGGCAGTAAGTAATGGGTCAAAGTATGACCAATCAAATAAATCCGGACAAGAGAACGGCGCCCGGTCGCCCGGAGCGCCGTCCTGGAATCAGGGAATTACTCAGACGCCGAGGTTGTCGGCGGCGAACTGCCAGTTCACCAGCTTGTCCAGCACCGCGGTGACGAAGTCCGGACGGCGGTTCTGGTAGTCCAGGTAGTAGGCGTGCTCCCAGACGTCGATGGTCAGCAGCGGCTTCTTGCCCTGGGTCAGGGGCAGCTCGGCATTGGGCGTCTTCAGCACCACCAGCTTGCCATTATCCTCGGCCAGCCAGGCCCAGCCCGAGCCGAACTGCGTGGTGGCCGCGGTCAGCAGCTCCTTCTTCAGGTTGTCGACGCTGCCGAAATCGCGCTCGATGCGCTGGGCCAGCGCCGCCGGCGGGGTGCCGCCGCCATTGGGGCGCAGCGAGTTCCAGAAGAAGGTGTGGTTCCACACCTGGGCGGCATTGTTGAACACGCCCTGCTTGTCCGCCTTGCCGGCCGACTCCAGGATGATCTTCTCCAGCGACTGGCCTTCCAGCGGCGTGCCGGCGATCAGTTTGTTCAGGTTGTCGACGTAAGCCTTGTGGTGCTTGCCGTAGTGGAAGCTCAGCGTGTTGGCGCTGATGACGGGATCCAGTGCGTTCTCGGCAAAGGGCAGCGGCGGCAGGGTGATGTTGCTCACGGTGGTCTCTCGCTCTGGCTTTCGGGGAACCTGCGGGCCACCAGGAGGCAGCCCGCGCCGGGTCGCGCATCATAACGCCCCGGCCGCGGGCAGGGTCAAATCGGCGCCCCGGCGCCGACCCGACCGGCGCTTCAGAAGCGCCAGGCGAAGTGCAGCTGCAGCACCGGCCAGAGCTTGAAGTCGGCGTCTTCCTCGGCCTGGCGGCGTTCCTTCTCCAGCTCGGCGAGGAAGTCCGGATCGTTGGCGAGCACACCATTGGAGGCCGACAGCGAGAACCTGGGCGAACCCTGCAACAGCACGCCGGCCTCCAGGCCCATGGTGAAGCCCTTGCCCAGCTTGCCGCCCCAGCCCAGGGTCAGCGCCGGGGCGAAATCCTTGAAGCGCACGCCGCCGTTGAGCGTGCCCGCCTCGGCCGCGGTGTAGGTCTCATCGCCGATCTCGATGCTGCCGGTGGGCGTGGCCACGAGATTGACCTTGTTGCCGTTGCTGCGCGCGCCGACCGACAGGCGGAAGCTGCCGCCGAAGGGATAGAAGTCGGCCATCAGGCCCACCGAGTTGAGCTTCAGCGTGCCGTCGTAGTCGATGTCGTCGATCTCCTCGCTGCGGTCGAAGTCGAGGAAGCCGCCGTTGAGGCGCAGGCCGGTGTGGCTGCCGAAGCGGTAGCCCACTTCGGGACTGATGCCCAGCGTGCCGCCGGAAACGCCCACGTGCCACTGACCGCCCTCGGCCGCGCCCGCCGCCAGCGGAATCCCGCCCAGCGCCAGCAGCACGACCATCGCCTTTCTTGCCGAGACCATGTGTGTACTCCGTCAGTTGTTGTTGGCCGGCGCCGTGCATGCGGGGCCGGGAATGCCGGCGGCGATCATAGCCACGGGTGGCCTGGCGCCCCGGACATTCACGCGGGCTTGTGATGGAACTCCGCATTCACGCACCGGTGGCGCAGTGGCGCTGCACGAAGCGCAAGAAACAGGAGGCAAGTCACATCGCCGCCGCGCAGACTGCGCCATGGCCTGCGGCGCCGCGTGGATGGCAGCTGCAGGCAGACGGAGGTAAGGTCGATGCAGATGCCCGCCACCCGCCAGAGAGCAGCCCGCGCTTCCCGACCGGCGCCGGGAACCACCCGTGCACACCACCTGCGCCTGGTGGCTGCGGCCTGCCGCACCATCGAGGCCAGCGACGAACCGCCCGACCTCGCGGCGCTGGCCGCGGCCGCGGGCCTGAGCCGCTTCCACTTCCATCGCCTGTTCCGCCAGGTCACCGGACTGACGCCCAAGGCGTGGGTGCAGGCGCGGCGCGCGCAGCGCCTGCAGGGCGAGCTGGCCCGCGGCCGCTCCGTCACCGATGCCCTGCACGCAGCGGGCTTTGGTTCCGCCAGTCCCTTCTACGCGGCGGCGGGCGACCTGCTCGGCATGCCGCCGCGGGACTATCGCGCCGGCGGTGCCAACCAGGCGATCCGCTTCGCGGTGGCGCAATGCACGCTGGGCGCGCTGCTGGTTGCGGCCTCCTCGCGCGGCGTATGCGCCATTGCGATGGGCGATGACGCGGAAGCGCTGGTGCGCGACCTGGAGCGGCGCTTTCCCGCCGCCGTGCTGGCAGGCGGCGATCGCAGGTTCGAGCAGTGGGTGGCGCAAGTCATCGGCTTCATCGAGGCGCCTGGCACCGGCCTCGACCTGCCGCTGGACATCCGCGGCACGGCCTTCCAGCGGCGTGTGTGGCAGGCGTTGCGCCGCATCCCGGTCGGGAAGACCATCTCCTACGCAGCACTGGCGCAACGGATCGGCCAGCCGTCCGCGGTGCGCGCGGTGGCTCGTGCCTGCGCCAGCAACCCGCTGGCGCTGGCGGTGCCCTGCCATCGCGTGGTGCGCACCGATGGCTCGCTGTCCGGCTACCGCTGGGGCGTGGAAAGGAAGCGCGAGCTGCTGGAGCGCGAGCGCCGCGCCGCCGTGGATGCGGCACGGCGAGCCGGTCAGAAGCCCGAGAAGTCGAAGTCGATGTCCTCGGGAACCACCGCGTCGTAGCCATCGGTGAACCCGATCCAGCGGCCGAAGAAGATCACGATGGTCCACAGCAGGATGGACAGCGCACCGGCCACGCGGGCCGCGGCCGGCGTGGGCACCTGGTGCTCCCAGGCGTTCACGCCACGCCATGTCACCCGCTGGAACACCAGCATGTTCACGCCGGCCAGCAGGATGGCCAGCATCTTGAAGCGGAAGGCGATGTTGAACCAGTAGCTGGTGGCATTGGCCGAGAAGTACAGCAGGCCGGTGAGCACCGCGCCGGCGAAGGCAGCCCAGGTGAGCCACAGCGTCTCGCGGGATATCCGCACCACGCTGCGCTGGCGGTCAAGCACGCCCAGCAGGCGCAGGTCCACCACCAGGATGCTGCCGAACACCAGCGCCACGCACAGCACGTGCGCGACATTGACCCAGGGCACGGCCAGCACGTTGCCGCGCAGCCACTCGCCCACGTCCGAGGCCTCGATGGACTGGATGAAGCCCGGCGCGTTCATCCGCCCGTCCCCCGCGCTGCGGCCACGCCCCAGATGGCCTCGTCATAGGCGATGAAGCGGCCCAGCACGATGATGGCCAGCCACAGTACCACCGTGGCGACGGCAGCCAGGCGAAGGCCCGCAGGCGGCAAGGATGTCCCGCCTCCCGGCGCACCGGCGCCCGCCGCAACGCGCCGGCCGAAGGCCAGCGCCGCCACCACGCCCACCGCCAGCAGCAGCATCTTCAACCGCAAGGACACGCTCATCAGCTCACGCGCAGGCTCGGTGACCACCAGCAGCAGGCCGGTGGCGGCCATCACGATCACGCCGCCCCACAGGAAGGGTGCGAAGCGCTGCCACACCACCGCCAGCGCCACATCGGCGCGGAACCAGCCCAGCACCCGCGCCGCCACCGCCAGCACGGACACGAACACCACGCCGATCATCACGATGTGCAGCGACTGCAGCACCGGCACCACCCAGTAGGTGGACTGCAGTGCGATGCTGAGCGCGCTGGCCTGCAGCCACTCGCAGAAACCGGCGAGGCTCATGTCGGCGCGGGCTCCGGCTCCGTGGGTTCGGGCAACGTGCCCTGCCCGAAGGCGACGCTGCCTTCCACCGAATCACAGTGCTTGCCCGGCGCCGGCGGCGTGCGGCCCGGGCACTTGAACAGCGGGCCCTGGCGAAAGCCCTTGGGTTCGCCATTGCGCATCGGGCGCATGCCCACGCTGAAGACCGTGCCTGCGGGGAAGGAAGACACTGAGATGCCCTCCTCCGCGGATTGCGCGGAGCCGGCCATCTCCACCTCCCAGATGACCGGCTCACCCTTCCCGTCGCGCAGCACGTTCCTGCGCTCGGGGT
>CAYVZE010000125.1:0-5301 GCA_964455685.1 uncultured Steroidobacteraceae bacterium
CGAGGGCGGCGATGCGCTGGTACTGATGCCCACGGGCGGCGGCAAGTCGCTGTGCTACCAGGTGCCGGCACTCATGCGCCCTGGCGTGGGCGTGGTGATCTCGCCGCTGATCGCGCTGATGCAGGACCAGGTCGCGGCCCTGCGCGAGGCCGGCGTGCGCGCCGAATACCTCAATTCCTCGCTCGACTACCGCGAGGCGCTGGCCATCGAGCGCCAGGCGCGCGCCGGCGAGCTGGACCTGCTATACATGGCCCCGGAACGGCTGGTGACCGAGCGCGGCCTGGCCCTGCTCGATGACCTCGACATCGCGCTGTTCGCCATCGACGAGGCGCACTGCGTGTCGCAGTGGGGCCATGACTTCCGCCAGGAGTACCTGCAGCTGGCGGTGCTGGCGGAGCGCTATCCCCACGTGCCACGCATCGCGCTCACGGCCACGGCGGATGAGGCCACGCGCCGCGAGATGCTGGAGCGGCTGCACCTCACCAACGCGCGCGTGTTCGCGCAGAGCTTCGACCGGCCCAACATCCGCTACCGCATCGCGCCCAAGGACAACCCGCGCCGCCAGCTGCTGCAGCTGATCCGCGATGAGCACCCGGGACAGGCAGGCATCGTCTATTGCCTGTCGCGCAAGTCGGTGGAGGAGACCGCGGCCATGCTGGTGGCCCATGGCATCGACGCGCTCGCCTACCACGCCGGTTTCGACGCCGACGAGCGCCGCGAACGCCAGCAGCGCTTCACCGACGAGGCCGGCGTGGTGATGGTGGCCACCATCGCCTTCGGGATGGGCATCGACAAGCCCGACGTGCGCTTCGTGGCGCACCTGGACCTGCCCAAGAGCGTCGAGGGCTATTACCAGGAAACCGGCCGCGCGGGCCGCGACGGCCTGCCGGCCGAGGCGTGGATGGTCTACGGCCTGGCCGACGTGGTGCAGCAGCGCCGCCTGATCGACCTGTCCGAGGCGGACGAGACCTTCAAGCGCGCCGCCAACGCCAAGCTCGACGCCATGCTGGGCCTGTGCGAGACGGCCGGCTGCCGGCGCCAGTACCTGCTGGCCTACTTTGGCGAGTCCATCGGGCCTTGCGGCAACTGCGACAACTGCCAGAATCCGCCGGCCACCTACGATGGCACAGAGGCCGCGCAGAAGCTGCTGTCGTGCATCTGGCGCTGCGAGCGTGCCAGTGGCTACGGCTTCGGCGCGCAGCACATCATCGATGTGCTGCGCGGCCAGCGCACCGAGAAGGTGCTCCAGCGCGGCCATGACACGCTCAGCACCTTCGGCATCGGCGCCGACCTCGACGAGGCGCAGTGGCGCGCAGTGCTGCGCCAGCTGGTCACCCTGCGCTTCATCAACGTGGACCACGACAACTACAGCGTGCTGAAGCTCACCGAGGACAGCCGCGCGGTGCTCAGGGGCGAGCGGCGGCTCACGCTGCGGCGCGACGTGGTGCCGGCGGGCACGCGCCGGCGCCGCCGCGGCGCGAAGGCGGATGCCGTCCCCGGTGCGGCCACGCCGGAGGAGGAGGCCCTGTTCCAGTTGCTGCGCGAGTGGCGCCGGGGCGTGGCGCAGGAGCATGGTGTTCCGGCCTACACCGTGCTGCACGACGCCACCCTGCGCGAGATCGCGCGCCTGAAGCCGCTGGACCAGCAATCGCTGGCGCAGGTGTCGGGCATGGGAACCACCAAGCTGGCGCGCTACGGCGCCGACCTCATCGAGGTGGTGCGCCGGGCAGACGGTGCGGAAGAAGCGGCGTTCGATCGCGAAGCCGCGCCCGCCTGAGTCAGCCATTGTTCATCTGATGTTCATCGCGCGCGCACTCTGACGCCGCGGACCCGTGTCGTAATCTTGCCCCCGGGGGGACCAGGGGTCCCGCACGCACCGACGACAAGAGGAGGGGGGGAATGCTCCGCAATCATCCGCGGCAATACGCCGCATGGCTGGCCACGTCCGTGGCACTCGTGCTGATGTCTGCCTGTTCCAGCCGCGATGAGGCAGGCCCGGCCACTGCCGTGGCGTCGGCGCCGCCCTGCGAGCGTGACTGCCTGCTGGACATCGCCGACCGCTACCTGAAGGCGCTGGCCGCGCGCGACGCCGCCAGCCTGCCGCTGGCCAATGACGTGCGCTACACCGAGAACGGCCAGGTGCTCGCGCTGACCGACGGCCTGTGGGGCACGGCCAGCGAGGTCGGTGCCTATCGCCAGGTGTTCACCGATTCGCGCGGCAACGAGCTGGGCCTGTTCGCCACCCTGCGCGAGAACGGCTACGCCATCTTGCTGGCCACGCGCCTGCGCCTGGAGGACGGCCGCATCAAGGACATCGAGAACGTGGTGCAGCGGCCCACCAGCCGCACCACCCCGGCCATCGAGCGGCTCGAGCGCGAGGGGTCCAGGCCGCTGTGGGACGAGCTGGTTCCCGAGTCCGAGCGCATGAGCCGCGAGGATCTCGTCATCACCGCCAACAAGTATTTCGTCGGCCTGGAGAAGAACGACGGCAAGGGCGAGTATCCCTTCACGCCCGACTGCTACCGCTTCGAGAACGGCAATCTCGCCACCGGCAACCAGGACTTGCTGCGCCTGGCCAGGGAGGCGGAGAACAAGCCGCACGTGACCGGCCAGCCCACGCCCTTCGGCTACAAGCTCATGTCCTATCCCTGCAAGGAGCAGTTCGAGCTGGGCTACATGAAGATGGTGGACCGCGTGCGTGACCGCCGCTTCCCGGTGGTGGACGTGGAGCGCGGCGCGGTGTTCACGTTCGTGTTCTTCGACCACTCGGGCACGGTGCACGAAGTGACCACCACCGACGGCAACACCTACCCGGTGGGCCTGCGCCAGCCGTTCACCTGGGAGATCGCCGAGGCGTTCAAGATCGAGAAGGGCCAGATCCGCGCGATCGAGGCCATCCTGACGCAGTCGCCCTACGGCATGCCGCCGGGCTGGGGCGAGTAAGGCGGGACGGGCACGGCGCGCGCCGGCGCCGGCCACGCGGCCGGGAGCGCCGGCACGGGGACTCCTGCTACTTCGTGCCTTGCGCTTCCGGCGGCGCCAGCGCCGCGGTAAGCTCCTCGGCGGCCAGCATGCGCGCCTGCTTGTCCACCTGCGCCACGGCCTCGATGTCCTCGTCGGTGGGCACGGCCTTCAGGTCGCGGAACTTGCGCGCCGCCGGCAGCACCCGGCCTTCCAGCGTCGCCACCGACTGGTTGTAGGCGTCCACGGCCTTGCCCAGCCGGTCGCCCACGCGCATCCAGTGCTCGCCGAGCTTGCCGATGCGCTCGTACAGGTCCTTGCCCAGCTTCGCGATCTCCGCGGCATTGATGGCCAGCGCCTCCTGCCGCCAGCCATAGGCCACGGCGCGCAGCAGCGCGATCAGCGTGGTGGGCGTGGCGGGGATCACCTTCTCGTTGACGCCGAACTCGATCAGCGAGGGATCCTGCTGCAGCGCTGCGCTGAAGAAGGCCTCCCCGGGCAGGAACATCACCACGAACTCGGGGGTGGGCTCGAAGCTGGCCCAGTAGGCCTTGCGGCCCAGCGCCGTCATGTGGCCCTTCACCTGCTGCACGTGGCGGGCGAGGTGTGCCTCGCGGGTGGCATCGTCCTGGGCCTCGGCGGCCTCCAGGTAAGCCGACAGCGGTACCTTGGCATCGACCACGATCTGCTTGCCGCCGGGCAGACGCACGATCAGGTCCGGCCGCAGCGTGCCTTCCTCGGTGCTCTCGCTGCGCTGCTCGATGAAATCGCAGTGGCCGAGCATGCCGGCCATCTCCACCACGCGGCGCAGCTGGATCTCGCCCCAGCGGCCGCGCGCGGCCGGCTGGCGCAGCGCCTTGACCAGGCCGGCGGTCTCGCTGCGCAGCTGCGGGATGTGCTCGTGCACCAGCCCGCGCACCTGCTCGGTCAGCGCCGAGTAGGCCTTCTGCCGCTCCACCTCGATCTCCCCCAGCTTGCCGTCGACCTTCTGCAGCGACTCGCGCAGCGGCTGGATCATGTCCTCCACCGCCTTCTTGCGCGCCTCCAGGTCGCCCCTGGCCAGCTCCTGGAACTTCTCCAGCGAGCTCTGCGCCAGGGTCAGGAAGCTGGCGCTGTTGGCCTGCAGCGCCTCGGCCGACAGCGCGCGGAAGGCATTGAGCAGCGCGGCCTTCTGCTCCTCGCGCTCGCGCAGGCCGAGCTCGGCGGCCTTGCGCTGCTCCTCGATCTTGCCGGCCAGCTCCTTGAGTTCGGCCAGGCGCTGCTCGGCCTCGGCGCGCACCTGTCGCAGCTCCTGCTCCAGCGCCGGGACACGCTGCGCCTGCACCTCGGCCGTGGCCCGCAGCTCGGACTGCTCCTGCACTTCGCGCCGCAGCGTGGCGATCTCGTTCTCGTGCCGGCCGACCTGCACGCGCGCCTCGGCCAGCAGCCGCCGGGTGGCCGCGCCGGCAGCCCAGGCCACCAGCGCCCCGATGGCGAGGCCGGCAAGGAAGAACAAGATGGATGGGGTCATGGGCAGTGCTCCCGGGACGTGCAAGGGCGGGGATGGCGCGGGGCACGATGATGTCCCATTGAATCGCCCCCGCCAAACCTCCATATCGTCGCCCGCGGCCGGCTGTCGTCGTCCGCTGTCCGATAGATGGTATCTATCAAAAGGATAAAGAATTCCGACAGCACAAATCGGCGACAACGACTAAGCTGCACACTCACTGATCCAGCGATCACCGATCCAGCGATCACTGTTTTTGTTCGCTCAACAGAAGAGGACCTTCAAATGTCTCTGATCAACACCAAGGTAAAGCCCTTCAAGGCCCAGGCCTACCACAACGGCAAGTTCATCACCGTCACCGAGGCCGACCTCAAGGGCAAGTGGTCCGCGGTGGTCTTCTACCCCGCCGACTTCACCTTCGTGTGCCCGACCGAGCTGGGTGACCTGGCTGACCTGTACAGCGAGTTCCAGAAGATCGGCGTGGAGATCTACAGCGTCTCCACCGACACGCACTTCACCCACAAGGCCTGGCACGACGCCTCGGACACGATCAAGAAGATCAAGTACCCGATGATCGGCGACCCGACCGGCCAGATCTCGCGCGCCTTCGGCGTGTATATCGAGGAAGAGGGCCTGGCGCTGCGCGGCACCTTCCTGATCAACCCCGAGGGTGAGATCAAGGTGTGCGAGATCCACGACCTGGGCATCGGCCGCGACGCCCGCGAGCTGCTGCGCAAGGCGCAGGCCGCCCAGTACGTTGCCTCGCACCCGGGCGAGGTCTGCCCGGCCAAGTGGCAGCCCGGCGCCGAGACGCTGAAGCCCTCGCTGAGCCTGGTCGGCAAGATCTGACCTGA
>CAYVZE010000126.1:0-5016 GCA_964455685.1 uncultured Steroidobacteraceae bacterium
ACCAGGTCGCCATCCACCGCGCCGGTGCGCTCGAGGATGCCGTTGACCGCCTCGTCGCTGAGGAACTTGAGGATGGGCGACTGCAGGCCATCGCGACCCTTCGCCCTCTCGTTGACCTTGATGTAGGCCAGGCCCTTGGCGCCGTAGCGGCCCACGTAGGCCGTGTAGGCATCGATCTCGCTGCGCGAGAGGCTGCCACCGCCGGGCGCGCGCAGCGCGGCCACGCGGCCGGCCGGATCGGCGGCAGGACCGGCGAACACCTTGAAGTCGCAGCCGGCCACCAGGTCGGCCACATCCACCAGTTCCAGCGGCACGCGCAGGTCCGGCTTGTCCGAGCCATAGCGGCGCATGGCCTCGGCATAGGTCATGCGCGGGAACGGGTTGGGCAGCGCCACCTCGACCACCTTCGCGAACACCTCGCGGACCAGGCCCTCCATCAGGCCCATGATCTGCTCCTGGTCGAGGAAGGAGGTCTCCACGTCAAGCTGGGTGAACTCGGGCTGGCGGTCGGCGCGCAGGTCCTCGTCGCGGAAGCACTTGACGATCTGGTAGTAGCGGTCGAAGCCCGAGATCATCAGCAGCTGCTTGAAGATCTGCGGCGACTGCGGCAGCGCGAAGAAATGGCCGGGATGCGTGCGGCTGGGCACCAGGTAGTCGCGCGCGCCCTCGGGCGTGGCCTTGGTCAGCATCGGGGTTTCGATGTCGACGAAGCCATGCGTGTCCATGTAGTGGCGGATCGCCATGGTCAGACGATGGCGCAGGCGCAGGCGCGCCTGCATCTCCTCGCGGCGCAGGTCGAGGTAGCGGTGGCGCAGGCGCACCTCCTCGCCCACCTGCTCGTCGAGCTGGAACGGCAGCGGCTCGGAGCGGTTCAGCAGCACCAGCTTCTTCGCCAGCAGCTCCACCTTGCCCGAGGCCAGGTTGGCGTTGGCCGTGCCGGCCGGGCGCGCGCGCACCTTGCCCGTCACCTGGATCACGAACTCGTTGCGCAGCCGCTCGGCCTCGGCGAACAGCTGCGGGTCGTCGGGATCGAACACCACCTGCAGCAGGCCCTCGCGGTCCCGCAGGTCGACGAAGATGACCCCGCCGTGGTCGCGGCGGCGGTGCACCCAGCCGGCGACTGTGACTTCCTGGCCCTCCAGGGACTCGTTGACCTGGCCGCAGTAATGACTACGCATCGGATTTGTAATGAAAAAGTGTCTATGAGGCGGGAAAAATCAGGCTGCGCAGTATACTGGTCCTTTGCCCCCAGCGGGGGGTCCATACACGGGGGAATCACGACATGAACGCCCAATTGCAGCCCGCCCAGGATGGCAATTTCCGCCTGCTCATCGGCGGCAAGCTGGTCGCCGGAGCGTCCAGCTTCGATGTCATCAACCCGGCCACCGAGGAGGTCTACGCCCGCTGCCCGCGTGCCGACCTCCAACAGCTCAACCAGGCCGTGGCCGCCGCCAAGGCCGCCTTCCCCGCCTGGAAGGCCACCCCGCTGGCCGAGCGGGCCCGGCTGCTGAACAAGCTGGCCGATGCCATCGAGTCGCACGCGGCCGAGCTGGCCCCCATCCTGACCCAGGAGCAGGGCAAGCCCCTGGGCGGCGCCCACTTCGAGCTGGCCGTTGCCGCCGGCAACATCCGCGGCTTCGCCCAGATGGACCTGCCGGAGGTGGTACTGCAGGATGACGCCACCACCCGCATCATCCGCCAGCGCCTGCCGCTGGGCGTGGTCGCCGCCATCACGCCGTGGAACTTCCCGGTGATCATGATGGTGACCAAGCTGGCCCCGGCGCTGCTGGCCGGCAACACCATCGTGGTCAAGCCGGCCCCCACCACCCCGCTCACCTCGCTGAAGGTGGGCGAGCTGTGCGCGGAGATCTTCCCGCCGGGCGTGGTCAACGTGATCGCCGATGCCAACGACCTGGGCGGCGCGCTGACCAGCCACCCGGACGTGGCCAAGATCGCCTTCACCGGCTCCACCGCCACCGGCCGCAAGGTGATGGCCAGCGCCTCGGCCACGCTCAAGCGCCTGACGCTGGAGCTGGGCGGCAATGACGCGGCCATCGTGCTCGATGACGTTGACCCGAAGGAGGTCGCACCCAAGCTGTTCTTCGCCGCCATGGTCAACTCCGGCCAGGTGTGCCTGGCGGCCAAGCGCATCTTCATCCACGAGAAGGTGTACGACGCCGTGGTGGCCGAGCTGGCGCAGATCGCCGAAGGCGCCGCGAACCTGGTGGGCAATGGCCTGAACGAAGGCGTGCAGTTCGGCCCGGTGCAGAACCGCATGCAGTTCGAGAAGGTGCGCGGCCTGATCGAGGACGCGCGCAAGCAGGGCAAGGTGCTGGCGGGCGGCAAGGAGCACCAGGGCAAGGGCTTCTTCATCTATCCCACCGTCATCGCGGGCCTGCCCGATTCCGCCCGGCTGGTATGCGAGGAACAGTTCGGCCCGGTGATGCCGGTGCTGAAGTTCTCCACCATCGACGAGGCCATCGAGCGCGCCAACAACTCCGAGTACGGCCTCGGCGCGACCGTGTGGGCCAGGGACATCAACCGCGCCCTCGAGGTGGCCAATCGCCTGGAGACGGGCACGGTGTGGATCAACAAGCACCTCGACCTGCCGCCCAGCGTGCCGTATGGCGGCGTGAAGCAGTCCGGATTCGGCGTGGAGCTGGGACAGCAGGGCCTTGAGGAATTCACGCAGATCCGCGTGATCAACATGGCCAAGGCGTAGCAAAGGCCGGCGCCCGGCCCGTCCCGGGCCGGGCCGATGGCGGATGTCCCCGCAAGGGGATGTCCGCCCGTCTTTCCTGTGCGTTCCCTCGCCGCAGCATCACGCCGCGAGCAGCCAGGCTCGCGGCTGGCCCAGGCCTCCTGGGTCATCCATGAATGGGCGTGCCAGCCGTTCTACTCGCTGGTGGTCATCTTCCTGTTCGCTCCCTACTTCACCGGGCACCTCGCCGCCGATCCGGTGACCGGCCAGGCCCTGTGGGGTTACGCGAATGCGATTGGCGGCCTGATGGTGGCACTGCTCGGCCCGCTGCTGGGCGCCGTGGCCGATGCCGCCGGGCCACGCAAGCCCTGGATCATGGGCTGCGCGCTGGTTGCCGCCGCGGCATGCGCCCTGCTGTGGTGGGCAGTGCCCGGCGCTCCACTGCTGCCGCTGCTGGCCGCGGTGGCGGCCGCGCTGGTGGGCATCGAATGCCTGTTCGTGTTCGCCAATGCCATGCTGCCATCGGTCGCCCCGGCCGGGCGGATCGGCCTGCTGTCGGGACTGGGCATCGCCGCGGGCCAGTCCGCGGGACTGTTCGCGCTGCTGCTGGTGCTGCTCGCAACGGCGCAGGCCCGCTTCGATGGCAGCGCCGTGCCCCTGCCCCCGGACCTCGATCCTGCCGGCCTCGCAGGCGCCGGCAGGATGGTCGGGCCCTTTTCTGCCCTCTGGCTGGTGGCATTCATCCTGCCCCTGCTGCTGTTCGTTCCTGATCGCGCGGCGCACGGACCGGACCGCGGACAGAGCATCCGCGCAGCTCTGCGGCGGCTCTCCGGCAGCGTGTCCGCGGCGCGCAGGGCCGCAGGCGTGCCGCGGTTCCTGGCGGCACGCGTGGTCTTCTACAGCGGCATGAGCATCGTGTTCCTGTTCGCCGGCGTGCTGGCCGAATCGCTGTATTCCTGGGAAACGCGCGAACTGGTCCTGTTCGGCCTGCTGACCACTTGCGCCGCGGTGCTGGGCGCTGCGGCCTGCGGGCTGGCGGACGGCCGCCTCGGCACGCGGCGCACGCTGCTGGCCGCGCTCACCCTGGCCGCGGTGTCGTTCCTGGTGATGCTGTGCTGCCCCGGTGCCGGCCCGGACTCCGCCGCCGCGGCCGGACTGCTGGTTTTCCTGGCCGCTTCCAGCACGTTCGGACTGGCGGCCGGTGCGGTGCTGTCGGCAAGCCGCGCGCTGTTCGCACAGATCGTGCCGCCGGGACGCACCACGGAGTTCTTCGGCATCTATGCACTGTCGGCACAGGTGGCCAGCTTCGCGGGTCCGGCGCTCGTGGGACTGGCCACCCTCGCAAGCGGCAGCCAGAGGACCGGCCTGCTGGTCGCGGTGCCATTGATCGCCAGCGGCGCCCTGCTCCTGGCCGGCGTGCGCCACGGTGCTGCGCGCAAGGAAATGACCGGGTCGTTGTCCGCCCCTGTCCATCATGGTAGCTTGAATCCAGGCGATGACCGGGGAGGATCAGGAAGATCGTGAGTCTTCAGAGGTTCTCCTCGCGTGAAATTCCAGCACCCGAGCGCATCGCGTTCTTCCGCGACGTCTATTCGGTCGTCGAGCGCATCGACATCCTGCCGCTGAATGATGAGCCGCTGGTCATCGACGCGACCGTGCGCACACTCGACGATGTCACCATCGTCGATGCCTCCTGCTCGGCCTGCGTGTCACGGCGCACGGCCCGCCACGTACTCGACGGCAAGGACGACCTGGTCCTGAGCATCGTCACCCGCGGCGCCATCGCACGGCGCGTGAACGAGGGCGAACCGGTGGAGCTGGCCGCCGGCGACGCCTACCTGGGCAGCAGCGAGTTCGTGTCCGAGCACCACTTCGGCGGCACCGGCTGCTTCGTCGACATCGCCATTCCGCGTGCCCGGCTCGAACCCCTGCTGGACAACGTGGGCGGAGCCATCTCGAAGCAGAAGCTGCCGCCCTCGCCGGAGCTGGTGCTGCTGGCACGCTATGCCCGCTTGCTGCTCGAGGATGACCTGCAGCAGCTGGGCCCGCAGGCCACCACGCATTGCGCGCACCATGTCACCGACCTGGTGGCCACGGTGGCAGGGACCTGCCCGGACTTCCGGGAGGAGGCCGCGCAGCGCGGCGTGCGCCAGGCCCGGCTGCGCGCCTTGCAGGCGGATATCGAGGCCAACCTGGCCCGCGCCGACCTGTCGCTGGAATGGCTCGCCGCCCGCCACGGCATCTCGCCACGCTACGTGCGCGACCTGTTCCTCGGCGCCGGCACCCGCTTCACCGCCTTCGTGCTCGAGGCCAGG
>CAYVZE010000127.1:0-5011 GCA_964455685.1 uncultured Steroidobacteraceae bacterium
AACACCATCACGCTGGATGCGCCGCTGGAGTTCATGCACTTCGGCAAGATCACCTTCGACGTGGACGAGCGCGGCGAGGTGGGCCTGCTGACGCGCAACATCAAGATCCAGGCTTCCGAGGACGCCGAGCAGAGCTACTTCGGCGGCCACATCATGGCCATGCCGACCAGCCGCATGTACGTCTCGGGCGTGGAGCTCAACCGCATGGGCCAGCACCTGACGCTGGCGCGCTACCCCATCCACTGGCACCTGGTGGGTGATGCGCACGGCCAGTACATCCGCAACTCGGCCATCCACGACACCTACAACCGCTGCGTGACCGTGCACGGCACCAACCACCTGCGCGTGGAGAACAACGTGACCTACAACAACGTGGGCCACTGCTTCTTCGTCGAGGACGGCATCGAGCACAGCAACTACTTCGTGCGCAACCTGGCCATCCAGACCAAGTGCCACCCGACCAGGCCCTGCCAGCCCACCAACCTGGCGGCCGCGGGCGAGATGGCCGACTTCGACCAGCGCAATGGCTTCCGCTCCAGGGGCCAGCGCTCGGTGTCCAACGGCCACACGGATGCCGATGTGCTGCTGCCCTCGGACAATACGGTGGCCTCGTTCTGGATCACCAACCCGGCCAACCACTACATCGACAACGTGGCGGCGGGCTCCGACGCCAACGGCTTCTGGCTCTCGCTCCCCGAGCACCCCAACGGCCAGTTCCTGGGCACCGAGATCTCGCTGAAGACCTGGCCGCGCCGCACGCAGCTGCGCGAGTTCCGCGGCAACGTGGCCCACTCGAACTACGACGGGTTCATGTTCGACCGCAACATCAACGAGGACAACACCTTCGGCGTAACCGGCAACATGCACGTGCCGCGCGCGAACCCGGAGGACCCGAACAGCCCGATGCTGGAGACGCTGTTCCTGAACCTCACCGCCTACAAGAACCGCAACGGCGGCTTCTGGGCGCGCGGCGAGGTGAACACCATCATCAACTACAAGGCCGCGGACAACGCCATCGGCTACACCCATGCCTCGGGCCTGGGCGGCGGCGAGCCGTGGACCTCGAAGGTGATCAGCTCGCTGTTCGTGGGCGAGACCGAGAACATCGGCAACCCGCGCACGCCGGAGGAGAAGGCCTACGGGCGCAGCCTGCCCAAGCCGGTGATCCCGGACTTCCCGATCCGCGGCTACGAGTACTACGACCTGCGCCACGAGGTGATCGACACCACCTTCGTGAACTTCCAGGACAACGCGCAGCGCCGCGCGGGCGCCATCTCCTACCTGCTGTTCACCAGCTTCGGCGTGAGCACCGAGAACACCATCGAGAAGGTGCGCTTCATCAACGCCAAGCCGGCGGACTTCCCGCCGATGCAGCGCAAGTGGGGCAATGACAACGGCACCTCGGTGGCCTGGAAGACCGCGGCCTTCAAGGACATCGACGGTTCGCTGGGCTACGGCCCCAACGCCTACGTGCTGATCCACGACGGCGTGAACGACAGCGTCGCCGTGGACGAGCAGGCCTGCGAGATCAAGCGCGACTGGAACGCGGCGGTGTGCCGCGGCGACGTGGGCCGCCTGAACTTCGGCGGGCCCTTCGGGGGTGGCGGCGCCCCGCGGGGCGCCGGACCGGGCGGCCCGCCGCGTGCCGGGGGTCCTGCTGCGTCCTCGCCGGCCTCGACCCTCGCCGGCGCCCAGGCCCCCGCCGCGCCCGGCGTGGGGGCGTTCACCGGCCCCGGCACCGGTGCGCCGCCGCGGGGCTTCGGCCAGCCTGCCGCGCCGCAGCCGCCCATCGTGCTCGAGCGCAACGGCCGCGAGTACAACCTGACCGAGCGCAGCCTCAACGGCACCAATGTGCGGGCCGGCACCGAGATCCGCGTGAAGACCGAGCGGCCCGAGCTGAACCTCAGCCTGGCCGAGATGGACACCGGCTCGTGGGTCATCCTCGAGCTGCCCGGCTACAAGAGCGCGGCCGCCGGCGCCGAGGTGAACAGCCTCGACGCCCTGCGCCAGGCCACCACCACTTCTTACTACCGGTCCAGGGACGGCCTGTGGGTGAAGCTGGTGGCCACGCCCGACGGCGGCCGCCGCGGCGGCGCCAGCCTGGTGGTCAGCCGCTGACCCAGGCGCCAGCCCCCGGCCCGGCCACGCGGCCGGGGCGCCTGGCACCGGGGCGCCGGCGGCAAGCCGGGCGCCTGTTTTTTCCGGCATTCAGGGCGCTTTTCGCAAGGCGCAGGGACGGCCCGGAGAGGCCGGGAGCCCCCAATCGCGCTATCCTCTGCCGCTCGCAAGAACTCATTACAAGTCGGGGGACATTGCCGATGAGCATTCGCAAACGCTCCATGGTGCTCGCATCGCTGCCCGCATTCCTGCTGAGCGGAATGTGCGCCGTGGCGCAGGCCCAGGACACCGGATCGACCATGCGCTGGTCGGATCCCGCCACGTGGCCCAACCGCAAGCTGCCGGCGGCCGGCGAGAAGGTCACCATTGCGCGCGACAAGACCGTCATCCTCGACGTCAGCCCGCCGCCGCTCAATGGGCTGTCCATCGACGGCAAGCTGGTGTTCTCCAACGACGCGGACCTGGAGCTGACCACCGAGTGGATCATGCTGCACGGCGAGCTGCAGATCGGCACGCCGGAGAAGCCGCACACCCGCAACGCCACCATCACCTTCACCGACAACGTGAAGGGCGAGGACATCATGGCCGGCATGGGCGACCGGGGCATCATGATCTCCGGCGGCACGCTGAACCTGCACGGCGACCGCAGCAACGCCTGGACCAAGCTGGCGAAGACGGCCGCGAAGGGCGCCACCACCATCGAGGTGCTGGATGCCTCGCAGTGGCGCGTGGGTGACGAGATCATCCTCGCTTCCACCGACTACGAGGCCCGCCAGGCCGAGAAGCGCAAGATCGCCGCCATCAGCGGCAACCGCATCACGCTGGATGCGCCGCTGCAGTACATGCACTTCGGCAAGGTGACCCATGGCGTCGACCAGCGCGGCGAAGTGGGCCTGCTGACGCGCAACATCAGGATCCAGGCCTCCGAGGATGCTGAGCAGAGCTACTTCGGCGGCCACATCATGGCCATGCCCTCCTCGAAGATGTACATCTCCGGCGTGGAGTTCCGCCGCATGGGCCAGCACCTGACGCTGGCGCGCTACCCCATCCACTGGCACCTGGTGGGTGATGCGACGGGGCAGTACATCCGCAACTCCGCCATCCACGACACCTGGAACCGCTGCGTCACCGTGCACGGCACGGACAACCTGCAGATCGAGAACAACGTGACCTACAACAACGTGGGCCACTGCTTCTTCCTGGAGGACGGCATCGAGACGGGCAACCGTTACGTGCGCAACCTGGCCATCCAGACCAAGTGCCACCCGACCAAGCCCTGCGACCCGACCAACCTGGCGCCGTTCGGCACCACCGCGACCAGGCTCAACTTCGAGACCCGCGGCCAGGAGTCCAAGGACGTGCTGATCCCGTCGGACAACACGGTGTCCTCGTTCTGGATCACCAACCCGGACAACACCTACATCGGCAACGTGGCCGCGGGCTCGGACTCCACCGGCTTCTGGTTCGCCATTCCCGAGCACCCCATGGGCCAGTTCGAGGGCACGGAGATCAGCAAGAACACCTGGCCGCGCCGCATGAAGATCCGCGAGTTCCGGGGCAATGTCGCCCACTCGAACTTCGACGGCTTCATGGGTGACCGCGCGCCGCGCCCGGACGGCCGCTTCGCGGTGGGCGGCTACATCTCCTACGAGAATCCTGCCGACCCGAACAGCCGCATGGTCGAGTCCGTCATCGAGGACTTCACCGGCTACAAGAACCGCAACAGCGGCATCTGGGCCCGCGGCGAGATGCGCGTGTGGAAGGGCCTGAAGATGGCCGACAACGGCATCGGCTTCACCCAGGCCTCCGGCAACCTGTGGCGCTCGGAGTTCACCTCGCTGGTCACCGACTCGCTGTTCGTCGGCGAGTCGGAGAACGTGGGCAACCCGCAGACCGCGGAGGAGAAGAAGCTCGGCCGCAGCCTGCCCTTCCCGAACCTGCCGGACTTCCCGGTCCGCGGCTACGAGTACTACGACATGTTCCACAGGGTGGAGAACACCACCTTCGTGAACTACCAGGACAACGCCGTGCGCAAGACCGGCGCCATCTCCTACCTGCTGTTCACCAGCTTCGGCATGAGCACGCACAACTACGTGTCGGGCGCGAAGTTCGTGAACGCCAAGCCGGTGTACTTCCCGCCGATCGAGAACAAGTGGAGCAACGACGACTACGGCAACTTCGTCTACAAGACCTCGGTGTTCCAGGACCGCGACGGCACGGTCACCGGCACGAAGGGCGCCTACGTGATCAACATCACCGGCATCGACCCGGATGACCAGTGCACGCTGCGCAAGAGCTGGAACGCCTACGTCTGCAAGGGCGACATCGGCCGCATGAACGTGGGCGGCGGCGGCGAGCCGATCGGCTTCGGCGGATTCGGTGGTGGCCGCGGCGCCGGCGGCCCCCCGGGCGCCGGTGGTCCCCCGGGCGGTGCGCCGCGTGCGGGCGGCCCCGGCGCCGGTCCCTCGGTCCAGCCGGTGTCGTTCGAGATCGCGCCGGGTGGCGGCCGCATCCGTGGCCGGCCGGCCCCGGCCGGCCCGCCGGTGGTGCTGACCCGCAACGGCAAGTCCTTCACCTTCGAAGGTGAGACCAACGTGCGCGCCGGCACCACCTACAAGGTGACCACCGAGCGGCAGGAGCTGAACATCAACGTCAAGGAGCTGGACGCCGGCTCGTGGGTGATCTTCGAGCTGCCCGGCTTCAGCAAGGCCGACAAGGGCCAGGCCGTGGACAGCCTGGACGCGCTGCGCAAGGCCACCTCGACGGCCTACTACAAGGCCGACGGCGCCCTGTGGGTGAAGCTGGTCTCCACCGGCGACATCCCGGGCAGCCAGGCCCGCCCGGCGGGCCCCGGCGAGACGGTCAAGGTCAGCCGCTGAAGCGCGCTGGCGTT
>CAYVZE010000128.1:0-4855 GCA_964455685.1 uncultured Steroidobacteraceae bacterium
TCCCAGATGACCGGCTCACCCTTCCCGTCGCGCAGCACGTTCCTGCGCTCGGGGTTCATGCGCGCAAAGTAGATCTGCAGGTGGTTGGCGTCGGGGTTCACGCGCGTGACCACGCCGGTGACGACCACGGTCCTGGACTGGTCGAAGGGCGCGAAGGAATGGTGGCCCATCAACGGCGCCGCGCCCGCCATCGCTGCCACAGCCATGAGCCATCGACCTTTCCACATCGACAGTTCCATCGCCTGCCCCCTACTCGAAGTTGAACAGCGCTTCCTGCTGTGCCTTCGCAGGGTTCTGCATGCCCTGCTCGAAGTACTGCTCCCACATCCTTGCCCACGGCCTGCCGTACATGTCCGGTACCTCGTACTCGATCACCTGGCCCGGGCTGGTGGTGGTGGCCCTGCCCTTCACCGGGAAGATGGTGGGCACGCACTCGATGAAGGTGTACGGATTGCCCTCGTCCAGCCCGCTGGTGCGCGTGAGCGTGCGCACGATCCGGACCGGCTCCACCAGCGCCTCCGGGTCGTAGAACACCGCCTCGTGGTTCAGTGCCGTGACCTTGCCGCCGGCATCGCGGATCGGCGTGTAGATCTCCACGGTCTGCAGCTGGCTGGAGAATTCCGGCTTGCCGTGGACCATCCAGCCCTGGATGTTGGCAGTCCAGGTGACCAGCACGTCCCCGTCCCAGAAGCCGATGCTCTCGCCGTACCAGCGCGGCACGTCGGCGCCCAGCCGCGGCGCCGCCCCCGCCATGTTGAACTCGCGGCCGATGTGGATGTTGGTGACGAAGTTGCGCGCCACGCCGGTGGAGATCTGCACCAGCTCCGGCGTCACGATGACCTGGTGCGGATTGATCCACGGCTGCACCGCCACCGGATCGAAGCGGCGCATGAATCCCTCCGGCCAGCAGTACTGCGACGGCCAGTGCGAGGCGGCGGTGATGGCCTCGTGGTAGAGCATCTGCACCATGCGCACCTGGTACTCCGGCGTCAGCAGCGACAGGATGGTGGGCGTCTGGTTGTAGCGCATGCTGTACCAGTCGGCGCGCAGTGGAATGCTGTAGCGGCCGGAGATGTCCCCGGGCACGGTGGCATAGGTGTGCTTCGTGGGTCCGCCGCGCGCCCTGGCCTCGGCCAGCAATGCCTCGAAGTGCTCCTTCGCCGTGCTGAAGGCATAGGGGCTGACGATGTCCTCGCGCGGGTAGTCGCGGTCGCAGAAGCCCCACGGCGCCTTCGCCGGTTCATCGATGATGGTGGCCGGGCCATTGGAGCCGCGCGCCGACTCGAGCGCCAGCGGGCTGTTGCAGCGGAAGTAGCGCGGATCGCCCCACAGCTCGCGATCCTTGTAGAAGTCGCGGGTGGTGAAGAAATCCACCGGCAGCGGCGTGACGCCCGGCGGCGCGGCGCCGTCGATGGCCGAACCGGTGACCACCACGCCCTCGGTGCCGCCCGGCGCGCCCGGCGGCAACGGTGTGCCCGGTGCGGGCGCGGGCGCCCCTGCCCCGCCGACGCGCTGCGCCACGGGTCCCACGGTGAAGGGCTCGCGCTCGCGCAGTGCGGCGGCGCGCTGCTCCGGCGTCTGCGTGGCGCCGGCCGGCGGCGCGCCCAGCTGGCCCGGCCCCGCCGCCACCTGCGGCAGGCCGGCCGACAGGTCGACCTTCAATGGCGCGCCGCGCCCCGCGCTCCGGAAGCCGGGATCGACGACCTGCTGCGCGCCGGCCATGAGGCCGGCGCCGGAGAGGATGGCTGCAACGGCGGTCCCTGCCAGCTTCATCGTCATCCGCATCGTCATGCCCCCCATGCGTTGCTCACGGCCGGCGTGCGCTGACCACCGAATAGTAGCCCTGGCTGGTCTGCTGGGCTTCAACATCCGTGAAGCCGGCCTGCTCGAGCATGCCGCGCAGCTCCCCGAAGCTGTACTGGCGGCCCCTGGTGCCCATCAGCATCAGCAGCGAGAAGGCCATGGCCGGCAGCGGGCCGCAGCCATCATCATCCACCAGCATCTCGTGCAGGAAGATGCGCCCGCCGGGCGGCAGCGCCTGGAAGGAGCGGCGCGCCAGCAGCCGGCAGGTTTCCTCCGACCAGTCGTGGAAGATGTTGGAGAAGAAATGCGCGTCGTGGTCCGCCGGCCAGGGCTGGGTGAACATGTTGGCCGCATGCGTGGTGACGCGCTCGCCTGCCCCGGCCGCCGCGATGTAGCGGGCCGCCTCGCTGCAGATGGTGTCGATGTCGAGCACCGTGGCCCGCAGCTGCGGCCAGGCGCGCGCCAGCTCGATGGAGAAGATGCCCGAGCCGCCGCCCACGTCCAGCACCTGCCGCACGCTGCCGAACACCGGCAGCAGCGCCACAGCGCGCGAGGAGGCGCGGCTGTGCGCGTTCATGAATGCCGTGATCCACGCGGCCAGGTCCGGCGGCATCTCGCCGCGCTCCCATTCAGCCGAGGCAGACCGGTAGGTCTCGGCGCGGCCGCCGGTGCGCAGCGTGACCATCAGCTGTTCGTGCAGCGCCTGCTGCTGCGCGAAACGCTTCAGCAGCGGGCCGGCGTAGCCATCGGCCTCGGGGTGCAGCCAGGTGCGCGCCGCCGCGCTGGCGCGCCAGCGGCCCTCGCGCCGCTCCACGAAGCCCAGCGCGGCCAGCATGCCCAGGTGCACGCCCAGCGCGCGCGCGTCCACGCCCAGCTCGGCCGCCAGCTCGCCGGTCTGCCACGCCCGCGCGGACAGCGCCGCGAAGGTACCCACCTCATCGGCCACCGACACCACCGGAAAGCGGAACAGCGCCAGCCAGGTATCCCAGATGATCCGGTCGTCGGTGGTGACGGGAAACGTGCTCATGCCTTGAGCTTGCGGGGTGCGGTTTCCTTCAGGAACAGCGCGACGATGAAGCCGGCCACCAGGCCCGCGGCGGCGAAGTACAGCGCGCCCTTCAGGCCCCACGCAGGATGGGCGGCGATGTTGCCGGCCACGATGGGCGCAAGGCCGCCGCCGATGAACTCGCCGGCGAAGATCACGAAGCCTGCCATCGAGGCCAGCATGCCTGGCGGCGCGGCCTCGGCGGCCACGGGACCGGCGAGGATGGCCAGCGCCGCGAAGTTGAACAGCGAGGCCAGGAACAGCAGCACCCACAGCAGACCGGTGTTCTCCGGGCCCGCCTGGGTGAAGAAGTACAGCGACACCGCCGCCAGGAAGTACGATGCCAATGTGGCCAGCTTGCGACCGATCAGGTCGGACAGCGCCGGCATCGCGAACTGGCCGATGCAGCCGCCCACGCCCACCGCCGTGAACACCGAACCGGCAGTGACCGCGTCCAGCCCCAGGCCTGCACCGGCGGGCGCGGTCAGGTAGGCCTGCAGCAGCGCCGCGATCACGAAGATGCCGCCCATGGCGCAGATCAGCGTCAGCGGCGCCACCCTGGCATTGCGGTGCCCGAACATGCCGAGGAAGGCGGCGCCGTTGACGCCGCCCTGGCCGGTCACCGCGCGCTTGGCCGGCTCGCGCACCACGAACCACATCAGGATGGCCATCACCAGGCCCGGCGCGCCCACGATCATGAACACCGCGCGCCAGCTGTAGCTCTCCAGCAGCCGCGTGGCGATGAAAGGCGCCAGCGCCAGGCCGAACAGCGAGATCATGCACTGGAAGATGCCGTTGTTCATGCCACGCCGGGCGGGCTTGGAGGCTTCCACCGCCACCGCCACGCCGGTGGAAGCTACCGGTCCCTCGGCCACGCCCATGATGACCCGGAAGATCACCAGCGCCATGATCGATCCGGCCAGGCCGCTGAACACCGACATCAGCGAGAACACCACGATGGCCGGCACCAGCACCGCCCGCCCAGCTTGTCGGCCAGGTAACCCATCACCAGGGCGGAGATGCCCCAGGCCATGCCGAGGTAGCCCGCCAGCGAACCCCCGTCCTCCGGCGTGAGGCCCAGGTCCTGCGCCATGGTGGAATTGGGCGACTGCAGGATGATGGGCAGCACGAACCGGTCGAGCCCGACCAGGCCGAAGGTGATGCTGAGCAGGAGGATGATCTTCCACTCGTAGGATGTATCGTGGCCCTTCTGGTTGGACATCGGACGCCCCCCTTCCCTGGCTGTTGTTGTCGTTGTTGTTTTCGTCGTCTGGTTGTCATCGATCCGTGTCCACGCGCAGCGCCGTCAGCGCCGACCCCAAAGTCGCCGCGAGGCCAGCTCGGCGCCGTCGACCAGCGACTTGAGCTTCAGCCACACGATGTCCGGATCGACCGGACCGAAGCCGGCGAAGGTGCCGAAGCCGCAGTCGGTGCCGGCCAGCACGCGCTCGCGCCCGAAGATGTCGGCAAAGCGCTGCAGCCGCTCCGCCACCAGCTCGGGATGCTCGACATAGTTGGTGGTGGTACTGAGCACGCCCGGGACCAGCAGCTTGTCCTCCGGCACCACCGACTTCATCTCCTGGAACACCTTCCACTCGTGCGCGTGGCGGGGATTGGCGCCCTCGAACAGGATGGCCTGGGGCTTTGCCTTCATCACCACCGGCAGCAGCTTCTCCATGGGCACGTCGTGGGTGTGCGGCCCCTCGTAGTTGCCCCAGCACACATGCATGCGGACCCGGTCCGCCGGCACATTGCGCAAGGCGTGGTTCAGCACCTCGATGTGGCGCGCGGCCAGCCCCACGAAGTCGTCCTCGCTGCGGTCGCGGTACAGGGTGTGGCGGCCCATGGCCATGTCCGGCGCGTCGATCTGCACCAGCAGGCCGGCTTCCACCAGCCCTTCGTACTCCGCGCGCATGCCCTCGGCCACCGCCTCCAGGTACTCGTCCTGCGTGCTGTAGTAGTCGTTGGGCTGGAACAGCGCGATGGTGCCGGGCGAGGCGGAGTTGT
>CAYVZE010000129.1:0-4786 GCA_964455685.1 uncultured Steroidobacteraceae bacterium
ATCATGGTCTGCGGCAAGAGCTGCCTGGCGGGCGACGTGTTCGGCACGTTCCGCTTCGGCGCGCCGCTCAAGGTCGGTGACCGCCTGTCCATCCAGGACGCGGCCGGCTACACCATGGTGAAGAAGAACTGGTTCAACGGCGTGCAGATGCCCTCTATCGCGATCCGCGAGTTCGATGGCAGCATCACGCCGGTGCGCCATTTCGGCTACGCGGATTTCGAGCGCAGCCTTTCCTGAAGGTCCCTCTGGTTCCCAGCACTCTAGGAGATCATCCCGGGATGAAAAAGAACGTCCTCATCATCGGCGCCGGCGGCGTGGCGCAGGTCGTGGCCCACAAGTGTGCCCAGCACAATGATGTGTTCGGCGACATCCATATCGCTTCGCGCAAGGTGGAGAAGGCGAAACGGATCATCGATTCGATCCACGAGAAGAAGGCGATGAAGGTGCCCGGGAAGATCGAGGCGCACCAGCTCGACGCGCTCGACGTGGAGAAGACCACGCAGCTGATCCGCGATACCGGCGCCGCGGTGGTGATCAACGTGGGCTCGGCGTTCGTCAACATGTCGGTGCTGTCGGCCTGCATCAACGCCGGCGCGGCCTACATCGACACCGCCATCCACGAGGACCCGCGCAAGATCTGCGAGACCCCGCCGTGGTACGGCAACTACGAGTGGAAGCGTCGCGACGAGGTCAAGAAGGCCGGCATCACCGCCATCCTGGGCGCGGGCTTCGACCCCGGCGTGGTGAACGCCTACGCGCGCCTGGCGCTGGACGAGTACATCGACAAGGCCGAGTCCATCGACATCGTCGACATCAATGCCGGCAGCCACGGCAGGTACTTCGCCACCAACTTCGACCCGGAGATCAACTTCCGCGAGTTCACCGGCGTCGTGTACTCCTGGCAGAACAGCCAGTGGCAGGTGAACAAGATGTTCGAGATCAGCAAGGAGTGGGACCTGCCGGTGGTGGGCAAGCGCAAGGCCTACATGACCGGCCATGACGAGATCCACTCGCTGTCCCAGCTGACCGGCGTGCCCAACGTGCGCTTCTGGATGGGATTCGGCGACCACTACGTCAACGTGTTCACCGTGCTGAAGAACCTCGGACTGCTGTCCGAGCAGCCGGTGCGCACGGCCGAGGGCCAGGAAGTGGTGCCGCTGAAGGTGGTGAAGGCGGTGCTGCCGGATCCGGCCTCGCTGGCGCCCGATTACGAGGGCAAGACCTGCATCGGCACGCTGGTGAAGGGCACGACCAAGGATGGCAAGGAGGGCGAGGTGTTCCTCTACAACGTGGCCGACCACAAGGAGGCCTACAACGAGGTGGGCAGCCAGGGCATCTCCTACACCGCCGGTGTTCCCGCCGTGGCGGCCGCCTACCTGATCCTCACCGGCGTGTGGGACGTGAAGCGGATGGTGAACGTGGAGGAACTGCCGGCGCGGCCGTTCCTCGAGCTGCTGGGCCGCATGGGCCTGCCCTCGCGCGTGCAGTTCCAGGGAAGGGACTTCGCCGTCGAGAACGAAACCGAAGCGATATAACAACCTGAAAACAAGGGGACCTGTGTCTTGAAAGGCTCTGAGCATATTGAGCAGATCTACGGCGAAGTCGTCCGTCGCAACCCTGGTGAGGCCGAGTTCCACCAGGCAGTGAGGGAAGTCTTCGAAACACTGGGTCCGGTGCTGGACAAGCATCCGGAGTACATCGAGCACAAGATCATCGAGCGCATCTGCGAGCCGGAGCGCCAGCTGATCTTCAGGGTCCCCTGGCAGGATGACCGCGGCGAGGTGCAGGTCTGCCGCGGTTTCCGCGTGGGCTTCAACAGCGCCCTTGGCCCGTACAAGGGCGGCCTGCGCTTCCACCCGTCGGTCTACCTGGGAATCATCAAGTTCCTGGGCTTCGAGCAGGTGTTCAAGAACGCACTGACGGGCCTGCCCATCGGCGGCGCCAAGGGTGGCGCCGACTTCGATCCCAAGGGCAGGTCGGACGGCGAGATCATGCGCTTCTGCCAGAGCTTCATGACCACGCTGTACCGCTACCTGGGCGAGTACGAGGACGTGCCGGCCGGCGACATCGGCGTCGGTGCGCGCGAGATCGGCTACCTGTTCGGCCAGTACAAGCGCATCACCAACCGCTACGAGTCCGGCGTGCTGACCGGCAAGAGCCCGAGCTGGGGCGGCGCGCTGGTGCGCAAGGAAGCCACCGGCTACGGCACGGTGTACTTCGTCGAGGAGATGCTCAAGGCCCGCGGCGAGAGCCTCGATGGCAAGACCTGCGTGGTCTCCGGCTCGGGCAACGTGGCCATCTATGCCATCGAGAAGCTGCAGCAGCTGGGCGCCAAGGTGGTGGCCTGCTCGGATTCCGGCGGCGTGGTGCATGACCCGCGCGGCATCGACCTGCAGGTGCTGCGGCAGATCAAGGAAGTCGAGCGCAAGCGCATCAGCCGCTACGTGGATTTCCGCGGCCATGCGGAATACACCGCCGGCGGCTGCGTGTGGGACATCCCCTGCCAGGTCGCGCTGCCCTGCGCGACGCAGAACGAGCTGGACGAGCGCGCCGCCAGGACGCTGGTCGCCAATGGCTGCATCGCGGTGGGCGAGGGCGCCAACATGCCGACCACGCCCGGCGGCGTGCGCGTGTTCCAGTCGGCCAACATCGCCTATGCGCCCGGCAAGGCGGCCAACGCCGGCGGCGTGGCCACCTCGGCGCTGGAGATGCAGCAGAATGCCAGCCGCGACGCGTGGACCTTCGAGTACACCGAGCGGCGCCTGCACGAGATCATGCGCAACATCCACCGCGACTGCTACGAGACGGCCGAGGAGTTCGGCAGCCCGGGCAACTACGTGCTGGGCGCCAACATCGTCGGCTTCCGCCGCGTGGCCGATGCGATGCTGGCCTTCGGCGTGATCTGACGCCGCAAGGCATGAGGATGGACCGGACGCCCGGGAAGGCGCCGGTCTGCAACGGAAAGCCGGCAGAGGGTGCCGGCTTTTTCGTTCCGGGGCCCCTGCCTCAGGCCACCGCCGCCTCGAGCGCGGGATAGTCGGTGTAGCCGCGCGCGTCGCCGCCGTAGAAGGTGGACGGGTCCGGCGCATTCAGCACCGCGCCCACGCGCAGGCGCTCCACCAGGTCCGGGTTGGCGATGTAGGGCACGCCGAAGGCCACCGCCGCGGCGCCGGCCTGCAGCGCCTTTTCCGCGCGCTCGCGGTCGTAGCCGCCATTGACGATCACCGCTCCGCCGAAGGCCTTCGACAGCGCTGGCGTCAGCGCCTCGCCGCCGTTGACTTCCACCAGGTGCATGAAGGCCAGGCCGCGCACCGCCTCGGCGGCGCGGCTGAAGGTCTCCAGCGGCGTGTCATCGTGCATGTCGTTCCACGGGGACAGCGGCGAGAAGCGCACGCCCACGCGGTCCGCGCCGATCTCGCCGGCCACGGCCTCGACCACCTCGCGCAGGAAGCGGGTGCGGTCCTGCCCGTAGACGTCGCTGCGGCGGTTGGTGCCCGAGCGCAGGAACTCGTCGATCAGGTAGCTGTTGGCGCCGTGCAGTTCCACCGCGTCCGCGCCGGCATCGATGGCGCGCCGCGCGGCGGCGGCGAAGTCGCGCGCGATGCCGGGGATCTCCTCCGTGCGCAGCTCGCGCGGGGTCTCGAAGGGCACGGCATTGCCGTTCACATCGCGGGACTGGCCGGCCTGGATGGCGATGGGGCTGGGCGCCACGATCTGGCCGGACACCGAGGAGTGGCCCGAGCGGCCGGTGTGGAACAGCTGCACGGCGATGCGGCCGCCGGCGCGGTGCACGGCCTCGAACACCGGCACCCAGCTCTGCTGCTGCGCGTCATTCCACAGGCCTGGCGTGTTGGGGTAGCCGTGGCCCTGGGCGCTGACCGAAATGGCTTCGGTGATGATCAGGCCGGCACTGGCGCGCTGCGCGTAGTAGGTGGCCGCCAAGGGCGTCTGCAGCCCCTCGCGGCTGGCCCGCGACCGCGTCATGGGCGCCATCACCACGCGGTTGGGCAGGTCGAGTCGTCCGAGGCGGACGGGAGTGAACAACTGGCTCATGTCTGGCTCCGTCGTGCGTATGTTGGTATCCTGTAGAAACTATGGAACCGACGCATACTAACTTGCAAGTAGGTACCAAAAGCCTCCCTGGTTCCCACGGGGAAACCTGCGACGGTTCCTGTCCCATGGGCCGGCTGATCGAACTGCTGTCCGGGCGCTGGGCATTCCCCGTGATCTACCAGCTGCTGCTGGCGCAGGGCCCGATCCGCTTCGGGCAGCTGCAGCGCGCGGTGGGCCGGGTCACGCAGAAGGAGCTCACCAAGACCCTGCGTGCCTTCGAGCAGCGCGGGCTGGTGGAACGCACGGTCTATCCCGAGGTGCCGCCGCGGGTGGAATACCGGCTGACCGCACTCGGCGCCTCGCTGGGCGAGCCGCTGTGCGGGCTGGCGCGCTGGGCACAGGCGCACATGCAGGAGATCGAGGCGGCCTGCAAGGCGCCGCAGGCCAGCGGTCCGCACAGGCAGGCCGCGGCCGGCTGAGCCGGGGCGCCGGGCGTCTCAGTCGTACTCGACGGGCAGTGCCGGATCGGCGCGATGCGCGAACATGCGCTCGACCTGGTGACGCAGCACACGGCCTTCCGACAGGTCCGCGGGAATCTCGTCCCGGCCGAACCAGGCCACCCCGGTCGTCTCGTGGCTGGTGCGCGCCGTGCCGCCGGCCAGCTCGCAGACGAAGAACATCTTCAGGCAGGACCACAGGCTGGCCGGATGGCCCTGTCGCGCGCGGTCCCAGG
>CAYVZE010000130.1:0-4721 GCA_964455685.1 uncultured Steroidobacteraceae bacterium
CGCGCACGCAGCGCGTGCACTGGATGCAGGCGTCGAGGTTGACCAGCATGGCCGGGTGCGAGGCGTCGCAGGCCGGCTGCTCGCGGCGCAGCGCCTTGAGCTCGGGGCGGGCCTCGATGCCCAGCTTGGCCGCCCAGGCCGACAGCTCGCCATGCTGGCGCGTGGCGTCGTTGCCGTTCCACTTGTAGCCCTGCTCGGGCATGTCGGACAGCAGCATCTCCACGACCATCTTCTGGCTCTTCACGGCGCGCTCGCTGGTGGCCTTCACCTTCATGCCAGGCGTGACCGCGCGGCAGCAGGAGGGCGCCAGCGTGCGCTCGCCGTCGATCTCGACCACGCAGGCACGGCAGTTGCCGTCGGGGCGGTAGCCTGGCGTGTAGCACAGGCGCGGGATTTCAGTGCCCAGGCGCTCGGCGGCCTGGAGGATGGTTTCGCCGGGCAGCGCCTGCACCTTGCGGCCATCGAGCTCGAACTCGACGGTGGACGGCGTGGTGGCCAGTTCGGGGGCTGCACTCATGATCAGACCTCTTCCGGAAAGTACTTCTGCACGCAGCGCACGGGATTCGGCGCCGCCTGACCCAGGCCGCAGATCGAGGCGTCGGCCATCACCTGGCTGAGGTCCTCGAGCGTGGCATGGTCCCACTTCTCCGCCTGCATCAGCTGTGCGGCCTTGGCGGTGCCCACCCGGCAGGGCGTGCACTGGCCGCAGCTCTCATGCTCGAAGAAGCGCATCATGTTCAGCGCGGCATCGCGGGCACGGTCCTGCTTGGAGAGCACGATCACGGCAGCGGAGCCGATGAAGCAGCCATGCGGCTGCAGGGTATCGAAGTCCAGCGGCAGGTCGGCCATGCTGGCCGGCAGGATGCCGCCGGAGGCGCCGCCGGGCAGGTAGGCGTACAGCTCGTGGCCGGGCTCCATGCCGCCGCAGAATTCATCTACCAGCTCGCGCAGCGAGATGCCGGCCGGCGCCAGTTTCACGCCGGGCTCCCGCACGCGGCCGCTGACGCTGTAGGAGCGCAGGCCCTTCCTGCCGTTGCGGCCGTAGCCGGAGAACCACTGCGGGCCGCGCTCGACGATGTCGCGCACCCAGTACAGGGTCTCGAAGTTGTGTTCCAGGGTGGGGCGGCCGAACAGGCCCACCTGCGCGATGTACGGCGGGCGCATGCGCGGCTCGCCGCGCTTGCCCTCGATGCTCTCGATCATCGCCGACTCCTCGCCGCAGATGTAGGCGCCGGCACCGCGGCGCAGCTCGATGTGCGGCAGCGCGAAGGGCGGGTCGGCACGCAGCAGCTCCAGCTCGCGCTCGAGGATGGCGCGGCAGCCGTGGTACTCGTCGCGCAGGTAGATGTAGCAGGCCTCGGTGCCCACCACGTGCGCGGCGACCAGCAGGCCCTCGAGGAAGCGGTGCGGATCACGCTCGAGATAGGTGCGGTCCTTGAACGTGCCCGGCTCGCCCTCGTCGATGTTCACCGCCATCAGGCGCGGCGCGGGCTGCTCGCGCACGATGCTCCACTTGCGGCCGGCCGGGAAGCCGGCGCCACCCAGGCCGCGCAGGCCCGAGTCCGACAGGGCCTTGATCACCTCGTCGGCGGCCAGCTCGCCGCGCACCACGCGCGTGGCCAGCGAGTAGCCGCCCCTGGCACGGTAGGCGCGCAGGCCCACGTAGGCCGGCGTGGTCTCGGACGGGGAGCGGGTGATGGGCGCGGGCGCATTGGCGGCAGGATCGAAGGTGCCGTCGTCGGCCGCCAGCGGATGGGCGACGCTGCCACGCTCCACGGCCGCCTGCACCTGCCCGGCGTCGGCATGCACCACTGGCGCCTGGCCGACCACGGCAACCGGGGCCTGCTCGCAGCGGCCCACGCAGGGCGCGGCGACCACGCGCACGTCGCCGCCCAGCAGCGCCGGCAGTTTCGCGAGCAGCTCATTGGCGCCGCGCATGGCGCACGCCAGGCCGTCGCACACGCGCACGGTGATGCGGGCCGGTTCCTCGCCGTCGCGCAGGACCTCGAAGTGATGGTAGAAGGTGGCGACCTCGAAGACTTCCGCCATGGGGATGTTCATCTGGCGGGCCAGTGCCACCAGGTGCCGGTCGTGCAGGCCGCGGTAGAAGTCGTTCAGCTTGTGCAGGTTCTCGATCAGCAGGTCGCGGCGATGCGGGCCGGGGCCGATCAGCGACTGCACCTCGGCCATGGAGGTGTGGTCGGGCTGGCGTCCCTTCAGCTTGCTCTTCTTGCGCAGGCGGCCCCGCATCTGGTCCATGGAGGCGACGGCGACTTCGGGTGCTGTGGGTGTGCTGGTATTGCTCATTTCGTGGATTGTGCCGGGGACGCAGGCCCCTCGGACCGGTCGAATGAATCCTGAAAGAATATCATGCAGGTCCTCCAAAGCTGCCGCGTGACGGTCCCTACAATATGTACCCGAATGCATATCCTGCCCCGCCGCAATCCAGGCTCCGCGTGCTCGTCGTGGGCGGGGGCGACGTGGGCTCCGCCGTGGCGCATGCCCTGTTCCAGCGAGGCGTCCAGGTCCTGATCGCGGAACGCCCGAAATCGCCGCACGCGCGGCGCGGCATGGCCTTCACCGACGCATTGTTCGATGGCATGGCCTGCCTGGAGGGGGTCCACGCGCGCCATGTGCACTCGGTTGCCGACGTGGAGCCGTGCTGGCGCGAGGGCGCGTGCATTCCAGTGGTGACCGAGGATGAATCGCTGCTCACCGCAGCCATTGCCTTTGACGTGCTGGTCGAGGCCACCATGCGCCGCGATTCCGTGCGTCCCGACCTGCGCGGCGCGGCGGGGTTCATGGTGGGGCTGGGACCCGGCTACACGCCCGGCGCGAATTGCGACGTGGCCATCGAGACCCAGTGGGGAGAGTCGATGGGGAAGGTGCTGCGCGACCGGCCGACGGCGCCGCGTGCCGGCGGGCCGCGCGCGCTGGATGGCGTCACGCGCGAGCGCTTCGTCACGGCCAGCGTGGCCGGCACGTGGAAGACCTCGGCGCGGCTCGGTGACCCGGTGTGGCCTGGCGATGTCGTGGGCTACCTGGAAGGCGAACCGGTATGCGCGCCCATAGCCGGCCACCTGCGCGGCCTGTCGCGCGACGGCGTGGAGGTCATGCCGGGTGCCCGGCTGGTGGAAGTCGATCCGCGCCGTGAACCGGAGCTGGCCGGACTCGGCGAGCGTCCGCGCGCGGTCGCCCGCGGAGTCATCGAGGCGCTGCGTGAACGCTTTCCCTTCCTCGGGGCCGCGGGCTGATGGGAGCGGACGCCTCCGCATTGCAGCTGGTGCTGGACGGCGACCCGACGCTGTACGCCATCGTGCGGCTGTCGCTGGTGGTGAGCCTTTCGGCCACGCTGCTGGCCGCCTTGCTCGGCGCGCCGCTGGGCGCGCTGCTGGCGCTGAGCCGCTTCCCCGGTCGCCAGCTCATCGTCGTGACCCTCAATGCCCTGATGGGGCTGCCGCCGGTCGTGGCGGGCCTGGCCGTGTACCTGCTGCTGTCGCGCTCGGGCCCGTTGGGTTCGCTGGGCATCCTGTTCACGCCGCAGGCCATGGTGATCACGCAAACGCTGCTGGTGCTTCCCATCATCGCCGCGCTGACCCGCCAGACAGTGGAGGACCTGTGGCACGAGTACCGCGACGAACTCGATGCCATGCATGTCGGCGCGCTGCGCCGCATGACCACGCTGCTGTGGGACGCGCGTTTCTCGCTGGTGACCGCGGTGCTGGCCGGCTTCGGCCGTGCCGCCGCCGAGGTGGGCTCCATCATCATCGTGGGTGGCAACATCGAGGGCTTCACGCGCACCATGACCACGGCAATCGCGATGGAGACGTCCAAGGGTAACCTGCCGCTGGCCATGGGTCTGGGGCTGGTGCTGATCACGCTGATCCTGGCGGTGAACGCGGCCGCATGGGCAGTGCGCCGCGCCGGCCAGCGCTTCGAGCAAGGCTGATGGCGGCCACCACCTTCAACGACGTGCCTCTGCCGATCGTGATGCAGGACGTGCACGTGCACCTCGGCGCCACGCCGGTGCTGCGCGGCGTGTCGCTCCGGCTGGAGGCGGGCGGGCCGACGGTGCTGATCGGGCCCAACGGCTCCGGCAAGACCACCCTGCTGCGGGTGGCCATGGGCCTGCTGCGCCCGGATGCCGGCCGCATCCGCTGGGGCGGGAGCACCCAGCCCGTGCCCGAGCGTTGCGCGCTGGTGTTCCAGCGGCCGGTGATGCTGCGCCGTTCGGTGGCGGCCAACCTGGGGTATGCGCTGGCGGCCGCCGGCGCGCCGCGGGCGCGGCGGGCGGCACGCGTGGAGGAGCTGCTGCGCGAGGTGGGGCTGGAAGGCATGGCCGACCGCCCAGCGCCAAGGCTCTCGGGCGGCGAGCGGCAGCGCGTGGCGCTGGCGCGGGCGCTGGCGCGGGAGCCGGCGGTGCTGTTCCTGGATGAGCCCACCGCCAGCCTCGATCCGGCCGCCACCCTGGCCATCGAGGAGCTGGTGCGACGCGTGGCCGCTTCGGGCGTCAAGGTGGTGATGACCACGCACGACCTGGGCGAGGCCGCGCGCCTGGCCGGCGAAGTGGTGCTGCTGCACCGGGGGGGCGTGGTGGAATCCGGTCCAGCCGCGCAGCTGCTGGTCCAGCCTCGTACCGAGGAGGCGCGGCGCTTCATCGCCGGCCAGCTTCGTGTCTGATTCCTGCGGAGACGTTCATGTACAGACGACTGCTGCTGCTC
>CAYVZE010000131.1:0-4718 GCA_964455685.1 uncultured Steroidobacteraceae bacterium
GCGCTGAAGGCTGCTCAGCGCAGCGGCAGCAGCCGCCAGTCGGCGGGCGAGAAGGCTGGCGCGGCCGGGTCGCCGGAGAGCGAGCGGGCCAGCTGCGAGACGCCGGGATTGTGCGCCACCAGCATCAGCAGCCCGTCGGTCTCCTGCGCCGCCTGGCGCAGTTCGGCCTCGAGTACCGCGGGCGAGGCGTTGTACAGCGAATCCACCGGCCTCAGCACGCCCTCGGCCAGTCCCAGGCGGCGCGCGATGATGCCGGCGGTCTGGCGCGTGCGCAGCGCCGGGCTCACCAGCACCAGTCCAGGCCGGTGTCCGGCTTCCCGCAGGGCCTCGGCCGTGCGGGCGGCGTCCTCCTCGCCACGCGGCGTCAGCGGACGATCGAAGTCGCGGCCCTGCCAGGCCGGCCAGTCGGCGTGGGCGTGGCGGGCTACCAGCACGAGTCGGGGAGCATTCATGTGGGAGGGGGCCAGGAAAGGTAGCGCCACTCGGCCGGCTGCATCTCCGGTGCGCCGGGCTGCTGCGCGAGGAAACGGGCCAGGTCGGTGACGCCGGGGTTGTCCGCAACCAGGGTCACCAGCGTGTAGGGCACGGCCAGTTCGCGGATGCGCGCCTCCAGCAGCTCGGGCGGCGCCTCGAACAGCACCTCGGTGACCTTGATGTCATTGCCGGGGATATGCAGCTCACCGGCGATGATGTCCGCGGTCTGCCGCGCGGCCAGCGCGGCGCTGACCAGCAGCGGGCCGGGATGGTGTCCCTCCGCGTGCATGGCCTGCGCGGCGGCGCGCGCGGCCGCCCGACCCTCGGCCGACAGCGGCCGGTCGAACTCATCGCCGGCGAAGTCCGCCACCGTGTGCGCCTGGCGCATCACGATGACGTGGCTGGCGTACTTCGGAGCCTCTTCGCTCACAGCATCCCCGTCTGCAGCTGCGCCGCCGGCGACATCATCTCGCGCCGCCAGGGCGGGTCGAACACCAGCTCCACGCGCGCCTCGCGCACGGTGGGAATCAGCTCCAGCTTGTGCTTCACGTCCTCCACCAGCACGTCCCCCATGCCGCAGCCCGGCGCGGTCAGCGTCATCTGCACCTCGATGCTGCGCGTGCCGTCGTCGTTGCTGACCACGTGGCAGTCGTAGATCAGGCCCAGGTCGACGATGTTGATCGGGATCTCCGGGTCGTAGCAGGTCTTCATCTGCTTCCACGCCAGCGCGCGCACATCCTCCTCGGTGGCATCCGGCGGCAGTTCGGGCGGCTTCACCGGCTCCTTGCCGATGGCGTCGGCATCGGCGCCGGAGAGGCGGTACAGGTTGCCCTCGATGTACAGCGTGAAGCTGCCGCCCAGGGCCTGGCTGATGAAGCCGGCAAGGCCCGGCTGCAGGCGGATGGGATGGCCCGAGGGGACCATCACCGCGTCCACCTCGCGCTGGATGACGAAACTCTCGTGGTTGTGCGACACGGCCTTACTCCGTCGACACCGTGTCGCCGCCGGCCAGCGCGGCGTTGAGCGTGTGCCAGCACAGGCTGGCGCACTTCACCCGCGCCGGGAACTCGCGCACGCCTGACAGCGCGGCCAGCTTGCCCAGCCCGTCGGAGGGCGCGCCCTGTTCGGTCAGCAGCGCGTGCACGCGCGCGAACAGGGCCTCGATCTCGGCGCGCGACTTGCCCTTGACGGCCTCGGTCATCAGCGAGGCCGAGGCCACCGAGATGGCGCAGCCATTGCCTTCGAAGCGCAGGTCGGCCAGGCGGTCACCCTCCCGGCGCAGCGTCAGCGTGAGCCGGTCGCCGCACAGCGGATTGTGGCCCTTCGCCTCGCCATCATGCGGATCCAGCCGCCCGAAGTTCCTGGGGTGGCGGTTGTGGTCGAGGATGACCTCGCGGTACAGGTCGGTCAGTTCCATCAGCGGAACACCTCCACCGCGCGGCGCACGGCGTTCTCCAGCTGGTGCACCTCGGCCAGCGTGTTGTAGCAGGCGAAGGAGGCACGCGCCGTGGCCGGCAGGCCCAGCAGGTCCATCAGCGGCATGGCGCAGTGGTGGCCGGCGCGGATGGCCACGCCCTCGTGGTCGAGGATGGTGCCCAGGTCATGCGGGTGGATGTCCTGCACCGTGAACGACAGCACCGGGCCCTTGTCCTCGGCGGTGCCGTGGATGTGCACGCCGGGGATGCGCATCAGCGCCGCGGTGGCAGCGGTGAGCAGCTGGTGCTCGTGCGCGGCGGCCTTGTCGATGCCCAGCTCCTCGAGGAAGTCCATGGCCGCGGCCAGGCCCACCGCGCCGCTGATGTTGGGCGTGCCGGCCTCGAACTTGTAGGGCAGCTCGTTCCAGGTGGCCTCTTCGTAGGAGACGGTGCGGATCATGTCGCCGCCGCCCATCCACGGCGGCATGGCCTCCAGCAGCTGCTCGCGCCCGTACAGCACGCCGATGCCGGTGGGGCCGTACAGCTTGTGGCCGGAGAAGGCGTAGAAGTCCGCGCCCAGCGCCTGCACGTCCACCGGCAGGTGGGCCACGGCCTGGGCGCCGTCCACCAGCACCGGCACGCCGGCCTGGTGGGCGGCATCGATGACGCGCTTGACGGGCAGCACCGTGCCCAGCGCGTTGGACACATGCGTGATGGCCACCATGCGCGTGCGCTCGTTCAGCAGCGCCTGGAAGGCTTCCAGGCGCAGCTGGCCGGTCTCATCGATGGGCGCCACGCGCAGCCTGGCGCCTTTCTCCTTCGCCACCAGCTGCCAGGGCACCAGGTTGGCGTGGTGCTCCAGCGCGCTGACGATGATCTCGTCGTCCTGCCCCAGGTTGGCGCGGCCCCAGGCGTGGGCCACCAGGTTGATGGACTCGGTGGTGCCGCGGGTGAAGATGATCTCGCGCGTCGATGCCGCGTTCAGGAAGCGGCGCACGCGCTCGCGCGCGCCCTCGTACGCGTCGGTGGCCAGCTGGCTCAGCGTGTGCACGCCGCGGTGCACGTTGGCGTGCAGGTGCGTCTGGTAATGCACCAGCGTATCAACCACGGCGCGCGGCACCTGCGTGGAGGCGCCGTTGTCGAGGTAGGCCAGCGGCTTGCCGTTGACCTGCTGGTCGAGGATGGGGAAGTGCTGCCGCAGCGCGGCCACGTCGTAGCCATGCGAGGCATGCAGGCGCACCACGCTCATCGCGGCACCTCGACCAGTTCGGAGGCAATGGCGTTGCCCAGCGCCGCGGCCGCGCCACGCTCGGCGGCGTGGCGCAGCGCCGCCGGCTCGATGCCGGAGAGCGCATCCTCCAGGAAGGCCCACTCCAGCAGCGAGCGCGCCGTGTCGGCGTCCAGGCCGCGCGAGTGCAGGTAGAACTGCATGGCCGGGTCCAGTGCGCCGGTGGTGGCGCCATGGCTGGCGCGCACCTCGTCGGTGTGGATCTCCAGCTGCGGTCGCAGGTCGATCTCCGCGCCGCTGCCCTCCAGCAGTCCCTTCAGCGACTGCTGCGAGCTGGCGCCGGCTGCGCCCGGGGCGATCTGCACGCGGCTGCGGCAGGCGATGTGCGCCTGCCCACGGGCGATGGCGCGGAACACCTGCGTGCTGGTGGTGTTACCGGCCACGTGGTCCACCAGCAGCGAATGGTCCAGGGTGCGCTTGCCCGAGGCCAGCGCCACGGCGCGCAGGTCGAACTGCGCGCCGGCACCGAACAGCGCTGCGCGCAGCGAGGTGCGCGCCGTGCGCGCGCCGGCCGACAGCTGCGTCAGCGCATAGCGCGCGTCGCGGTCGATGGCCAGCTGCACGGTATCGAGGAACTGCGCATCGCCGGCCAGCGCCTGCCAGCGCAGGTGCTGCACCTGGCTGCCGGCGCCGGCATGCACCTGGATGGCGGCATTGAGCGTGCCTTCGGCGCCGGTGCTGCCCACGTGCCGCTCCACCAGCAGCAGCGGGGTACTGGGCGCGAGCGTGAGTTCGAGCCGCGGGTACACGGCCTGTCTCGTCCCGCCGGGAGTGGCGGCGAACACCACCTCCAGTTCGAGCGGGCGGTCCACCACCAGCCGCGCGATGTCGGTGGCAAAGGCGTCGTTCAGCCAGCCGAAGCGCTCGTGGCGGGTGCGCTCGGGCACCAGCGGGGCGGCCGAGGGCTGCAGCGCCTCGCAGGCATCCGACAGCGATTCCTGCAGCCGGCCATTGGCGTACACCAGCCGCGTGCACCCCTCGATGCGCGGAGGCAGCAGCGGCAGGATGGCCGCGTGCAGCGCTTCCTCCGGCTCGGGCGCCACCGGCGCCAGCGCGGCCGATCCCAGGTAGCGCAGGTCGGCGTAGCGCCACAGGTCATCGCGCAGCTGCGGCAGGCCGGCGGCGAGCGCGCGGTTCAGCGCCGCGCTGCGCACGCTCACCGGCAGCAGCTTCGAGTTCAGCACCGGCGCGGCATCCATCACCGTGTCGCGCAGCCGCTGCTCGTAGGCGGCATTGCTCATGCTGCCTGGCGGCGGGGCGGGACGGGGCAGGGAGGCAGTGCTCATGCGGCCTCGAGCAGCCAGTCGTAGCCGCGCGCCTCCAGCTCGCGCGCCAGTTCGGGCCCGCCGCTCCTGACGATGCGGCCGCCGGCCAGCACGTGCACCGCATCCGGCACCACGTGGTCGAGCAGGCGCTGGTAGTGGGTGACCAGCAGGATGGCGCGTTCCGGGGAGCGCAGGGTGTTGATGCCGGTGGACACCACCTTCAGCGCATCGATGTCCAGGCCCGAGTCGGTCTCGTCGAGGATGGCCACGCGCGGC
>CAYVZE010000132.1:0-4683 GCA_964455685.1 uncultured Steroidobacteraceae bacterium
TAAAAGGCGCCGGACATGGTCGCGGGAAGCCAGCTCGGGCACCACCCCGCCGTACAACCGGTGCAGATCCACCTGGCTGAACAGCTCGTGCGACAGCAATCCGCGCTCGTCATCAAGCACGGCGGCCGCACTTTCGTCACAGGAAGATTCGATGCCGAGGATCCGCAATGGACACCTGCCCTCGGGGGTTTTAGAATCCGCACCCTTTTTCAGGCCAACCCACAAAAAGGTAGTTGAAGCCCTTATGCCGAGCGTGCGAGTTCGTGAGAATGAGTATTTCGACGTGGCCCTGCGGCGTTTCAAGCGCGCCTGCGAGAAGGCAGGCATCCTCGCGGAGCTGCGCCGGCGCGAATTCTACGAGAAGCCGACGCAGGAGCGTAAGCGCAAGAAGGCTGCCGCCGTGAAGCGTCACGCCAAGCGCAACAACCGCGGCGACGGCCGCCCCACCCGCCTGTACTGATCTCCCTCATGGCCCTCCGGGAGCGCATCACCGAGGACATGAAGGCGGCGATGCGCTCCGGCGAGAAGGAGCGCCTCGCGACGATCCGCCTGATCCTCGCGGCCATCAAGCAGAAGGAAGTCGACGAGCGCATCACGCTCGATGACGCGCAGGTGCTGTCCGTCATCGAGAAGATGGTCAAGCAGCGCAAGGAGTCCGTCGCGCAGTTCGAGTCCGGCGGTCGCGCCGACCTCGTGGCCAAGGAGAAGGCGGAGCTCGACGTGCTGGCCGCCTACCTCCCCGAGCCGCTTTCCGACGCCGAGATCGACCAGATCATCGCCAAGGCCATCGCCGACACCGGCGCCGCGTCCCTGAAGGACATGGGCAAGGTGGTCGCACAGGTGAAGGCCGCCGCGGCCGGCCGGGCCGACATGGCCCAGGTCAGCGCCCGCGTGAAGGCGAAGCTCGGCGGCTGAGGCGGATGCACCGCCTCCTGCTGTTCATCCTGATCTTCGGTGCCGTGCTCTGGCTCGTGCACCGGCTTCGCAACCGCGGCGGAAAGTAGCCGCGCGATCCCCCGCGGCGCGCGGCCAAGGTAGGCTTCGTCCATGGCCGGCCGCATTCCCAGAGCCTTCATCGACGACCTGATCGCCCGCACCGACCTGGTCGAGCTGGTCGGCGCGCGCGTGGCGCTCAAGCGCGCCGGCCGCGAGTACAAGGCCAACTGCCCCTTCCACAACGAGAAGACGCCCTCGTTCTGGGTCAATCCGGCCAAGCAGTTCTACCACTGCTTCGGCTGCGGCGCGCACGGCACCGCCATCGACTTCCTGATGAACTACGACCGCATGTCGTTCGTCGAGGCGGTCGAGGACCTGGCGCAGCGCCTGGGCGTGGATGTGCCGCGCGAGGGCGGCACGGTGCCCTCGGCGCCCAGCGTGAGCGAGGACCTTTACTCGCTGATGGCGAAGGTCGCGAACTTCTACGCCGAGCAGCTCGCGCGCAGCGAGCGCGCCCGCAGCTACGCCGCGCGCCGCGGGCTGGACGCGGAAACCATCGAGCGCTTCGCCATCGGCTATGCGCCGGACGACTGGAGCGAAGTGCTCAAGCGCTTCGGCGCCCGCGAGGAATCGCGCCGGATGCTGCTCGACGCCGGCCTCGTCATTGCGCGCGAGAAGGGCGAGGGCTTCTACGACCGGTTCCGCGACCGGCTGATGTTCCCCATCCGCGATGCGCGCGGCCGCGTGATCGCCTTCGGCGGACGCGTCCTTGACCAGGGCGAACCCAAGTACCTGAACTCGCCCGAGACCGCGCTGTTCCACAAGGGCCGCGAGCTGTACGGCCTGTACGAGGTGCGCCAGAACCGCGCGCCGCTGACGCGGCTGATGGTGGTCGAGGGCTACATGGACGTGGTCCGCCTGCACCAGGCCGGCATCGGCTATGCCGTGGCGACGCTGGGCACCTCGACCACGCCCGAGCACCTCAAGCGCGTGTTCCGCCTGGTGCGCGAGGTGGTGTTCTGCTTCGACGGCGACCGCGCCGGCCGCGCTGCCGCGTGGCGCGCGCTGCAGAACGTGCTGCCGGAGGCCGAGGCCGGCCGCGAGATGAAGTTCCTGTTCCTGCCCGAGGGCGAGGATCCGGATTCGCTGGTGGGCAGCGAGGGGCGCCAGGCCTTCGAGGCGCGGCTCGACGGCGCCATGACGCTGGCCTCCTACCTGGTCGGCCACCTCAGGGAGAACGCCGACCTGACCCATGCCGACGGCAAGGCCCGTTTCGTCGCCGAGGCCCGGCCGCTGCTGGACCGCATTCCCCCGGGGCCGTACCGGGAGCTGGTGAAGGACGACCTGGCGCGCGCCATCGGCGTCACCGTGGAGCGCTTCGACGCCATCCTGGGCGCGCGCGGCCAGAAGCCGCGGGAAGAGCCCGCCGCACGCCATGCGAACCGCCCGGCCGCCTTGCCGGCCGGCGGCGGCCGCACGGCCCGCAGCGCCGGCCGCGGCGGCCTGGTCCGCCAGGCGGTGAAGATCCTGCTGGATTTTCCGTCGGTCGCCCCCACTGTAGGCGCTGCGGACAGGGCCGCCCTCGCCGACCTGAAGGATCCCGGCGTGGACGTGCTGCGCGAGCTGCTGGATGGCCTCACCGTCCGGCCTGCGGCCACTGCGGCCCAGGTGCTGGAACGCTGGCGGGAGCATCCCCATGCCGCCCGCCTCGCCCGGCTGGCCGCGGAGGAATCCATCCTGACGGATGAGTCCGAGGCCGCCGCCGTGCTGGCCGGCGCCCTGCGCAAGCTGTCGCAGGAGGCGACCCGGGCAGAACTGGATGCGCTGATCGCCGCCGACCAGCAGCGCGCGCTGACGCCTGCGGAACGCGCCCGGCTGGTGCAGCTCTTGCAGGCGACCCACCGGGGCTGAACCCCGGCGGGCAGGCGCGGTCCAAACGGGTCCGTCCGCAGCCGGCTCCTGCCGCGCAGGGTGCCGGAAAGGATCGTGCCAATCCCGCGAATCGCGGGAAAAAGCGCGGGTTTTTACGATGTTGCGTGGCGGACCTTCAGGTGCACCGTTACAATTCGCGGTTCGCCTTCACAGGCCCCCAATCGACTGCTGGAGAGCTCATGGCGCCGACTCGCAAGCCCCAGAAATCTGCCAAGTCCAAGGCCGCTGCTTCTTCGAAGAAGGCTCCGGCCAAATCTGCCCGCCCCAAGGCCGGCAAGGCCACCGCCTCGAAGAGCGCGAAGCAGCCGGCATCGAAGCCGGCGGCGAAGTCAAAGACGGCAGCACCCAAGGTGCGCGCGAAGGCCCCGGCCAAGGCCGCGGCCGCCAGGGAAAAGGCCGCTCCCAGCACGAAGAAGCCGGCCCCGAAGGCGGCAAGTACCCCACCTCCCGCCGTTGCGGCGCCGCCGGTTGCGGCGCCCCCGGTCGAGGCGGCCCCCAAGCCCGGTCGTCGCAAGTCCCGCAATGCGGAGGCTGGCGGCAACCAAGAACCCGAGGTGCTCACCAATGTGGAGCGCCGCGCCCCCGTCATGCCTGAAGAACGACAGTCTCAGCTCAAACTGCTGATCGCGCTCGGCAAGGAGCAGAGCTACCTGACCTACTCGCAGGTGAATGATCACCTGCCCAGCGAGATCGTCGATCCGGAGCAGATCGAAGATATCGTCAACATGATCAACGACATGGGTATTCCCGTGTACGAGAAGGCGCCGGATTCCGAGCCGCTTCTCGCCACCGAGAATTCCCAGCCGGCCGACGAAGAGGCCATCGAGGAAGCCGCCGCCGCGCTGGCCGCCCTCGATGCCGAGCTCGGCCGCACCACCGACCCGGTGCGCATGTACATGCGCGAGATGGGCACGGTGGAGCTGCTCACCCGCGAGGGCGAGATCAGCATCGCCAAGCGCATCGAGGAAGGCCTCGATGCCGTGCGCCGCGCGCTGGCCAACTACCCGGCCACCTACGAGCACCTGCTGTCCGCGTACGAGCAGGTGAAGGCCGGCCAGGGCCGCCTCGCCGACATGATCACCGGCTTCATCGACCCCAACGCGCCGGACGTCATCGCCCAGCCGCAGAATCCCACCAAGCTCGAGGCTGCTTCCGAGAAGGAAGACAGCGACGAGGAGGAAGAGGAGAGCAGCGACGCCGAGGAGACCATCGACACCGGCCCGGATCCGGAGGAAGCCGCGCGCCGCTTCGGCCAGCTGGCCAAGCTGCACGCCAACGTGCTCGCCTGCCTGCAGAAGCACGGCCCCGAGGACCCGAAGACGGTCAAGGCCCGCGCCAAGGCCGCCGCCGAGTTCATGGAGCTGAAGCTCGCGCCGCGCATGTTCGACATCCTGATCCAGCAGCTGCGCACCCACATCGCAGAGATCCGCCAGATCGAGAAGGAGATCATGACGTTGTGCGTGCGCGATGCCGGCATGCCGCGCAAGGACTTCGTCACCTCCTTCCCGCGCAACGAGACCAACCTCAAGTGGCTCGCGAAGCACGTGAAGGCGGGCAAGAAGTACAGCGCCGGCCTGGCGAAGCTCGCCGAGGAGATCGAGAAGCGCCAGGCCAAGCTGGCCGAGATCGAGAAGGCGCAGAGCCTGTCGATCAACGACATCAAGGAGATCAACCGCGAGGTGTCGATCGGCGAGGCCAAGGCGCGCCGCGCGAAGAAGGAGATGGTCGAGGCCAACCTGCGCCTGGTGATCTCGATCGCGAAGAAGTACACCAACCGCGGCCTGCAGTTCCTGGACCTGATCCAGGAGGGCAACA
>CAYVZE010000133.1:0-4626 GCA_964455685.1 uncultured Steroidobacteraceae bacterium
TCGACATGCCCGGCGCGATGCTGGTCGGCGATGCCGGCGGCACGCTGAACTTCCCCAAGCTGAAGGGCGTGCACCAGGCCCTGCGCTGCGGAATGCTGGCCGCCGAGCACCTGGTGAAGAGCGGCGGCCCGGAAGGCTTCGACGCGGCCTGGCGCCAGTCCGAGGGCGGCCGCGAGCTGCACCGGGTGCGCAACATCAAGCCCGGCTTCAAGCGCGGCCTGTGGTGGGGCCTGGCCAACGGCGCGTTCGAGACGCTCACCGGCGGACTGGCGCCCTGGACGCTGCGCAATGCCGGCAACCAGGCGCTGCACAAGCTGGATGAATACCCCTCGCCGGACCGCCAGTGGGTGGAGCGCACGCTGCCGCCGCGCGACCGGCTGGCCTCGGTGTTCTTCGCGCAGACCTCGCACGATGAGAGCCAGCCCGTGCACCTGCGCGTGCACGACCTCACCCTGTGCGCCACGCGCTGCGCGGTGGAGTACGGCAATCCCTGCACGCGCTTCTGCCCGGCGCAGGTGTACGAGATGGTGGATGATGGCGCCGGCGGCAAGCGCCTGCAGGTCAATGCCGCCAACTGCGTGCACTGCAAGGCCTGCGACATCAAGGATCCTTACGGCGTGATCACGTGGACCACGCCCGAGGGAGGCAGCGGTCCCAACTACTCCAACCTGTGAGTGATGAGCCGGTGAACGCGATGGGCGAGCCGCAGGACGAGAAGGAAATCGCAGTCACCCGGCCCGCCCGCAGCGGCCGGCTGGCCGCCCTGCGCGCCGCGCTCGACGAAGGCGCAGTACGCGCCGCCGAGCGCATCGTCAACACGCTTCATCCGGCCGAGATCGCCCAGCTGCTGGAGTCCCTGCCCCCTGCCAAGCGCACGGTGGTGTGGGAGATGATCGACCCGGCGCTCGACGGCGACGTGCTGGTCGAGCTCAGCGAGGACGTGCGCGCCCAGCTGATCGAGGACATGGATCCCGAGGAGCTGGCGGCGGCCACCGAAGGCCTGGACATCGACGACCTCGCGGACCTGCTGGCCGACCTGCCCGAGGCGGTCACGCAGCAGCTGCTGCACAACATGGACCAGCAGGACCGCGAGCGCCTCTCCCGCGTGCTGTCCTGGCCGGAGGATTCCGCCGGCGGCCTGATGAGCACGGACACGGTCAGCGTGCGCGCCGACGTGTCGCTGGAGGTGGTGCAGCGCTACCTGCGCATGCGCGGGGAGCTGCCCGAGCACACCGACCGGCTGTTCGTGGTGGACCGCAACGACCGCTTCCTCGGCACCATCACGCTGGCGCGCCTGCTCACCGACGACCCGGAGAAGCTGGTAGGCGCGTGCCTGGACAAGGACGCGCCGCGCATCGCGCCGGAAACGCCGGCGAACGAGGTCTCGCAGCTGTTCCGCGACCGCGACCTGCTGTCCGCCCCCGTGGTAGACGAGAACGGCGTGCTGCTCGGCCGCATCACCGTCGACGACGTGGTGGACGTGATCGCCGAGGAGGCCGCGCACGAGATCATGGCCGGCGCCGGCCTGCGCGACGAGGAGGACGCGTTCGCGCCCGTGCTCACCGCCACCCGCCGCCGCATCGTGTGGCTGGGCATCAACCTGTTCGCCGCCATGCTGGCCGGCCTGGTGGTGCAGCGCTTCGACGGCACCATCGAGAAGGTGGCCGCGCTGGCGGTGCTGATGCCGGTGATCTCCAGCATGGGCGGCATCGCCGGCACGCAGACGGTGACGCTGATCATCCGCTCGATGGCGCTGGGCCAGGTGGAGTGGCGCGACGCGCGCTGGCTGCTGCTGCGCGAGGTCGGCGTGGGCGCGATCAACGGGCTGGGCATCTCGGTGATCCTGGCGACCATCATGGTGGCCTGGCTGGGCACCTGGAAGATCGCCGCGGTGGTGACACTGGCCATGCTGACCAACCTGCTGACCGCGGCGGTGGTGGGCGTGATGGTGCCGCTGACGCTGCGGCGGCTGTCGATCGACCCGGCGCTGTCGGCCGGCGTGATCCTCACCGCCATCACCGACTGCGTGGGCTTCGCCACGCTACTGGGCCTGGGAACGCTTTTCCTGCTCTAGCCGTTCGTGCTCGGTCGGCGGCGAGAGCAGCAGCTCGCGCAGCTCCGGCGCCTTGGCCAGCCCGTCGCGGTAGCCCAGGTCGATCAGTGCCCGGGTGAATTCCGACTCGAACATCAGGTAGCTGGCCAGCTGCGCGCCGCGGGCATCGCGCGCGCCGACCACGCGCAGCAGCGCCTTGAGCGAAGGCGGCAGGGTATGCATGTAGTGCTCGGCGATGTTGCGCACGTCCTCGGACGGGGACACCACCACGATCTTCTCGATCAGGCGCGCGTGCGGGAACACCTGCGGCGCCACGCGCAGGGTGCGGTTGACCCGCTCGATCTGCTCCAGGTCGGCCCAGATCTGGTCGGTGAACAGGTTGTCGAGCGCGAAGCCTGCGATCTGGCCGGGGGTGGGCTGGGCATGCGGAATGGAGCGGCGGCGGCTCATGCCGCCGGTGCCCGGGGCGCGCATGCCGATGATCAGCAGCCGGTCGGCGCCCAGCCGCACCGGCGGCGACAGCGGCGACATTTGCCGCATGGCGCCGTCGCCGTACCACTCGCCGTCGATCTCCTCGGCGGGGAACAGCAGCGGCACCGCGAGGCTGCCCATCAGGTGGTGCAGCCCCAGCCGCACGCGCCGGCCCACGTGGTGGTGGCGGGTCCACTCCGAGAGCTCCTCGCGCGCCTCGAAGAAGGCCACCGAGCGGGCCGTGCCATAGCCGGTGCAGCACAGCGCCAGCGCGTCCAGCCGGCCGGTGCGGATGCTGCGGCTGACGCCCCGCCAGGGCACCTCGCGCTTGAGCAGCGCGCGCAGCGGCGAGTTATCGAAAAGCGAGCGCGGCGGCGAGAGCAGGATGCCGCCGGAGAGCAGCGAGACGGCCCAGTGCAGGCCCGAGCGCAGCATCTTGCGCCGGCCCACCTCGAAGATCTGGTCCACATGGAAGTTGGCCCACACCTGCTCGATGGCGGCGATGGCCTGCCGCCAGTGCTCGGCGCGGGCCGCCAGCACGCTGGCCGCCACCGCACCGGCCGAGGTGCCGCAGATGACCCGGAAGGGGTTTTCCTGCTCCGGCAACAGCTCGGCGATGGCCTTGAGCACGCCCGCCTGGTAGGCGGAACGCGCGCCACCGCCAGTGAGGACCAGCGCAGGCACGGGCCGGTTTCTGGGTGACGGCTCAGCGGGCATGGGCCTATCATTATTGATCAAGCCGTCCGCCGCCGGGACGGGATCAGCAATTCAAGGAGTGGTCACCATGTTGCGCGCCGGTTCCATCCGCCTGTCCCCGCTTCGAATCCTCCTCGCCTTCGCCATCATGGCCCTGGTGGCCGCAGCCGTGTCCGCGCAGCAGGCTTCCGGAGATGCCAGGCCCAGGGCCGGCGACGTCGCCCCCGGCTTCACGCTGTCCGACCAGAACGGCAAGAAGCACTCGCTGGCCGACTACAAGGGCAAGTGGGTGGTGGTCTACTTCTATCCCAAGGACCAGACCCCGGGCTGCACCACCCAGGCCTGCCAGTTCACCGAGAACGTGTTCGCCTTCCGCCGCGCCGGCGCCCAGATCCTGGGCATCAGCGTCGATGACGAGGAGTCGCACAAGGCCTTCGAGAAGGCGCTGGCCGCCAACGAGAAGATCTCGGCCGAGAACAGGAAGGCCATCGAGGAGCACGGCCTGCCCTTCCCGCTGCTGGCCGACACCACGCACGACACGGCGAAGGAGTACGGCGTGCTGACCCAGCGCGGCAACATGGTGATCGCGGGCCGCGAGACCTTCCTGATCGACCCGCAGGGCCGCATCGCCAAGCACTACAACGTCACGCCGGACAAGCTCGAGGGCCACTCCGAGGAGCTGCTGCGCGACATCGAGGCGCTGAAGTCGAAGGGCTGAAAGCTCCCTGCTCCCGATGAAGAAAGGGCCGACCGGCATTGCCGGCCGGCCCTTTGCAATTCAGGGCCCGGGAAGCGGCGGGATCATTCCTGCCCGCGCTGCACCCGCAGGATCTGCATCGAGTTGGTGCCGCCCTGCACGCCCGTCAGCTCGCCCTTGGTCAGGATGATCTGGTCGCCCACGTCCACCATGCCGTCGGCCAGCAGGCGGTCGAAGATGCCCTGGTACATGCGCGCCGGGGACTCGTGGGTGACGTCGAACAGCACCGGGTAGACGCCGCGGTACAGCGTCACGCGCCGCTGCGTCACCGGCTGGCGGGTGAAGGCGAAGATGGGGATGTCGACGCGGTTGCGCGACATCCACAGCGGCGTCAGGCCGGACTCGGTCAGCGCCACGATGGCGCGCGGGTGCAGGTACTGCGCCGTGTACATCACCGCGCGCGCGATGGCCTCCTCGTTGTTGGCGAAGGAGCCTTCCATGCGCTGGGCGCGGCGGTAGGTGTGGCCGAACTCGTACTTCTCGGCGCCGATGATGACCTCGGACATGGCCTGCACGGCCTTCACCGGGTACTTGCCGACCGCGGTCTCGGCCGACAGCATCACCGCATCGGTGCCGTCGAGCACCGCGTTGGCCACGTCGCTGACCTCGGCGCGGGTGGGCACCGGGCTGTGGATCATCGACTCCATCA
>CAYVZE010000134.1:0-4570 GCA_964455685.1 uncultured Steroidobacteraceae bacterium
GTGGCGGTGCAGGGCGAGGTGAGCTTCGACGAGGCGTTCTGAGGCCTCGGCCCGACCAGTCCGGTACACGGCACGGTGCCCTTCGGGGCGCCGCGTCGTTTCCAGGGGGCGCTATCGTCGCGGCCGGCCTTGTACGTACAAGGTCCAGCACGCGAAAACCGCTGGTGCATTCCGCGCTGCGATCAAGGAGCCGGTCCCGCGCCACGCGGGAGGCCTTCCCGTCCGAAAACAGGCATCGCCCCGGCCATCCCGGCTTCACCCCGTGCGCCCCGCTCAAGTAAGGTTGGCGCAACCATTCGAAGAACCATCAGGGGAGGGGGATCAATGCACAGGCCTGCCATAGTGCTGCTGCTGGCCGCCACCCTGGCCGCATGCGGCCAGAGCGAGCGCGCGAAGCAACCCGCCAACGTGACCGCCGAGCGGCTGCTCAACGCCGCCGGGGAGCCCTCGCAGTGGATGACCTACAACGGTGACTACTACGAGCAGCGCTACTCGCGCCTGAAGCAGATCAACACCGACAATGTCGGCCGCCTCGGCCTGGCCTGGTATGCCGACTTCCCCACCAACCTGCCGGTGGAGGGCTCGCCGCTGTACATCGACGGCGTGATCTACCAGCCGCTGCCCTGGAGCATGGTGGTGGCCTACGACGCGAAGACCGGCCGGCAGCTGTGGCTGCACGATCCCCAGGTGCCGCGCGAGTGGAATGCCAACGTGTGCTGCGGCATCGACACCCGCGGCATCGCCGCCTGGAACGGCAAGATCATCGTCGGCACGCTGGATGGCCGGCTGGTGGCCATCGATGCGAAGGACGGCACCGAGGCCTGGTCGGTGAACACCATCGACAAGGAATGGCCGTACTCCATCACCGGCGCGCCGCGCGTGGCCAAGGGCAAGGTGTTCATCGGCAATGCCGGCGCGGACCTGGGCGTGCGCGGCTATGTGTCGGCCTACGACGCCGACACCGGCGAGTTCCTGTGGCGCTTCTACACCGTGCCCGGCGATCCGTCGAAGGGCCCGGACGGCGCGGCCTCCGACAGCGTGATGGAGATGGCCGCGAAGACCTGGACCGGCGAGTGGTGGAAGCTCGGCGGCGGCGGCACGGTGTGGGATGCCATCGTCTACAACCCGAAGACCGACCTGCTGTACATCGGCGTGGGCAATGGCAGCCCGTGGAACCAGAAGTACAGGAGCCCGGACGGCGGCGACAACCTGTTCCTGTCCTCCATCGTCGCGCTCAATCCGGACACCGGCCAGTACGTGTGGCATTACCAGACCACGCCGGGGGAGACCTGGGACTACACCGCCACCCAGCCCATCATGGTGGCCGACCTGGTCATCGACGGGCAGGAGCGGCACGTGGTGATGCAGGCGCCGAAGAACGGCTTCTTCTACGTGCTGGACGCGAAGAGCGGCGAGCTGCTGTCGGCCAACCCGTTCGCGAAGCAGAACTGGACCACCGGCGTGGACATGGCCACCGGCCGTCCCATCGAGGTGCCGGAGGCGCGCTACAACATCACCAACAAGCCCTGGAATATGCTGCCCGGCCCGGCCGGCGCGCATGCCTGGCAGCCCATGGCCTACAGCCATGAGACCGGGCTGGTGTACATCCCCGCCACCGACCACTGGTCGCTGTTCGCCAATGCCGAGAACTACACGCCGGTGCGCGGCCGTTCCAACTCCGGCACGGGCGGCCCGGCCGTGCAGCGCTACTACGCCGAGAACCCGGACGCGCCGCGCAGCTTCATCAGCCGCCTGATCGCCTTCGACCCGGTGGCCGGGAAGATCGTCTGGTCGACGCCGGACTTCCCGGCCGGCCCGGGCGGCATCCAGCTCACCGGCGGCGCGCTGGCCACGGCCGGCGGGCTGGTGTTCCACGGCAACCTGCCCAACCGCGAGTTCGTGGCCTACCGCGCCAGCGACGGTGAGCGGCTGTGGCAGTACGACATCAAGACCGGCGTGTTCAACGCCGCCATCAGCTACGAGCTGGACGGTGAGCAGTACATCGCGCTGGCCGTGGGCGGCCCGGGGCAGGGCGGCTACCACGCGCCCAATGGCGGCCGCATGCTGGTGTTCAAGCTGGGCGGCAACGCGGTGCTGCCTGACATCCCGCCCTACCAGCAGCCGGACTTCATCACCGCGGAGCTCACGGCTTCGCCCGAGGTGGTGGCGCGCGGCGATGAGGTGTTCGCCGCCACCTGCGCCATCTGCCACGGCCAGGGTGGCGCGGCGCGCGCCACCTTCCCCGACCTGCGCCGCTCGGCCATGGTGCTGAACCAGCAGGCCTTCGACGCAGTGGTGCTTGAGGGTGCGCTGAAGGACAAGGGCATGGGCTCGTTCGCCGACAAGCTGCAACCCGGCGACACCGAGGCGCTGCGCGCCTACATCATCAGCCAGGCCGACCTGGCGCGGCGCTCGCCGCAGCCGCCGCGCGGGGGCGCCCCTGCGCCGGCACCGACGCCGCCCGCGCAGGAGCGCACCCTCCACGACGGCGGGCGCTGAAGGCTTTCCGGGGTGGTCCTTGCGGGCCACCTCGCGCACGCTCGTCCGGCCGCGCGTCCGTTATGCTGCGGCCATGCACGGTTCGAGAAGTCGGGCAGCCACGCTGCTGGCCGCCATGGCGGCCTTGCTGGCGGGTTGCGCCACCACCCGCCATGAGGCGCCGCCCGAGGTGGCGCCGCAGCCGCCCGAGGTCACCACCGCCGAGGTGATGGACCAGCACGCCGCCGATGTGGCGGCGGAAGATGTGCAGCAGGCTGCCCGCGACGAGGACGCTACGCGCCGCTACCGCCCCACCACCCGTTCGGTGGACGAGATCCAGAGCAGCCGCGCCGAGGTGCCCCCGCCGCTGGATTTCCGCCAGCGCCTGGACAATGCGCATGACGCCCTCTACGCGTGGATGCAGTCCCGGGTGCAGGGGCTGGATCATTCGCTGGCGTCGAAGAACCGGCCGCTGGAGCCGGTGCCCGCCGCGCCCTTCCGGCTGGCGCTGGTGGGCGAGGCCATCGACCGCAATGGCAGCGCCGACCTCGGGCTGGACGCCAACTTCGACATTGCGCTGTCGCTGCCCAACATCGAGCGCCGGCTGCGCATCTTCATCACCAGCAGCGAGCTGGATGAGGCTCCCCGGCGCGAGCGCGAGGACCAGAACCTCTCCGCCGGTTTCCGCTACGAGCTGCTGCGCCACCTGAACTTCGACCTCGGCGTGCGCATCGACACTGCGCCGGTGGCCTTTGCGGCGCTGAAGTGGACGCGCGAGGTGAACCTCGGGCGCTGGGACTTCTATCCCTTCGCCAAGGTGTTCGCCGAGACCAAGGAGAGCGTGGGCTATGCCGCGGCGGCCACCTTCGACCGCTGGGCCGGCCGGCACCTGTTCCGCACCTCCACCTACGCCAAGTGGCGGGCCGACCGCGACAGCACCCAGTGGTCGCAGACGCTGGTGTATGCGCGCGCCCACCAGCTCATCGTGCCCGACCGCTACGGCTCCTACACGCGCGCCAGCGACATCGGCCGCGGCTGGGGCCTGCGCCTGTTCACTGCCGGTGACAACGCGAACTCCGTCGACCAGTACGAGGCCGCCATCTTCTACCGCCGTCCCACGCGCACCCGCTGGCTGTACTGGTCGGTGGAGCCGCTGGTGACCTGGGAGCGCATGTACGAATGGAGCGCCGACCCCGGCATCCGCATCGGGGTCGAGGCACTGTTCTGGGACCTCGCGCGCCGCGGGCGCTAGGAAAAGGACGGCCCGCGCGAGGCGGGCCGTCGGTGGGCGGGATGCGGTGGTGCCTTACAGCAGCGGCACCAGCAGCAGCGCCACGATGTTGATGATCTTGATCAGCGGGTTGATGGCGGGGCCCGCGGTGTCCTTGTAGGGATCGCCCACGGTGTCGCCGGTCACGGCCGCCTTGTGCGACTCGGAACCCTTGCCGCCGAAGTTGCCTTCCTCGATGTATTTCTTGGCGTTGTCCCAGGCGCCGCCGCCGGTGCACATCGAGATGGCCACGAACAGGCCGGTGACGATGGTGCCGATCAGCAGGCCACCCAGCGCCTTGATGCCGGCGCCGGGGCCCATCAGCGCGTTCATGCCGAAGGCCACCACCACCGGTACCAGGATGGGCAGCAACGAGGGCACGATCATTTCCTTGATCGCCGCCTTCGTCAGCAGGTCCACGGCGCGGGAGTAGTCCGGCTTGGCGGTGCCGTCCATGATGCCCTTGATCTCGCGGAACTGGCGGCGTACCTCGGTCACTACCGATCCGGCCGCGCGGCCCACCGCTTCCATCGCCATGGCGCCGAACAGGTAGGGCACCAGGCCGCCGATGAACAGGCCGATGATCACCGCCGGGTCGGACAGCGAGAACTCCTGCAGCTTGCCAGCGGCCTCCAGGTTGTTGGTGTAGTCGGCGAACAGCACCAGTGCGGCCAGGCCCGCCGAGCCGATGGCATAGCCCTTGGTCACCGCCTTGGTGGTGTTGCCCACCGCGTCCAGCGGGTCGGTGATGTCGCGCACCTTCTTGTCCAGGCCCGACATCTCGGCGATGCCGCCGGCGTTGTCGGTGATCGGGCCGTAGGC
>CAYVZE010000135.1:0-4473 GCA_964455685.1 uncultured Steroidobacteraceae bacterium
TCGCGAAGGCGAGCGGAAAGTGGTCGGCCCGGTCCACGTGGGCCGATGGCACCGTCCCGGCGCGCGGCAGCGTGGTCACCATTCCTGCCGGCACGGATGTGGTGCTCGACGTCAGCCCGCCGTCGCTGAACGGCCTGACGATCAACGGCAAGCTGGTGTTCTCCGATGAGAAGGACATCGAGCTGACCACCGAGTGGATCATGCTGCACGGCGAGCTGCAGATCGGCACCGTCGCAAGGCCGCACACGAAGAAGGCCACCATCACCCTCACCGACAATGTGAAGAACGAGGAAGTGATGGCCGGCATGGGCGACCGCGGCATCATGCTCTCCGGCGGCACACTGAACCTGCACGGCAACCGCACGCACACCTGGACCAGGCTGGCGAAGACCGCCGAAAAGGGCGCCACCACCATCGAGGTGCTGGACGCGAGGGAATGGGTCGTCGGCGACGAGATCGTGCTCGCCTCCACCGACTTCGACCCGCGCCAGGCCGAGAAGCGCAGGATCACCGCCATCAGCGGCAACACCCTCACGCTCGACCGCCCGCTGGAGTACATGCACTTCGGCAAGATCACCTTCGGCGTGGATGAGCGTGGCGAAGTGGTGCTGCTGACACGCAACATCAAGATCCAGGCCTCCGAGGACGCCGAGCAGAGCTACTTCGGCGGACACATCATGGCCATGCCCTCCTCGAAGATGTTCGTGTCGGGCGTGGAACTGACCCGCATGGGCCAGCACATGGTGCTGGCGCGCTACCCCATCCACTGGCACCTGGTGGGCGACGCCCGCGGCCAGTACATCCGCAACGCGGCCATCCACGACACCTACAGCCGCTGCGTCACCGTCCACGGCACGCACAACCTGCGCATCGAGAACAACGTGACCTACAACAACGTGGGCCACTGCTTCTTCATCGAGGACGGCATCGAGACCGGCAACCACTTCATCCGCAACGTCGCCATCCAGACCAAGTGCCACCCCACCCGGCCGTGCGTGCCGGTGAACCTGGCCGCCAACGGCGAGATCGTTGCCGAGAACCCGCGCAACATCCGGCAGGTCAGCTTCTCGCGCGAGCACACCCTGCTGCCCTCGGACAACACGGTGTCCTCGTTCTGGATCACCAACCCGAGCAATTACTTCATCGACAACGTGGCCGCCGGCTCGGACTCGACCGGCTTCTGGTTCTCCATTCCGGAGCACCCCAACGGGGCATTCCTGGACACGGAGATCTCGAAGAACACCTGGTCGCGGCGGATGCCGCTGGGTGCGTTCAGGGGCAACGTCGCCCACTCGAACTTCGACGGCTTCATGATCGACCGTCACATCAACGAGGACAACACCTTCACCACGGCCTCCATCCCGTGGCTGCCGCTGCGCGACCCCACCGACCTGGAGAGCGAGGTGATGGAGACCCACTTCGAGGACCTCACCGCCTACAAGAACCGCAATGGCGGCCTGTGGGGTCGTGGTGACCTCTACATCTACCGGAACGCGAAGTTCGCCGACAATGCCATCGGCATGACGCAGGCCGCCGGCGACATCGGCACCTCGCGGTTCAGCTCGCTGCTCATCGAATCCCTGGTCGTCGGGGAGACCGAGAACATCGGCAACCCGAAGACGCCCGAGGAGATCGCCTACGGGCGCAGCCTGCCGAAGCCGCTGATTCCCGACTTCCCCATCCGCGGCTACGAGTTCTACGACTACCGCGACGACGTGGTGAACACCACCTTCGTGAACTTCCAGGACAACGAGCTGCGCAAGACCGGCGCGCTGTCCTTCCTGCTGTTCACCAGCGCCGGACTCAGCACCGGCAGCGCGGTGAAGGGCGCGAAGTTCGTGAACGCCAAGCCGGTCTACTTCCCGAAGTACGACAACCGGTTCGACAACGACAACCGCGGCGGCAATGCCTACCGGACCTTGTCGTTCCGCGACCTGGACGGCTCGGTGACCGGCATCCCGGACTCCCAGGTGCTGCTGCATGATGGCGAGAGCGACAGCGTGGCCACCGATGACAGCTGCGTGATCCGGCCCGACTGGAACGCCGCGGTGTGCACGGGCGACATCGGCCGCCTGAACCTCTCCGATGCCAGGGGAGAACTGCCGCGCGCCGTGGACCTGGAATCGCGGACCGCGCGCTTCGCCCTGCTCTCCTCGATCGGCGGCGGCTCCCTCGCCAACACCCCGCTGGGCCAGGCACAGCGTGCCGCCCTGTTCTCCCGCCGCCCCCCGCAGGCCCCCGTCACGCTGGTCCGCAACGGCAAGGAGTACAAGGTCTTCGGCGACCAGAGCACCGTGAAGGCCGGCACCGAGATCCTGGTGAAGACCGAAAGGGAAGAACTCACCCTCAGCATCGCCGAGATGGATACCGGCTCGTGGGTGATCTTCGAGCTGCCGGGCTTCGCGACAGCAACCTCAGGCATCGAGCAGCGCAGCCTCGCCGCCCTGCGCCAGGCCACCGGGACTTCCTGGTTCCGCGACGGGAACAAGGTGTGGGTCAAGCTGGTTGCGGCACCGCCAGTCTCGCCGATCATCCGGCCGACGGACCTGCAGGCGCAGATCACGGTCCGCCGTGACGGCGCCGCGCCGGCCGGCGCGACCACGGCGAGCATCTCCTCGAGGTAGCGGAAACCCTCACCGGAACAGCCTCGAGCCGAAAATCCACGAGGGAGTCGCCACACACTCCACTCGTGGCCGCCCGGGAGTCTGGCGAAGATGGCCCCACGCCTCGCCGGTTCACATCCCGGGCGGTTTCCTTCCTGACGCTACTCCCTGGCCTGCCTGTTCGCGGCGGCCGCGCCGCACCATGCGGAAGGATTGTCGCGCCGCAGCAGCGGCCACCCTTGCCGGGTGCCAGATCCGGGAGCCGGGGCCGGCCCCCTCATATCCCCGCCCGGACATGGATCCCGCGTCCATATGCCTTTACTGACATCAGTGCATCGGCAAATTCATTAGAACCGGAATTTGATTGGCGCGACACTTTTCCGCAACTCCAGTCATAACGGATGCCAGTCATGTCCAAGCCATCCAGCCGGAATCATCAGGTAAGGCTCGCCGTCGCGCTGAGCATCATTTCTGCAACAGGGGCCGCATGGGCACAGTCCGAGGGTGAGGAAATTCTCGACGAGATCGTGGTCACCGGTACCCGCGTGGCCGATCGCTCCCGCCTCGACACGCTCTCCCCCGTGGACGTGCTGACGGCCGATGCCCTGGCCAGCCAGGGCTCCACCGAACTCGCCACATCGCTGCAGCGCCTGGCGCCGTCGGTGACCTTCCCCCGTCCGTCGGCCACCGACGGCACCGACTCCATCCGCCCGGCGACGCTGCGCGGCCTGGCCCCGGACCAGACGCTGGTGCTGGTGAACTCCAAGCGCCGCCACGCCACGGCGCTGGTCAACCTGAACGGTTCGGTGGGCCGCGGCTCATCGGCCGTGGACCTCAACGCCCTGCCGGTGTCGGCCATCGAGCGCGTGGAGGTGCTGCGTGATGGCGCCTCGGCGCAGTACGGCTCCGATGCCATCGCCGGCGTGGTCAACGTGCGCCTGCGCGAGGCGCGCGATGGCGGCGGCGTCACGGCGACCTACGGCAAGTACGACACCACGGTGGAAACCGCGCGCGGCTCGCGCAATGCGCACGACGGTGCCACCACGTCGCTGGCCGCGTGGGCGGGTTTCGGGCTGGGCGCGGAGGGCTTCCTGACGCTGTCGGGTGAATACCGCGACCGCAACCCGACCAGCCGCGGTGACCTCGACCCGCGGGTCACGCCGCCGCGCGTCACCTCGCGCTACGGCGATCCGGAAAGCAAGGACCTCTCGTTCTACGCCAACGCCGGCCTGCCGCTGGCCTCGGGCTGGGAGCTGTATGGCTGGGCCGGCCTGCAGGACCGCGACGCCACCTCGGCGGCGCTGTTCCGCATCCCGGCCAATGCCGACAACGTGCCGGCCATCTACCCGGACGGCTTCCTGCCGCTGATCAATCCCGACGTGAAGGACATCACCGCCGCCGCCGGCACGCGCGGGCAGTTCGGCAGTTGGGATGCGGACTTCAGCCTGGTCTATGGTCGCAACAAGCTGCACTACGACGTGCACAACTCGCTCAACGCCACCTATGGCGCGGACTCGCCGACGTCCTTCGACGCCGGCGGACTGGTGTATGACCAGCTCGTGTTCAACGCGGGCCTGACGCGCCTGCTGGAGCTCGGACTTGCCAACCCGGTGAACTTCGCCTGGGGCGTGGAAGCACGCCGCGAGAGCTTCGAGGTGATCGCCGGCGAGGAGGCCTCGTGGGCCACCGGCACCGTGGCGCCGGATCGCACCCCGGGCTCGCAGGGCTTCCCGGGCTTCCAGCCGTCCAACGAGATCGACCAGGACCGCAGCGCCTTCGGCGGCTACGTGGACCTGGAAACCAACCTCACCGACAAGCTGCTCGCCTCGGTGGCGCTGCGCGCCGAGCACTACTCGGACTTCGGCTCGGC
>CAYVZE010000136.1:0-4445 GCA_964455685.1 uncultured Steroidobacteraceae bacterium
GCATCAGGTCGTCGAGCGCCAGCTGGATCTGCGCCTCGGATTCCGAATCCAGCGCAGAGGTGGCCTCGTCGAGGATGAGGATGGGGGCGTTCTTGAGGAAGGCGCGGGCGATGCCCAGGCGCTGGCGCTGGCCGCCGGAGAGCTTGCCGCCGCGCTCGCCGACCACGGTGCTGTAGCCGTTGGGCAGCTTGCGGATGAAGTCGTCGCAGAAGGCGTGGCGTGCCGCGTCGAGGATCTGTTCCTCGGTGGCGTCCGGCTGGCCGTAGGCGATGTTCTCGTAGATGGTGCGGTTGAACAGTGCCGGTTCCTGGGGCACCACGGCGATCTGCCGGCGCAGGCTGTCCTGACTGACGGAGCGGATGTCGCGGTCGTCGATGAGAATCACCCCGGTGCGCACGTCGTCCAGCCGCTGCAGCAGCTTGATGAAGGTGGATTTCCCGGCACCCGAGGGGCCGACGATGCCGACCCGCTGCCCCGCCGGTATGTCCACGAACAGGTGCCTGAGGGCGCTGCGGCCATCGGCGTACACATAGCTGACGTCGATGAACTGGATGTGGCCCTGGGGCTTGTCGAGCTTTTCCGGCACGTCGGGCAGGGCATGGGGCTGGACGATGATGCGCAGGGTTTCGGAGATGACACCCAGTTGCTGTGAGGTGTCCACCAGGGCCAGCGCCAGGTCCCGGGAGCCGTGCAGGATGCGGAAGGTCAGCGCGCTGACCATCACCACGTCGCCGGGTGTGATCTGCCCCTGCTGCCATTGCCCGATGGCCCAGCCCAGCATGCCGCCGGCGATCACCGACAGGCAGATGTCGTGGAAGACGCGGGCATTTTCCAGGTAGGTCCAGCTGTGGCGGTGGGCCTTGGCTTCGCGACCGATGGCCTCCTCCAGGCGGCGCCGCTCCCGGTCGCGGGCGGAGAAGGCCTTGATCGACCAGACGTTGGAGACCATGTCGACGATCTCGCCGCCGACCCGCGCCGACTGGGCGGCGTATTCGATATGCCGGCTGCGTCCGCGCACGCCCATCATCGTGATCAGGGTGGCGACGATGAACACCCCGACGATCAGCGCGAAGCCCATCACCAGCTGCACCGTGAACAGCACTATGACCGCGCCGACGAAGTCGATGCACGGCGGGATGATCTTCCAGGCCAGCCCGCCGTAGATGCCGCCGGCCGCGCCGCCCGCCGAGGAGATGCGGTTGGCCAGCGCCCCGGCGAAATGCTGGGAGAAGTAGCGCATCGGGTGGCCGGTGAGGTGGTTGAACAGGTCGATGCGCAGGTCCGCGCAACTGCTCACCACGGTGCGGCAGCCCAGGTAGCCGGCCGAACGCCAGAACAGGTTTTCCACCACGATGAGGAAGATGAACAGGCCAAAGGGCAGCCACACGTTGCCGGCCTCGCGGCCCATGGCCATGGCGTCCACCAGCAGCTTCATGCCGTACTGCACGGCCACCGCGCAGGCGGCGGCGCTGACGATCAGCGCGGTCAGGCCGCCGAAGTGCCAGGGACGCTTGCGCACATAGCGCCACAGGAACGGCACGGGCCGGTTCGGCAACGCTGTGTCACTGCCCTGCTTGCTCATGGGGATCGCCCCGCCGTGACCAGGGGTGAGGCAAAGCGCACCTGCAGCTCACGCATGGCGACATGCAGCGGATGGAACGGCGCGCGAGTGCCCTCGTTGTCGGCATAGCCGAAGGCGCCGGTGGCGCAATACCGGTCGTCGTTCCAGCCGGGGTAGTCGAGCATCGGATACCAGCACACTCCCTCGATCGGCATGCCGCGCTGCAGCGCCAGGGCCAGCTGGTCGCTGACGTAGCGCAGCCAGGGCACACGCTTCTCGAACTCGCCCCCGGTCTCGGCGATCAGGATGGGCCGCCGGTAGCGCTCGTACACCTCCGCCAGCATGCCCACCAGCGGCCGGTAGCGGGGGTCGTCCATCTCGATCTTGGTGCCGTCCAGGTACCACTGGTTCTGCGGGTAGAAGTTCAGGCCCATGATGTCCAGGTACTCCTCGCGCCCGCCCAGGCTGGGCCAGCGCCGCCCGGTAAGCAGGTCCCAGGCGTCGAACTGGGACAGGCGGTAGGCTTCGGCGGCCTCGATCTCGTCCGCGCGGTGGGTGCGGGCGATGACGTTGATCAGCGGGTCGCACTGCACGAAGCGAGCCTGCGGCGTGACGGCGCGGATCGCCTCGATGGCGGCGATGCTGGCGCGCACCAGCTGCTGCTTGAGCTCGTCACCCCTTCCCCGAGCGCAGGGATTGAAGTAGGCCTCCGCCCCGCCCGCCCAGCTCCAGAAGGAGATCTCGTTGATGGGCGAATAGAACGGCGTGTCGATGCCCTCGTCCTTCATCAGCTGCGCGACCGCGCCGGCGTAGCGGGCGAAGCGCTCGACGAACGCGGGGCGCCAGATGTCGATGTCGTCCGGGTAGCCGTAGTGGCACAGATCCCAGATCACCTGCAGGTTGCAGCGTTGCGCCGCGTGCAGCATGGGCAGGAAGCTGCTCCAGTCGTATCGGCCGGGCTGGCGCTCTATCAGGTGCCAGCGCAGCCCGTCGCGGGCGCAGCGGATGCCCAGCGGCGCCAGCAGCCGGTAGTCCTGCTCGGCGAAGCGCGCGTGGCCGGTGGACTCCAGAAGGTCCAGCCGGCGGCCGTCGTTGCGCCGGTGGCTCGAGCATTCGTAGCCCGCCATCAGGAAGCTGGCGAAGAGTCGGGCCATGGCCGTGTTCTCCGCCGCCTCAGCCCGGCTCGATTTCATGGGTGATTCCCGCGTCCTGGGCGATGCGCTGGTAGAGGGCCAGCGCCTGCCCGACCACCTGGTCCATGTTGTAGTACTTGTAGGTGCCCAGCCGGCCGAGGAAGGTGACACCCGGCGTCTGGTCGGCCAGCGCCTTGTAGCGCCGGTACAGCTCGGCGTTCTCCGGACGGGGCACCGGATAGTAGGGATCACCGTCGGCGCAGGGGTATTCGTAGCTGATGCTGGTGCGCGGGTGCTGCTGGCCGGTGAGGTGCTTGTACTCGGTGATGCGGGTGTAAGGCACCTGCGGGTCCGGGTAGTTGACCACCGCCACCGGCTGGAACTGCGGCTGGTCGAGGGTCCTGTGTTCGAAGCGCAGGGAACGGTACGGCAGACGGCCGAAGCAGTAGTCGAAGAACTCGTCGATCGGCCCGCAGTAGACCAGATGCCGGTAGGCCACGCGCCCGCGCACCGCCTTGAAGTCGGTGCCCAGCAGCAGGTCGATGCGCGGATGATCCAGCATGCGCTCGAACAGCCTCGTGTAGCCGTGCAGCGGCATCATCTGGAAGCTGTCGGTGAAGTAGCGATCGTCCTGGTTGGTGCGCGTGGGCACCCGCGAGGTCACCGACTTGTCCAGCTCGGCGGGGTCCAGCCCCCACTGCTTGCGGGTATAGCCGCGGAAGAACTTCTCGTAGAGCTCGCGACCGATCTGGTTGACGACCACGTCCTCGGAGGTATGGATGACCTCCACCGGCTCGGCCCGCGCGGCCAGGAACGCCTCGGCTTCTTCCTCGCTCATGGACAGGCCGAACAGGGTGTTGAGGGTGGTCAGGTTGATGGGAATGGGCACCAGGTGCCCGTCCACCCGCGCCAGCACCCGGTGCTCGTAGGGCCGCCACTCGGTGAAGCGCGACAGGTAGTCGACGATGCGCTGGGCATTGGTGTGGAAGATGTGCGGACCGTAGCGATGCACCAGCACGCCGGACTCGTCCAGGTGGTCGTAGGCGTTACCGCCGATGTGGTCACGGCGGTCCACCACCAGCACCTGCCTGCCCAGGCCCGCCGCCAGGCGCTCGGCCAGCACGCTGCCGGCAAAGCCGGCGCCGACGATGAGGTAGTCGTAGGCGGGCGTGGCGCTGGCCGCCTCCAGGCTCACCGCAGGCATTCGATGTGCTCCCGGATGGCGGCGCAGGTCTTGTCCCAGGACATGCCATCCAGGGCCTTGTCGGCGCGCAGCCGCACCACCCGCGGGTCCATCCGCAGGGCGGCTTCGACGGCTCTGATGAAGGCCGTCGGCGTGTCGGCGATGCGCACCACCCCGCTCTCGCCATAGGCATTGACCACATCGCGAATGGGCGTGGAGACCACCGGCCGGCCGCCGGCCAGGTATTCGGGCGTCTTGGTGGGGCTGATGAAGCGGGTCGATTCGTTGAGGGCGAAGGGCATCAGCGCCACGTCCCAGCCCGCCAGGTAGGCCGGCAGTTCCTGGTACTGCTTCGGCCCCAGGTAGTGGATGTTGGGCAGGCGCGGCAGCGTCTCCGGGTCGATCTTGACCACCGGCCCTACCAGCACCAGTTGCCAGTCCGGCCGCCGGGTGGCCAGCTCGCGCACCAGGTCGATGTCGAAGCGTTCGTCGATGACCCCGAAGAAGCCCAGGCGCGGGCGACCGATGCCGGCCTGGTCCGCCGGCTCGGGCAGGCCGCTGCGCGCCG
>CAYVZE010000137.1:0-4258 GCA_964455685.1 uncultured Steroidobacteraceae bacterium
CTCGTGGCCTTCCTCGGTGATGTGCACCTGGCGGGCCTTGAGGTCCACCGAGTAGTCGCCCGGGCCATCGGGCTCCTTCTGGGGCTTCAGGTGCGGCACCAGCTTGTTGATGGCCACGTACAGCTCGGTGCTCTCCTCGGCGGGGCCGGAGATGATCAGCGGCGTGCGCGCCTCGTCGATCAGGATGGAGTCGACCTCGTCGACGATGGCGTAGGCCAGGCCGCGCTGCACGCGATCCTCCAGCCGGTAGGCCAGGTTGTCGCGCAGGTAGTCGAAACCGAACTCGTTGTTGGTGCCGTAGGTGATATCGGCGGCGTAGGCGGCGCGCTTCTCCTCCGGCGACTGGCCGGACCTGATCACGCCGACGGTCAGGCCGAGGAAGCGGTACACCGGGCCCATCCACTCGGCGTCGCGCTGCGCGAGGTACTCGTTGACGGTGACCACGTGCACGCCCTCGCCGGGCAGGGCATTGAGGTAGGCCGGCAGCGTGGCCACCAGCGTCTTGCCCTCGCCGGTGCGCATCTCGGCGATCTTGCCCTCGTGCAGCGCCATGCCGCCGATGAGCTGCACGTCGAAATGGCGCATGCCCAGGGTGCGGCGCGCGGCCTCGCGCACCACGGCAAAGGCCTCGGGGGCCAGCTCGTCGAGCTTCGCGCCCTGCTTCAGCCGCTCACGGAACTCAGCCGTCTTGTTGCCCAGTGCCTCGTCGGAAAGGCCCTGCAGGGCCGCCTCGAAGCGGCCGGCCTGCTGGGCCACGTTGCGATAGCCGCGCACGATGCGATCGTTGCGGCTGCCAAAAACACGCGTCAGTAACTGCAGCACGGGCCCCTGGAACCTCTGGATGATGAGCGGGCGAAAACCGGTTCAATGACGGCGGCCACCGCAGGATTCAACCCCCGTGGCCGGTCAAACGAGCATTTTACGATACACACCCGCCAGCCGCCGCGTCGAACGACGGCAGCTGCCCCGGTCAGGGATTGATGAACTTCAGCGGGTTCACGTGCCGGCCGTTCTGCAGCACCTCGAAGTGCACGTGCGGGCCGGTGGAACGACCGGTGGACCCCATCAGCGCAATGGGCTGGCCGCGGCTGACGCGCTCGCCCACCTCCACCAGCGCCTTCTGGTTGTGCGCATAGCGGGTAACGTACTCGCCGTGGGTGACCTCGACCAGGTTGCCGTAGCCGGTGACGGTCTCGACCCGGGTGACCACGCCGTCGGCCACCGCCAGGACCTCCGAACCCAGCGCACCGGCAAAGTCGATGCCACGGTGCTGCGCCTCATGCCCCTTGAAGGGGTCCTGGCGCGCGCCGTAATAAGAGGAGACATAGCCGCTGGCCACCGGCCGGCCCTCCGGCCGCACCGCGTCATGCAGGCTGCGGGACAGAATGACGTTCTCCAGGGCGAGCAGCTGCGAGTCACGCTGCTCCAGCCGCCGTTCCATCTCGTCGATCAGGCGGGTGATGTCCGGGATGGTGGCCGAGCCGGCAAACGACAGGGCCTCCTCCTCCGGGCCGCCCAGCGCGGGCGCGGAATCGAAGTTGAACTCGCCACTGCTGATCTTTGCCATCTCGGTCAGACGCTTGCCCAGCGCGTCGAGCCGGATGACGTGGGCGTTGAGCTCGCCCATGCGCACGGAGATGGCGTCGATGCGGTCCTGCACCTGCTGGCGCAGCCGCTGCAGCTCGGTGACCTGCACCTGGCGGTCCAGGCCGCCCTGGGAGCCCATTCGCATACCGAGGGCAAACGTACCCCCGAGAACGGCCAGCCCGACCACCCCCGCCAGCGTCAGGACGACGGGATGCGTCAGCCTCAGGTGGTGCGCAAGTCCCCGTCGGCGGGAGAAAAAGATCAGGTTCATTTAGGCTCTGCTGTCAGACGTTGACTCGACTATGCCCAAGAAGACTGGACGAGACAACCGCGCGGGGCGGGAATTACGCACAGTTCACAGTGCGGGTTCGCGCCTGGACGGCTTGCTGCAGCGCATCACGAAACGCGCCAACGTGGTGCTGCCGGTGCCCGGCGGACCGGCCGGTGCCGCGCCCGAACCGTGGCTGCAGCGGCTTCGCGCCGCCCTGCCCGAGGAGCTGCGTCCCCACCTGACAGGGGTGCTGGAGAAGTCCGGCGAGCTGGTGCTGTTCGCCGGGTCGGCCACCTGGGCGAGCCGACTGAAGCTGGTGCTGCCCGAGCTGGCGCCGGCCGCCGGGGGCCGGCGGCTGGTTGTAAAGCTGGACCCCGGCCGGGGTCAGTAGAACTCCTCGTCCTCCTCGGCCTCTTCCTCTTCTTCTTCGGGGCCGGTCTCGGCATAGGAGATGGGCACCTCGGCGGCCGAGCCGAAGCTCACCCGCTCGAAGGCATCGGGGCGCGACAGCAGCTCGCGCAGCAGCCGGTTGTTGAGGCCGTGGCCGGACTTGTAGCCGGTGAACTCGCCGATGATGCCGTGGCCGACCAGGTAGAGGTCGCCGATGGCGTCGAGGATCTTGTGCTTCACGAACTCGTCGCGGTAGCGCAGGCCCTCTTCGTTCATCACCCCTTCGTCATCGAGCACGATGGCGTTGTCGAGCGACCCGCCCAGCGCCAGGTTGTGGCGGCGCAGGGTCTCGATGTCGCGCATGAAGCCGAAGGTACGCGCGCGGGCGACTTCCTTCAGGTAGGTGATCGAGGAGAAATCCATCGTGGCCGAGGCCAGCCCGCCGCGCATCAGCGGGTGGTCGAACTCGATCTGGAAGTTGACCCGGAACCCCTCGTGCGGGTCGAAGCGCGCCCACTTGTCGCCGTCGCGCACCTCCACGCTCTTGAGGATGCGCACGAACTGCTTGGGCCGCTCCTGCTCGGCCAGCCCGGCCGACTGCAACAGGAACACGAAGGGATCGGCGCTGCCGTCCATGATGGGCACTTCAGCGGCATCGAGCTCGACGATGACATTGTCGACGCCGAGGCCTGCGAAGGCCGACATCAGGTGCTCGATGGTGGAGATGCGCGCGTCGCCGGCGGTGAGCACGGTGCCCAGCCGCGTGTCGCCCACGTGGGTGGCCCGCGCCGGGATGCTCACGGGCGGGGAAAGGTCGACGCGACGGAAGACGATGCCGGTATCGGCCGGTGCCGGCAGCAGCGTCATGCTGATCCTGGAGCCGCTGTGCAACCCGACGCCAGAGGCGCCGATGCGGGTCTTCAGGGTGCGCTGCGCAAACATGGCGGCCGGAAGAAGCTGCGGTAGCCGGTGAGGACGGCTACCGTAGCACATCGACCACGCAGGTGCTGCCAGCTGCGGACGACAGCCATGGCGCCCGCAGTTTGCTCCCGCAACCGCCCCGTCAGGGGCAGTGTGGCTTCAGTCGGCCTGGCGACGCAGGAAGGCCGGGATGTCGAGCAGCTCGTCATCCACGGCCGGCGCGCCAATGCCGTCACCCACCGCGCGGGCGTAACGCTGCACCGCCGGCTTGTCCAGCTCGTGGTAGTTGGTCGGCACCGGAGCCAGCGGCGCGGCAGCACGGCGCGGCGGCACGCGCGTGGCGACCTCACGGGCCGGCTCGCGGGCGGGCTCGCGGTACTGCGGGAAGGCATCGCCGCGGCCGCGCGACTGCGCGCTGCGGTTCAGGCCCGTGGCCACCACGGTGACGCGCAGCTCGTCGCTCATCTCCGGGTCGATCACGGTGCCCACCACCACGGTGGCATCGTCCGAGGCGAACTGCTTGACGATGGTGCCCACTTCCTGGAACTCGCCGATCGACAGGTCCATGCCGGCGGTGACATTGACCAGGATGCCGTGCGCATCGGCCAGGTCCACGTGCTCGAGCAGCGGCGAGGACACCGCGGCCTCGGCGGCAATGCGCGCGCGCTCGGCGCCGCGGCCGATGCCGCTGCCCATCATCGCCATGCCGGTCTCGCTCATCACCGTGCGCACGTCGGCGAAGTCGACGTTGATCAGGCCCGGGCGGGTGATCAGCTCGGCAATGCCCTGCACCGCGCCCTGCAGCACCTCATTGGCCGACTTGAAGGCGTCCAGCAGCGTGGTGGAGCCGCCCAGCACCGTCAGCAGCTTCTGGTTGGGGATGGTGATCAGGGAGTCGACGTACTTCGACAGCTCGGCCAGGCCCGCCTCGGCGGCGCGATGGCGCTTCATGCCCTCCATGTCGAACGGACGGGTCACCACGGCCACGGTGAGGATGCCCAGCTCCTTGGCGAGCTGCGCCACCACCGGCGCCGCGCCGGTGCCCGTGCCGCCGCCCATGCCGGCGGTGATGAACAGCATGTCGGCGCC
>CAYVZE010000138.1:0-4184 GCA_964455685.1 uncultured Steroidobacteraceae bacterium
TCGCCAGCGCCTTCGAGCAGGGCTGGCGCGTGTGGCTGGAAAGCTTCGCCGACAGCGACACCGCCGCCGCCATCCGCCTGACGCTGACCACTGCTGCCATCGTGGTGCCGCTGAACACCATCTTCGGCATCGCCGCCGCCTGGTGCATCTCCAAGTTCGAGTTCCGCGGCAAGAGCCTGCTGATCACGCTGATCGACCTGCCGCTGGCGGTGTCGCCGGTGGTCTCCGGCCTGGTGTACGTGCTGCTGTTCGGCCTGCAGGGCTGGTTCGGCCTGTGGCTGCAGGAGAACGGCATCAGCATCATCTTCGCGCTGCCGGGCATCGTGCTGGCCACCATGTTCGTGACCTTCCCGTACGTGGCGCGCGAGCTGATCCCGCTGATGCAGCAGCTGGGCAATGACGAGGAGGAGGCCGCCATCACGCTGGGCGCCGGCGGCTGGTTCACCTTCTTCCACGTCACCCTGCCGAAGATCCGCTGGGGCCTGCTGTACGGCGTGATCCTCTGCAATGCGCGCGCCATGGGCGAATTCGGCGCGGTCTCGGTAGTGTCCGGCCACATCCGCGGCCTGACCAATACCATGCCGCTGCACATCGAGATCCTCTACCAGGAATACAACTTCACCGCCGCGTTCGCGGTAGCCTCGCTGCTATCGTTGCTGGCGGTGCTCACCCTCGTCCTGAAGTCACTGCTCGAATGGCGAACCGGATTGCGACATCGTTGAAGGGCTGGCTGCCCGAGGGCGGCGACTGGCGCCAGTGGCTGCCCCGCCGGGGCGGCCTGGGCTGGTGGCTGGGCGGCATCCAGGTGCTGCTGGTGCTGCTGGTGGCCGCAGGCATTTCCTGGGCCGCCATCGGCGTGCTGCAGGACCTGGCCGACAGCCGCCAGCGCGGCGAGGTGCAGCTGGCCGGCGCCGATGCGCGCGCCGCCATCACCCGCGCCGGCGAGGACGCACTGTCGCTGGCGCGCGTGCTGTCCGACCGCCCCACGCTGCTGCGCCTGCTGCGCGATCGCGACTTCGAGGCCCTGCCGCCCTTCCTGGCGCGCTTCTGCACCCGTGCCGAGGTGGATTCCTGCGCGGTGATCGAGCATGGCGCGCTGCTGGCCGAAGCCGGCATCCCCACGCCCTGGGACGCGCTGCGCGCCGCCGCCGCCGAGCAGGGCGAGCGCTTCATGGCCGCGCCGCAGGGCCAGCCCTACGCCTGGCTGGGCGCCGACGTGGCCCTCGGCCCGGACGCGCCGGGCACGCAGGTCATCGTCGCGCGGCGCATGGACGACCGCTTCGCCGCCTCGCTGACGCGGCACGAGGGCGTCAGGCTGCGCCTGCGCAACTACCGCGAATTCCAGTCCAGCCCCGAGGACGAGTTCAGCGCCCTGCACACCGAGGCGCTGGTGGACGGCAACTACGCGGTGGCGCACCTGCCGGCGCAGAAGCTGTACGCCGCCAGCCACCCGGTGTTCTCCTCCACCGGCGAGGGCATCGCGCTGCTGGAAACGCGACTGTCCACCGACGCGGTGGAACGCGAAGTGGCCGCCCTGCGTACCCGCCTGCTGTGGGTGGCCGCGCTGCTGGCCGCCACCGCGCTGCTGGCCGGCCTGGTGCTCGGTCGCCGCATCACCGAGCCCGCCGAGGCGCTGACCGCCGCAGCCGCGCGCCTGGGCCAGGGCGACTTCGCCACCGCAATCCCGCGCGGTGGCCCGGCCGAGATCGGCCAGCTGGCACAGACCATGGACGAGATGCGCCGCAGCCTCATCGACCTCACCGGCACCCTGCGCGCACGCGAGAACGAGGCCAAGGCCGTGCTCGACGGCATCGTCGAGGGTGTCTATGCGGTGGACGGCGAGCGGCGCATCCGTTACCTCAACGATCGCGCCGCGAAGCTGCTGGGCATCGACGCCTCCGAGGCCGTGGGCCGCTTCTGCGGCGACGTGCTCAATCCGCGTCCCGTGGGCAAGGAGCTGCCGTGCGAGCGCCTTTGCCCCATCCGCAATGCCCGCCAGGGTGGCGACGGCCACTGCATTGAATATCTGGCCACGCCCGCAGGCGTGCGCCGCATGGCACTGACCAGCAGCAAGCCCGTCGACGGCCTGCAGGTGCAGGTGCTGCGCGACGAGACCGAGCTGGAAGCCGTGCGCCGCGCGCGCGATACCGTGCTGGCGAATGTGTCGCACGAGTTCCGCACGCCGCTGGCCGCGCAGCTGGCCTCCATCGAGCTGCTGCGCGACGGCCTCACCACCCGCGACCCGGCCGAACTGGAATCGCTGGTGCTGTCGCTGGAGCGCGGCACGGTGCGCCTCACCCAGCTCATCGACAATCTGCTCGAGAGCGTGCGCATCGAAGCCGGCCAGCTCGACATCCGCCGCCAGGAAGTGGACCTCGGCAGCGTGATCGAGGATGCGCTGGCCACCGTGGAGCCGCTGCTGCGCCAGCGCGGCCAGCAAGTGCAGCGCGAGGTGGCCGACGGCCTCACCTTGCAGGGCGACGCCGTGCGCCTGACCCAGGTGCTGGTGAACCTGCTGGCCAATGCCAGCAAGTACGCGCCGGAGAACACGCCCATCCGCATCGGCGCCGCACAGCAGGAAGGCCGCATCGTGGCCTGGGTGGAAGACGAGGGCCCCGGCCCGCCGGAGGGCGCGCTGGAGTCCGTGTTCGAACGCTTCAACCGTGGCGGCATCGAGCCGGCGCCCAGCGGCATGGGCCTGGGGCTGTCGATTTCGCGCTCCATCGCCGAGCGCCATGGCGGTAAACTGACCGCCATGCGCACTCCCGATGCGCGCACGCGCTTCATGCTGACCCTGCCCGCCGGCCACGAATGAAGATCCTCGTAGCGGACGACGATCCCGACCTGCTCGACCTCGTTGCGTACGCACTGGGCCAGGCCGGCTACCTGGTGGTGAAGGCGAAGAGCGGCACCGAGGCCATCGGCCAGTACGATGCCGAGGGCCCGGACCTGGCCATCCTCGACATCAACATGCCCGGCGCCACCGGCTTCGAGGTCTGCGCGGCACTGCGCGAGCGCGGTACCACGCCCATCATCATGCTCACCGCCCGCGGCGACGAGCAGGACCTGGTGCGCGCGCTGGAGATGGGCGCGGACGATTACCTGACCAAGCCGTTCAGCCCGCGCACCCTGCTGGCGCGCATCAAGGCGCTGCTGCGCCGCGCGCGCATCGAGGGTGCCTCCGGTCCCATGAGCGCCGGCCGCATCACGCTGGACGCCGGCGACAGCACCGTGCGCATCGGCAGTGATCCGCCCATTTCGCTGACCAAGCTGGAGTTCCGCCTGATGCAGGCGCTGCTGGCGCAGGCCGGACGCGCGGTGCACTCCGACCGCCTGCTGGCGCTGGTCTGGGGACATCGCGGCTCCGGCGACCGGCAGCTGCTCAAGCAGCTGGTGCACCGCCTGCGGCAGAAGATCGAACCCGACCCGGGCGCGCCGCGCTACCTGCAGACCGCCGCCGTTTCCGGCTACAAGCTGGTGGTCGAGTAAGGCGGCGCGCTGGTGGAACCGCGCCTCTCACTGGTCACCCTTGGCGTCTACGACCTCGAACGCGCGCTGCGCTTCTATCGCGATGGCCTCGGCCTGCCCACCGAGGGCATCGTGGGCACGGAGTCCGCGCACGGCGCGGTCGCCATGTTCGACCTGCAGCCGGGCCTGAAGCTGGCGCTCTGGCCGCGCAAGAGCCTTGCGCATGATTCCGGGCTGGCCATCGGGCCCGCCAGCCCCGCCAACTTCTGCCTGGCACACAACGTGGCCTCGCGCGGGGAAGTTGACGCGGTGCTGAGGCAGGCCGTGGCCGCCGGCGCCACACTGGTCAAGGCAGCCACGGACACCTTCTACGGCGGCTACGCCGGCTACTTCCTCGATCCTGACCAGCACCTGTGGGAGGTGGCGTTCAATCCCGCCCTGCTGCCGCCCGGGGCCGGCTGAAGGCGCGCCCGCCGCCATGGCTACAATGGGGCCATGCACGGCCCCGACCCGAAGAATCCGCATCCGATGGCGGGCTTCCCGCAGGTGTGCTTCATCCGCAACACGGTGAAGAACCCCAACATCATCGTGGGCGAGTACAGCTACTACGACGACCCGGAGGATTCCGAAGGGTTCGAGCGCAATGTGCTCTACCACTTCCCCTTCATCGGCGACAGGCTGGTCATCGGCCGCTTCTGTGCGATCGCCCGCGGCGT
>CAYVZE010000139.1:0-4126 GCA_964455685.1 uncultured Steroidobacteraceae bacterium
ACTGGGGATCTTCAGCGACGCCGAACTGCTGGCCATGTGGACCGATGCCACGGCCCGGGCGATCTTCCCGGACCGCCAGGTCGGCCGGCTCGAGCCGGGCTTCGAGGCCAGCTTCCTGGCGCTGGATGCCAACCCCGCTGACGACATCGCCAACGTCGGCCGCATCCGCGTCCGCTGGAAGCAGGGACTGGAAATCAGTTCCTGAACGCGCCCCTTCAGGCCTTGGGCAGGGTGACCCCGCGCTGCCCCTGGTACTTGCCGCCGCGGTCCTTGTACGAGGTGCCGCACACCTCGTCGGACTCGAAGAACAGCATCTGCGCCACGCCCTCGTTGGCGTACACCTTGGCCGGCAGCGGCGTGGTGTTGGAGAACTCCAGCGTCACGTGTCCCTCCCACTCCGGCTCCAGCGGCGTCACGTTGACGATGATGCCGCAGCGCGCATAGGTGGACTTGCCCAGGCACACCACCAGCACGTTGCGCGGGATGCGGAAGTATTCCACCGTGCGCGCCAGTGCGAAGGAGTTCGGCGGGATGATGCAAACATCCGACTCCACGTCGACGAAGCTCTGCGGATCGAACTGCTTCGGGTGAAGATCTTGAACTCGCGCGCGCAGCGCACGTCGTAGCCGTAGCTGGACGTGCCGTAGGACACGATGCGCTGGCCATTGACCTCGCGCACCTGGCCGGCCTCGAAGGGCTCGATCATGCCCTGCGCGGCCATGCGGCGGATCCAGTGGTCGGACTTGATGCTCATTGCGTTCTCTCGACGACAACGCCGGGAAATGCGCCGCTTCTGTCGCGCGGCCTGGTCGCCAGCACCCCGGCGGTGCGGCGGGCGAATTCCATGTAGCTGGCCGCACGCGGCGTCTCCGGCGCCGACACCACGGTGGGACGTCCCGAGTCGGCTTCCTCGCGGATGCGCATGTCCAGCGGCAGGCGGCCCAGGAACGGCACGCCGGCCTCGCGGGCCAGCACCTCGCCGCCGCCGCTGCCGAAAATGGCCTCCTCGTGGCCGCAGTGGCTGCACACGTGGGTGGCCATGTTCTCCACCACGCCCAGCGCGGCGATGCCCACCTTGCCGAACATCACCAGCCCCTTGCGCGCATCGGCCACGGCCACGGGCTGGGGCGTGGTGACCACCACCGCCCCGGCCACCGGCACCTTCTGCGCCAGCGTGAGCTGCAGGTCGCCCGTGCCCGGCGGCAGGTCGAGCACCAGGTAGTCCAGCTCGCCCCACTCGGTACCGGTCAGCAGCTGGGTGAGGGCCTGGGTGACCATGGGGCCGCGCCAGATGGCCGGTTGGCCGGCGTCGATCAGCAGCCCCAGCGACATCAGCTTCACCCCGTGCGCCTGGACCGGGAGGATGCGCTGTTCGCGGGTCTCGGGCCTGGCGCCCTCCACGCCCAGCAGCAGGGGCTGGCTGGGGCCGTAGATGTCCGCGTCCAGGATGCCCACCCGGGCCCCCATGCGCGCCCAGGCCAGCGCCAGGTTGGCGGCCACCGTTGATTTGCCAACGCCGCCCTTGGCCGACCCCACGGCCACGATGTTGGCGATCCCCGCCAGCGGCTTCAGGGGCCGCTGCACGGCGTGCACCGGCACCCGGCTGTCCAGCACCAGCTCCAGCCGTCCGGCGGGCAGCGCGCCCCGTACGAGGGCTTCCAGCCCGGGCCCGAGCACGGCCTCGTACCCGCCGGCCGGGAAAGGCAGCTGCAGTTCCAGCCGGACTGTGTCCTGCGTCACGCTCAGCGCGCGCACGGCGCCCAGTTCGCCCAGCGTCCTTGCGGTCGTGGGGTCGGTGAAATCCTGCAGGCTGGCGCGCAGGACCTGCTCGGGATCACTCATGGGGTGCTGCCTGGGAGGTCTGACGGGAAACTGTTCGCAATTCTAGCAGCGCCTGCCGCATTGCAACCGGCGGGTGTTTTCCATATGGCATACTCGCAGGATTCAGGAAAACAGGAATAACGCGCCAGTCCCGTGGTAATGGGCTTCTTCTCGAACCTGCGGTCCGACCGGCTGATCACGCAGATCAAGTCGACGGACAAGCCTCTGAGCGAGGAAACGCTGAAGTCCGTGGCCAAGCTCAAGAGCATCGGTCCCGGTGCCATCGAGCCGGTGATCCTGGCGCTGGCCGACGCCGACAAGAACGCCACCCTGGCGCTGGTCGACGTGCTCTCCCACCTGATCTCCAACAAGACCTTCCCCCAGGTCGTGCAGGGCCTGAAGGAAGGCAACTCGCGCATCGCCCAGGGCATCGGCTGGGCCCTGTCCTCCGCGCGCAACTACGCCCCGCAGATGCTGCTGGAGGCGCTGAACCAGAAGAACATCCCCAAGTCGCCCCTGCTCGAGGCCATCCAGGCCCACCGCGAGCGCTTCACGCTGCGCGAGCTGCTGAACGCCGCCTACGGCCAGGAGCCGAACGAGAAGGCGGCCCTGTTCCGCATCATCGCCGAGGTGGCCACGGTCGACTCCGCGCACGAGCTGATGGCGCGGCTGGACGGCAAGGACCCGATCGCGCGCATGCACCTGATCAACATCCTGGCGCGGTTCAACCGCCCGGAGATCAAGTCCGCGCTGCAGGGGCAGCTGCGCGACCACAACAAGATGATCCGTGCCGCGGCCCTGTCGGCGCTGGCGCGCATGGACGGTCCCATCGACGTGGCGCTGGTCTGCCAGCTGCTGCGCGACCCGGAGATCGACGTGCAGAACCGGGCCATCGACGTGCTGATCCGCGCCAATGACCCGGAGACCATCCGCCACCTGATCCCGGTCCTGAAGGACGAGAACGAGTACGCCCGCCGCGCCGCGGTGGAGGTGCTCAACGAGGTCGGCGACGCGCGCTCGGTCAAGTTCCTGCTCGAGGCCATCAAGGACGACGACTGGTGGGTGCGCAGCCGCGCCGGCGACGCGCTGGGCAAGATCGGCGGCCCGCGCGTGATCGACGCCGTGCTGCAGCTGGCCCGCGACAAGGACGAGGACATCCGCCGCGCCGCGATCGAGATCCTCAACCAGACCAAGGACGAGCGCGCCATCTCGCACCTGATCGAGGCCACGCGCGACCCGGACTGGTGGGTGTCGGAACGATCGGTGGACGCGCTGGCCGCCATCGGCAACCGCCGCGCCCTGCCCCGCCTGGTGGAGATGCTGGCCACCACGCCGCCGCGCTCGCTGCCGGCGGTGGTGCGCGCCATCGGCAAGCTGGGCGACGGCCGCAACGTCGAGCAGCTGCTGCCGATGCTGCAGCGGCCCGAGAAGGAACTGAGGGTCGAGGCCATGCATGCCCTGGCCGCGCTGGCCGACGAGCGCCGCGCCGAGCACGTGCGGCTGCAGCTGCAGGCCCAGTCCCAGAGCCAGGACCCGGCGCTGGCCGGCGCCGCCCAGGCCGCCCTGCGCGAGCTGGCCTCGCGGCTGGAAGGCACCGGAGGCACCCAGATCCTGGGCAACCGCCTGTCGGGCACCTCGCCGGGCGCCGAGCTGTCGCGCCCGGTGCCACTGGATGAGTCGGACATCAAGCCCATGCTGCCCGAGGTCGAGGACCAGCATCGCGGCGCCGGCGGCAGCCTCAAGCTCGACATCACCACGCTCAAGCACGGCGACATGATCGAGGGCCGCTACCGCTTCATCGAGCGCATCGGCAAGGGCGCCTTCGGCACCGTGCTGCTGATGGAGGACACGGTGGTGGACGACCGCCTCATCCTCAAGTTCCTCAACCCGAACGTGTCCGAGGACGAGGAGATGATGAAGCGGTTCGTGCACGAGCTGCGCTACTCGCGCAAGATCACGCACCAGAACGTCATCCGCATCTACGACTTCCTGCAGATCCAGGGGAACTACGCCATCTCGATGGAGTACTTCCCCTCGCACACGCTGTCGGCCGAGATCGTCAACGAGCAGCCCATCGACACCAGGAAGGCGGTCAAGTACGGCATCGACATCTGCACCGGCATGGCCGTGGCGCACAAGGTGGGCATCGTCCACCGCGACCTCAAGCCCGCCAACATCCTGATCAACGACGAGGGCCTGCTGAAGATCGTGGACTTCGGCGTGGCAGCCGCCCATCGCGAGGGCGACACGCAGCTGACCAAGACCGGCTATGTGATCGGCTCGCCCAAGTACATGGCCCCCGAGC
>CAYVZE010000140.1:0-4066 GCA_964455685.1 uncultured Steroidobacteraceae bacterium
AGAAGATGCTGATCGAGGGCGTGGTGGTGGGCGTGGTCCGGCGCGGCAAGAGCCTGGGGCTGTAGCCCGGGGCAGGCGGAGGGCTTGTGGAGAAGCTCGATCTTCGCAAGCAGCTCAAGGCGTTCTACCAGGCTTCGGCCACGGCCGTGGGCGAGGTCGACGTGCCCGCATTCACCTTCCTGATGGTGGACGGGCAGGGCGATCCGGACACTTCTCCCGCCTATGCCGAGGCCGTCGAGGCCCTGTTCACCGTTTCCTACACCGCGAAGTTCATGGTGAAGAAAGGCCCCCTGCAGCGCGACTACGTCGTGATGCCGCTGGAGGGGCTGTGGTGGGCTGATGATCCGGCCGTGTTCGCCCGCGGCGAGCGCGGGCACTGGCGCTGGACGATGATGATCATGCAGCCCGGCTTCGTGCCGCGCGCGCTGCTGGAGGAGGCCATCGCCGAGGCCGCACGCAAGAAGGCGCTTGCCGCGCTCGAAAGGCTGCGCATCGAGACCTTCCACGAAGGCCGCTGCGCGCAGATCCTGCACGTGGGTCCCTTCAGCGCCGAAGGCCCCACCATCGAGCGGCTGCATGTCCACATCCGCGCCCGCTCCGGATTGCGCGGACGGCACCATGAGATCTACCTGACCGACATCCGGCGCGCAGATCCTTCCCGCTGGAAGACCATCCTGCGCCAGCCGATGGAATGAAGCCATGCAGGCCGCAACCCCTCATGAGCAGCTCGAGGCGCTGCTGCGGCACCCGTCCCTCTGGCGCGGGCGTGGCGCGGCATTGCCGGCAGGATGGCCCACGGGCTTCGAGTCGCTCGATGCCGCGCTGCCCGGTGGCGGCTGGCCGCGCCGTGGCCTCATCGAGGTGGTGGCTCCGGGTCCGGGCCATGGCGAGCTGACGCTGTTCGCGCCGCTGCTGCGCCAGCTGGGTGCGCAGCAGCCCGGGCGCTGCGCGGCCTTCATTTCGCCGCCCTTCGAGCTGTTCGCGCCGGCCTGGCGCGCCATGGGCCTGGCGACCGACAGGCTGCTGGTGGTGCGTGCGCCCGAGCCGCTGTGGGCGCTGGAGCAGGCGCTGCTGTCGGGCGCATGCGCCATTGCCTTCGGCTGGGTCGAGGCCGGCACCAGCCTGGTGGCGCTGCGCCGGCTGGCGCTGGCGGCCGGGCAGGGCGGCGCGCCGGGCATCCTGGTCCGTCCGCCGCGCGCCGCGCACGAACCCACCGCGGCGCTGCTGCGCCTGGCGCTCACGCGCACGCCGCATGGCCTCGGCGTCGAGCTGCTGAAAGGACGCGGTCTGGCGCCGCGCAAGCTGGAACTGGAGCTGCCATGAGCTTCCACCAGCAGCCGTTGTTCGATGAGCCTGCCGGCGCATCCCCTGCGCCCGATGCCTGCGATGCGCCCATCGCGGTCGGGTCGATCGCGCCGGCAGCGCCTGCGCGCCCGGCCGCCGACGCCCGCGCCGCCACGCACCTGCGGCTGCTGCCCGAGGTGCCACCCGCGCCGGCGCGCCGGCCGCGCGAGCTGTGGGCCGCCGTGCAAAGCGATGACTGGCCGGCGTTGTTCGAGGCCGTGCTGCCGGGCAGCCTGCCCGCGCCGCTTGCCGCGCTGGTGAAGCGCGCGCAGGGATTCTCGCCGCGCGTCACGCTCGAATCCTCCGACGCCCTGCTGCTCGAGCTGGCCGGCAGCCTGCGCCTGTTCGGCGGATTGCACGCCTTGCTGGCCGCGCTGCGCGAGGCCTTCCCGCGGCCGCTGCGGCTGGCGCTGGCACCCACGCCGCTGGCGGCAGTGCTGCTGGCCCGCGCCGGCGCCAACTGCTGCATCCTCGATGCCGCGCGGCTGGCCGGCCGGCTGGCGCCACTGCCGCTCACGCACCTGCGCTGGCCCGAGGAAGACCTCGCGCGCCTGGCCGGCATGGGCGTGCGCACGCTGGCCGAACTGCAGCGCCTGCCACGCGCCGGGCTGGCGCGGCGCATCGGCCCGGAGCGGTTGTGGCAGCTCGACCGGCTCACCGGCGCGCGGCCCGATCCGCGCACGCCGCTGGCGCAGCCCGAACGCTTCCGCGAGCGCATCGATCCTGACTACGAGACCCGCGACTGCGAGCGGCTGCTGGCCACCCTGCAGCCGGTGCTGGAGCGGCTGGAGCTGTTCCTGCGCGAACGCCAGCGCGGCATCACTGCCCTGGCCCTGCGCCTGCACCATCGCCATGCGGAGCCGGTCACCTGCGTCCTGCGCTGCGTGGCGCCCGAGTACCGCGCGGCACGCTTCGCCGCCTTGCTGGCGGCGCGCCTGGAGCGGGTGGTGCTGGCCGAGCCGGTGCGTCGCATGGAAGTACTGGCCGGCAGGCCGCGACGCTTCCTGGCCGCCACGGCGCCGCTGTGGGCGGCAGGCGAGCAGGGAGGGGCGAGCACCGCCTCACAGGCGCCGGAATTCCTGCAGGCATTGCTGGCGCGGCTGGGCGAGGAGGCGGTGTACGGCCTGGCCGAGATCGACGAGCACCGCCCCGAACGACAGCAGCAGCGCGTGGGGCCGTGGCTGGCCAGCGCCTTCGCCGCTGGGCCGCGGCGCGGGGAGCACCGGGCCGCCCTGCGCGCGCAGGCGCACTTCGGCGTCGCACCCGCCGGCGTGGCGCGGCCGCTGGGCCTGTTCGATGCGCCGCGTCCGCTGGAGGTGCGCCGCGATGCCGACGGCCACGTGCGCGCGCTGCGCCACGAGGGCCAGCCGCTGACGCTGATCAGCGGTCCCGAGCGCATCCAGACCGGCTGGTGGGATGGCGGGCAGGTGGCGCGCGACTACTACGTGGCCGGCACGGCCGATGGCGCGCGCTGGTGGATCTTCCGCGAGTGCGAGGCGCCGCGGCGCTGGTTCGTGCATGGATGCTTCGCCTGATGGCGGCGCCGGCGGCACAGGGACGGCTGCCCGCATCGCGGACTACGCCGAACTGCATGCGCTGAGCAACTTCAGCTTCCTGCGCGGCGCCTCGCACCCGGGCGAGCTGGTCGAGCGTGCCGCGGAGCTGGGCTATCGCGCCCTGGCGCTTACCGACGAATGCTCGATGGCCGGCGTGGTGCGCGCCCACATGCGCGCGAAGCAAGCCGGCCTGCAGCTGATCGTGGGCAGCGAGTTCACGCTGGCCGACGGGCTGAAGTTCGTGGCGCTGGCGGCGACGCGGCGCGGCTACGGGCAGATCTGCACGCTGGTCACGCGCGGCCGGCGCGCCGCGCCCAAGGGCAGCTACCAGCTCACGCGCCAGGATCTCATCGAATGCATTCCCGGCGGCACGCAGGCGCCCGACTGCCTGCTGATCTGGCTGCCCGGCGAGCGCCTGCTGGGCGCCACCGCCGATGCGGAAGCGGACGGCCGCTGGCTGGCCGGGCACTACCGCGGCGCGCTGTGGCTGGGGGTGTCCATGCTGCGCAATGGCAACGATGCCGCGCTGCTGGGTGCCTCCATCTCGATGGCGGTGCGGCTGGGCGTGCCGGCGGTGGCCGCTGGCGACGTGCACATGCACGAGCCCGGGCGGCGCGAGCTGCAGGACGTGCTCACCGCCATCCGCCACCGCGTGCCGCTGCGCGAGGCCGGGCGGCGGCTGTTCCCCAATGCCGAGCGCCACCTGCGCGATCGTGCCGCGCTGACGCGGCTGTACCCGCCGGAGCTGCTGGCCCAGACCGTGCTCATTGCCGCGCGCTGCCGCTTCTCGCTGGACGAGCTGCGTTACCAGTACCCGCACGAGCTGGTGCCCCGGGGCGAAACGCCTGCCAGCTGGCTGCGCCGGCTGGCCTGGGAGGGCGCCGCGCGGCGCTGGCCGCAAGGCGTGCCGGACAGGGTGCGCGCGCTGCTGGAGAAGGAGCTGGCCATCATCGCCCAGCTCGGCTACGAGCCCTTCTTCCTCACCGTGCACGACGTGGTGGACTTCGCGCGCTCGCGCGGCATCCTCTGCCAGGGCCGCGGTTCGGCGGCCAACTCCATCGTCTGCTACTGCCTCGGCATCACCGCCGTGGGGCCCGGCGAGCTGGAGATGCTGTTCGAGCGCTTCGTCTCCAAGGAGCGCGACGAGCCGCCCGACATCGACGTGG
>CAYVZE010000141.1:0-4064 GCA_964455685.1 uncultured Steroidobacteraceae bacterium
CACCGTCGAGCAGCAGATGCGCGAGCAGACCGAGCGCGCCATCCAGGAGGCCGACCGGCTGATCCTGGTGGTCGACGGTCGCGCCGGCCTGACCAACGACGACCGCGAGGTCGCCCGGCTGCTGCACCGCTCGGGCAAGCCCGTGGTGCTGGCGGTGAACAAGGCCGAGGGCGCCGACCCCGGCATCATCGCCGCCGAGTTCCACCGGCTGGGATTCCACGACTGGCATGCCATCGCGGCCCAGACCGGGCAGGGTTGCGAGACCCTGCTGGGCGCCGCCCTGGCCGGGCTCGAGCCGCCGGAGGAAGAGGCCGAGGCGCTCGATGCGGCCGACGATTCCATCCGCATCGCCGTGATCGGCCGGCCCAACGTGGGCAAGTCCACGCTGGTGAACCGCCTGATCGGCGAGGAGCGCGTGATCGCCACCGACCTGCCGGGCACCACGCGCGATTCCATCCTGGTGCCCTTCGAGCGCGATGGCCGCAAGTTCACGCTGATCGACACCGCCGGCGTGCGCCGGCGGGCGCGTGTCGAAGATCCGGTGGAGCGCGCCAGCGTGGCGCGCACCCTGCAGGCCATTGCCGCCGCGCACGTGGTCATCCTGGTGCTCGATGCCCACCAGGGCATCGCCGAGCAGGACGCCTCGGTGCTGGGCCTGGCGCTGCAGAAGGGTCGCGCGCTGCTGCTGGCCGTGAACAAGTGGGACGGCATCCCCATGGACCGCCGCGAACAGGTACGCAACGAGCTGGCACTGCGGCTGGACTTCGTGCCCTTCGCGCCGGTGCACTACATCTCCGCCCGCCATGGCACCGGCGTGGGCGAGCTGGCCAGTGCGGCCATCCGCGCCTACGACGCGTCCATGCGCGAGATGCCCACGCCGCAGCTCTCGAAGGTGCTTGAAAAGGCCATCGAGGCGCACCAGCCGCCGCTGGTGAAGGGCCGCCGCATCAAGCTGCGCTATGCCCACCAGGGCGGGCGCAACCCGCCGCGCATCATCATCCATGGCAACCAGACCGAACGCACGCCCGACGCCTACCGGCGCTACCTGTCGAACGTGTTCCGCGAGGCCTTCGACCTGTACGCCTGCCCGGTGGTGCTGGAACTGCGCACGGATGCCAACCCCTACGGCAACCGCGAGCAGCGCGAGGCGCACGAGCGCAAGCTGCTGGCGAAGAAGCGCGCGGCGAAGAAGAACATCGCCAAGCGCGTGGCGCGCAAGAAGGTGGCGACGGGCAAGTCCACGCGCAAGCCGCGGCCCTGAATCATGGCGCCGGCCCCCGCGCGGGCCGGCCGCTTACCGGTCAGCGTGCCGCGGGCTTTGCCACCGGCGGCAGGAACAGCGACGGATCCACCGACGCACCGTTCAGCAACACGCCGAAATGCAGGTGCGCGCCGGTGACGCGTCCGGTGGCGCCCACCTTGCCGACCACCTGGCCGGCCTTCACCGCGTCGCCGGTCTTCACCGCGTAGTCCGACAGGTGCAGGTACAGCGTCAGGAAGCCCGAACCATGGTCGATGACCACGGTGTTGCCGTTGAAGAAGAAATCCCCGGTCTCGATCACCACGCCGTCGGCGGCCGCCACCACGGGCGTGCCCGTGGCTGCGGTGATGTCCATGCCCGAGTGCGGGTTGCGCGGCTGCTTGTTGAAGAAGCGCCGGAAGCCGAAGCTGTCCTGCCGCGGGCCCGGGGCGGGCTGCAGCAGCGAGAACGTCGCCGGCACGCGGTCGCTGAAGGAGTCATAGGCGCGGCGCAGCCGCACCTGCTCGCGCGCCACGCGCGCCTCGTTCTCGGGCGAGAGGTCCACCTGTCCCGGCGCCACGGTCAGGTGCTGCTCGCGGTACTTCTTCGGCTCCACCTTCACCGGCAGCACCCGCTGTGCGCCGCCGGCATCGGTCACTTCCAGCGTGTACTGCCCCGGCTCCACCGCCAGCGCGATGCCCACCACTGCCTTGTGGCGGCCGCCATCCTGGGTGACCAGCACGGGACGGCCCTGGAACTTCGCGGCCGGGGCAGGGGCGGAGTCCTCGCCCAGGTCCACCACCACCACGCCACCGGGCACGGCGGCTTGCCGGGGAAGTGCAGCGAAGGCGCTGGTGGCCATTCCCAGCAGCACCACGGCCAGGCCCCGCAACCGGTTCTTTGCCTTTTCCGATCCCATGCCCTGTCTCGCTCTCCGCTATCCGATGGATGGGGATTCTCGCCGCAAACGGCATGTGCGCACACGGGGCATGTGCGCACACGGGGTCGTGCTGGGGGGAACATGCCCATTGCCGCATTGCGAACCCCGGTCCCGGGCTGGCGCAGGGGAGGACTTTCGTACGCCCCCGGCCCGGCTGCGCTACAGTGTTCCCTTCACTGCCTGGAGGGAACCGTCCATGAAAGCCGTTTCTGCAGTCCTTGCCGCCCTGGTCGTGCTCGCTGCTGCCGCGCCTTCCGCGGTGCCGCCGGCGGCCGCGGAGGAGAAGGCCGGCGCCTGTCCGGCGTTCCTCGACCACGAATTCCGCAAGCTCCATTCCTCGCAGAAGGTGAACCTCTGCAAGGAGTTCGCGGGCAAGCCCATGCTGATCGTGAACACCGCCAGCCACTGCGGATTCACGCCGCAGTTCAAGGGCCTGGAGGCCCTTCACCAGAAGTACAAGGACAAGGGCCTGGCCGTCGTCGGCTTCTCGTCCAATGACTTCAACCAGGAAGCCGCCGACGAGGAGAAGGCCGCCGAGGTCTGCTTCCTCAACAATGGCGTGACCTTCACCATGATCTCCACCACCAGCGTGAAGGGACCGGCCGCCAACCCGGTGTTCAAGGCGCTGGCGGCGCAGACCAGCGAGCCGAAGTGGAACTTCAACAAGTACGTGGTCAGCGCCGACGGCAGGTCGGTGCAGTACTTCGACAGCCGCGTGGCGCCGGAGAGCCCCGAGCTCAACGCTGCCATCGAAATGGTGCTGGACTGAGAGGCTCGCGGCTTCCTGCCCGATCCCCGATTGATCCTTTCCTGATCCGGCGGCGCAATGCCGCCGGATCATCCCTGGTCTTCCTGTCTTCCTGACATTGCTGGCGCTGTCCTGCGCCCGGGTTCACTGCACTCCAGCATCGGGAATAACTCCCGCAAGTGCAGATGGGCCAACATTCACGTCGTAATTATGTTCCTCAGCAAAACCCTGAATCACTTCGCACTGCAGTAGTTGTGTGAATTAGCTTTCATCCAGGACTGCATCGACTGCCGATGATGGCCCCCGAGGCGATCGCGCCGGATGTTTACAGCGAGGTGTTCCATGAATCGAGCAGGGACATTCCGGACCGGCGTTGTGGCTGTTGCCCTCGGACTGGCCAGCACCGCGCAGGTCTGCGCGCAGGGAGCGCATGTCGATGACGACCGGACGCATTTTGGCGTCAGTGTGGCGAGGGCATGGCCTGACGAGGACGCCAGAGGCGCCTCGTCTGCAGCCGGCCTGGAGCTGAGGCTGGGCTGGCAGCTCTCGCCCCATTGGGGTGTCGAGGTCGCCACCAGCTACTTCAACTACGAGACCGGCAATTCGGCGGTCACCGACCACTACCGCTCCGCGGGCAACGTCGACCTGCTCTGGTACCTGCGCTCCAGCGGCTGGCAGCCCTTCGTGCTTGCCGGCGTGGGCGGTGCCTACAACGACGTCTATCCCAACGACGACGACGGCTTTGCGCTGACCGCGCGCGCGGGCCTGGGCCTGCTGACCCGACCGCTGGGCGCCTACGGCCTCAGGCTGCGCTTCGAGGGCCAGTACGTGCACGACCGCAGTCCCGGCCGTCCCTCCGAGGTCCATGCCCTGGTTGGCGTGATGGTGCCGCTGCGCCGCCCGCGCGAAGTGGTGCGCACCGAGGTCCGCGAGGTGGAAGTGGTGCGCGAGGTGGTGCGGGAGATCCCGGCGCCGCCGCCGCCGGCACCGCCGGCGGACAGCGATGGCGATGGCGTGCCCGATGCGATCGACCAGTGCCCGGATTCGCTGGCCGGCGTGACCGTGGACCGCCAGGGTTGTGCCGTGGAGCAGGCCGTGGTGGTGCTGCAGGGCGTGCACTTCGAGACCGCCTCGGC
>CAYVZE010000142.1:0-3842 GCA_964455685.1 uncultured Steroidobacteraceae bacterium
AGGAAGTGTGGGTTCGAGTCCCGCCGTCCGCACCACAAGAAGTGACGAATTGCTCCAAGTAACCAAACTGCACCTGTGGCGCGGCGAGCGCCACCTGCTCAAGGGCCTCACCTTCGGCATTGCTGCCGGGCAGCTCGTGCAGCTCCTCTGGCCCAATGGCACGGGCAAGACCTCGCTGCTGCGCTGCCTGGCCGGCTTCCTGTACGCGGAGGAGGGCAACGTGGAGTGGCAGGGCCGCCCCGTGCGCGAGGACCGGCTGGCCTTCCATCGCGACCTGGCTTACCTGGGCCACGACAATGCCCTGAAGGACGACCTGTCGGCTGACGAGAACCTGCGCTTCGCCTGCGCCCTGCGCACGCGCCCCGATGCGGCACGCCTGCGCCAGGCACTGGAGGCGGTGGGATTGGGCGCCATCGACCCGCGCCTGCCGGTGCGGCACTTCTCCGCCGGCCAGAAGCGCCGCGTGGCCCTGGCACGGCTGTCGCTGTGGGAGGCGCGCCTGTGGCTGCTGGATGAGCCGGTGACCAACCTGGACGCTGCGGGGCAGGCGGTGTTCACGAAGCTGCTCTCGGCCCACCTGGCCGGCGGCGGGATGGCGCTGGTCGCCACCCACCGCGCCATCGAACTGCCCGGGGCCGACGTGCGCCTGTGGCTGTCCCCGGGGGAACCCCTGCAATGAGCACCCGTGCCTCCGCCTTGTCCGCCGCCGCCGCGGTGGTCCGCCGTGATCTGGTCCTGGCCGCCCGGCGCCCGGGCGAATGGCTGCAGCCGCTGGGCTTCTTCGTGCTGGTGTGCCTGCTGTTCCCGCTGGCGCTGAGCCCGGAACCCGGGCGCCTGCGCGAGCTGGCACCGGCCGCGCTGTGGGTCGCGCTGTTGCTGGCCTCGCTGCTGGCGCTGGAGTTCCTCTACCGCGAAGACGCCCGCGACGGAACTTTGGAGCAGTTCGCGCTGTCTGGACAATCATTCACTGCGCTGCTGCTCGCGAAGACGGCCACGCACTGGATGCTCACGGGCCTGCCGCTGGTGCTGGCAGGGCCGGTGGCCGTGCTGGCGCTGGGTGCACCGGCCAGCTCGGTCCCGGGGGTCCTGCTGGCGCTGCTCCTGGGCAGCATCACCCTGAGCCTGATCGGCGCCATCGGCGCGGCCCTCACGCTGGGCACGCGCCGCGGCAGCGCGCTGCTGTCGCTGCTGGTGCTGCCGCTGGTGATGCCGGTGCTGGTGTTTGGCGCGCGGGCCACGATGTGGGCGATGACGGGGGATGAAACCACCGGCGCCTTGCTGCTCCTGGGGGCCCTGGGCGTGCTTTCGCTGACGCTGGCGCCACTGGCCGCCGCCGCGGCCGTGCGCATCAGCATGGAGTAAAATCAAAGGTTATGACCTGGACCTGGTTCCATCGCTTCGGATCGCCGCCTTACTTCTACCGCTTCGCCGGCAGGTGGGCGCCGTGGTTCCTGGGCGCCGCGACGATCCTGCTGCTGGTCGGGCTGTACGGCGGCCTGGTGACCGCGCCGGTGGATTACTACCAGAGCGAGGTCTACCGCATCATCTACGTGCACGTGCCGTCCTCGTACCTGGCGCTGATGACCTACACCTGGATGGCGCTGGCCGCGGCGGTGGGCCTGGTCTGGCGCATCAAGGTGGCCCATGCGGTGGCCGCGGCCTGCGCGCCTGCCGGCGCGAGCTTCACCGCCGTGTCACTGCTCACCGGCATGATCTGGGGCGAGCCCACCTGGGGAACCTGGTGGACCTGGGACCCGCGGCTGGTGTCGCAGCTGTTCGTGCTGTTCTTCTTCATTGGCTACATCGCGCTGCGCGGCGCGATCGAGGACCGCGACCGCGCCGACCGCGCCAGCGCCGTGCTGGCGCTGGTGGGCGTGGTCAACGTGCCCATCGTGCATTACTCGGTGGAGTGGTGGAACTCGCTGCACCAGGCGCCGACGCTGATGCGCGCCGACGGGCCGAAGATGCCGGTGGAAATGCTCTGGCCGCTGCTGGTGATGATCCTGGCCTACACCTTCTATTTCGTGGCGATCATGCTGATGCGCGCCCGCGTCGAGGTGCTGCGCCGGGAGCGCGGCGGCGCCTGGCTGCGCGAGGAACTCGCGCGCCCGGAGGCGGCATGAGCGAGTTCCTCGACATGAAGGGCTACGGCGTGTTCGTCTGGCCGGCGTACGTGATCGCCATCGGCGCGCTGTGGCTGAACGTGTGGATCGCGCGGCGGCAGCTGCGCGCCGCCCGCGAGGAAGCCCGCCGCCGCCTTGCCATGCAGGAGGAACAGCCATGACCCCGGTGCAGAAGCGACGCCTGATCATGGTGCTGGGCATCGTCGCGGGCGTGGGCATCGCCACGGCGCTGGCCATGCTGTCGTTCAACTTCAGCATCGGCTACACGGCCCCCGCCGAGGTGGCGGCCGGTGCCGTGCCGCCGGGCAAGCGTTTCCAGCTGGGCGGCATGGTCAAGGCCGGCAGCGTGCAGCGCACGCCCGGTTCGCTCCAGGTGCGCTTCGTGGTCACGGACTTCGCCGCCGAGGTGCCGGTGGTCTACGACCGCGTGCTGCCCGACCTGTTCAAGGAGAACTCCGGCGTGGTGGCCAACGGCCGCCTGGACGAGCAGGGTGTGTTCGTGGCCGACGAGGTGCTGGCCAAGCACGACGAGAACTACATGCCGCCGGCGGTGCAGGAAGCGCTCCGCCGCGGCGAATCGCGCCTGGACAACCCTCCGGCGCCCCGGCAATAGCGGAGCAATCCCGTAAATGATCCCCGAGATCGGACAGTACGCGATGATCCTCGCGTTGCTGCTGGCGGTGGCGCAGACCTTCTTCGGCCTCGCCGGTCCCTGGCGCGGCCAGTCGCGCTGGATGCAGGCGGTCTACCCGGCCGTGGCCGGGCAGTTCGTGCTGCTGGCGGTGGCCTTCGGCTGCCTGGTGTGGGCTTTCGTGCACAACGACTTCTCCGTGCGCCTGGTCGCGGCCAACTCCAACTCGGCGCTGCCGGTGTACTTCCGCGTCGCGGCCACCTGGGGCAACCACGAGGGCAGCATGCTGTTCTGGGTGTTCGTGCTGTCGGTATGGACGCTGGCGGTGGCGGCGTTCTCGGCCTCGCTGCCGAGGAGCTTCGTGGCGCGCGTGCTGGGCGTGCTGGGCCTGGTCAGCGCCGGCTTCCTGCTGTTCTCGCTGGCCACCTCCAATCCGTTCACGCGCCTGCAGCCGGCGCTGCCCGATGGCATGGACCTGAACCCGGTGCTGCAGGACGTGGCCCTCACCATCCACCCGCCGCTGCTGTACGTGGGCTACGTGGGCTTCTCGGTGGCCTTCGCCTTCGCCTGCGCGGCGATGATCGAAGGCAAGCTCGACCAGGTGTGGGCGCGCTGGACGCGTCCCTGGACCACGGTGGCGTGGATGTTCCTGACCCTGGGCATCGCGGTGGGCAGCTGGTGGGCCTACTACGAGCTGGGCTGGGGCGGCTGGTGGGCGTGGGACCCGGTGGAGAACTCCATCCTGATGCCGTGGCTGCTGGCCACGGCGCTGATCCACTCGCTGGCAGTGACCGACAAGCGCGGCCTGTTCAAGAGCTGGACGCTGCTGCTGGCCATCATGACCTTCTCGTTCTGCCTGCTGGCCACCTTCATGGTTCGCTCGGGCGTGCTGACTTCGGTGCACAGCTTTGCCGCCGACCCGGGCAGGGGCCTGTTCATCCTGGCCTTCCTGGTGCTGACCATCGGCGGCTCGCTGGCGCTGTACGTGTGGCGCGCGCCGCTGCTGCGCTCGCCGGCAGGCTTCGACCTGGTGTCGCGCGAGAGCTTCCTGCTCTACAACAACATCCTGCTGGTGGTGGCCACCGCGG
>CAYVZE010000143.1:0-3837 GCA_964455685.1 uncultured Steroidobacteraceae bacterium
GGCTGGGAGCGCATCTGGGTGATCTTCTGGTTCCACCACAACCGCGGCTGGCGACCCAAGGTGCTGCCGCCGCGCTCGACTTCAGGACGCAAGGGCGTGCTCGCCACGCGCTCGCCCCATCGTCCCAATCCGCTCGGCCTGTCGGCGCTGCGACTTGAGCGCGTGGAGGGACTGAAGCTGTACGTGCGCGACGTGGACCTGCTCGACGGCACGCCGGTGCTCGACATCAAGCCCTACGTCGCCTACGCGGATGCATTCCCGGATTCAGGCAGCGGCTGGCTGGCGTCGGATCCAAGGCCGTCCTGGGAAGTGGCGTTCAGCGCGGATGCCGAAGCCCGGCTCGCATGGCTCGAGGGCCGCATCGAACTGCCGCTGCGCGAGCGCATCATCGCCACGCTGAAGCTCGGGCCGCAGCCGCATCCCTACCGGCGCATCCGCCGCGGCCGCGATGGATCGATGACGCTGGCGATCCAGGACTGGCGCGCGGATTTCCGCGTCGAGGACCGGCAGGTGGAAGTGACCCGCCTGCGCAGCGGCTACCAGCAGCCGCAGTTCGAGAAATCCGCGCGGCAGCCGGATGACCCGCTGCGCGTGCACCGCGAGTTCACCGCGCGCTTCGGCCCCTGAGGCACGCGGCTGCGCGGCTCAGCGCGGACCAAGATGCCGGCGGCCCGCCAGCCACGCCACCCATGCCCAGGCCGCCCCCACCGCCCAGCCGGCCAGCACATCGGTGGGCCAGTGCACGCCCAGGTACACGCGGCTGGCGCCCACCAGCAGCGACAGGCCGATGGCCAGCCCCATCAGGTAATGGCGCAACGCCGGCACCTGCCGTCCCAGCAGCGCGGCCAGCGTCAGGTAGATGCTGGTGGACAGCAGGGCATGCCCGCTGGGGAAGCTCGCCGTGGAGACCTCCACCAGGTGCGGCACCACGTCCGGCCGGGCGCGTTCGAAACCGGCCTTGGCGACGTGGTTGATGATCATCGCGCCCGCCGTGCTGCCGGCCAGCAGCAGCGCGGCAGCGCGCCGGCGCACCAGCAGCAGGCACACCAGCACGTTCAGCACCAGCAGCGTCAGCACTGCGTGGCCGCCCAGCGTGGTGATGTCCACCGCCAGCCGGTCCAGCCACGCAGGCCCGATCGGATCAGCCGGATCCGCCGGCTCGCGCAGGGCCAGCAGGATGTCCCGCTCGATCCCCGGGGAGCCCAAGGCGCGTCAGGTCTCTTCCGGCCAGTACAGGCGCATCGGGTTGTCCACCAGCAGCTTCTTCTGCAGCTCCGGCGTCACCGCGATGTGCGGGATGAAGTCCACCAGCAGGCCGTCGTCCGGCATGTGGTCCTTGAGGTTCGGGTGCGGCCAGTCGGTGCCCCACAGCACGCGGTCGGGGAACTCCTCGACCACGCGGCGCGCGAACGGGATCACGTCGCGGTAGGCATGGCGCTCGCCGTTGAGCGCCGGCGGGCCGGACTTCGACAGCCGCTCCGGGCAGCTCACCTTGCTCCACACGTTCGGATGCTCGCGCATGAACTTCAGGAACAGCTGGAACTCCGGCCCGTCGATGGGCTTGTCCACGTTCGGGCGGCCCATGTGGTCCACCACCACGATGGTGGGCAGCGAGGTGAAGAAGTCCCACAGCTCGGGCAGGTCCTGCGCCTCGAAGTAGATCACCACGTGCCAGCCCAGCTTCGAGATGCGCCCGGCGATCTCCATCAGCTCGTCCCTGGGCGTGAAATCCACCAGGCGCTTGACGAAGTTGAAGCGCACGCCGCGCACGCCGGCGGCGTGCAGCTGCTGCAGCTCCTCGTCGGTGACCGAGCGGCGCACCGTGGCCACGCCGCGCGCCTTGCCATTGGAGGCGAGGCAGGCATCCACCATGGCGCGGTTGTCGGCGCCGTGGCAGGTGGCCTGCACGATCACGTTGCGCGCGAAGCCCAGGTGATCGCGCAGCGCGAACAGCTGCTCCTTGGAGGCATCGCAGGGCGTGTACTTGCGCTCGGGTGCATACGGGAACTTCTCCCCGGGGCCGAACACATGGCAATGGGCGTCCACCGCGCCGGGCGGCAGCACGAACTGCGGCCTGGAGGGGTTCTGGTACCAGTCGAGCCAGCCGGGAGTCTTTGTGAATGCTTGGGTCATCGCCGATGAAGGTTTGCCGGAAAGGGCGCCCATTCTACGCGACCCGGGCGGCGCGGCCGGGCCGCGCCGGTGATTTCCGCGGGTGCCCCTCGGCCGCAGGGCCGCCTGGAACTGGCGCCGGCCTACCGGCCCAACCCGTGCGCGGCCGCCACCTCGGCATTGCGCGCCTCGGCCCGCTGCAGCGCCGGCCGCGTCTCCAGGCGCTGCACGTACTGCGTGAACGCCGGCCGCGGGTCGATCATCTTGAAGTTCAGCAGGAAGCGCAGCGTGCCCCCGAGGATGATGTCGGCCATGCTGAAGCGCGCGCCCAGCAGCCACGGCCCCTTGCCGACCAGCGCCTCGGTGGCCTCCACCATGGACTCATACGTGCCCCAGCCCACGGCCACCGGGTTGAAGTTGCCGCCCGCGGTGCGCGCCGCCGCCGCGGGCTCGATCACCGAGGGCGAGAACAAGGCGCAGCGCAGGTAGTGACCGCGGGCCGGGTCATCCGGCGCCGGCGCGAGATGGCCGAGGGAATAGCGGTCGCCCAGGTACAGGGCGATGGCCGCCACCTCGCTGACCACGGCCTCACCGTCCACCAGCACCGGCACCTTGCCCATGGGATTGAGCTTCAGGAACTCCGGCGACTTCTGCCCGCCGGGCATGATGTCCACCCAGCTGAGCTCATAGGGGACCCCGAGCTCCTCCAGCATCCAGATGACGGAGCGGGCGCGGCTGTAGGGGTGGTGGTAGAGCGTGATGGCCATGGCGGGTCCTCCCTGGAAGTCCGCCGCCAATTCTCGCAGAACAGGCGCCTGCGGGGACGGACGGCCGGGCCATCACCCGGCCGTCAGCGCTTCTTCAGCGCAGGCCCAGGTACCCGAGGATGCCCTTGGCCGCCTCGCGACCCTCGAACACCGCGGTCACCACCAGGTCCGAGCCACGCACCATGTCGCCGCCGGCGAAGACCTTGGGATTGGTGGTCTGGAACGGTGTCACCTGGTCGGCCGTCACGCGCACGCGGCCATTGGGATGCAGGGCGATGCCGTGCTGCTCGAACCACGACGCAGGGCTCGGCTGGAAGCCGAACGCGATCACCACCGCATCGGCCGGGATCACCTGCTCGGTGCCGGGCACGTTCTCGGGACGGCGGCGGCCGCGCGCATCCGGCGCCCCCAGCCGCGTCTCGACCACGCGCACGCCCTCGACCTTGCCGTTGCCGATGATCTCGACGGGCTGGCGGTTGAACAGGAAGTTCACGCCTTCCTCGACGCTGTTCTTGTAGTCACGGCGCGAGCCCGGCATGTTGTCCACGTCGCGGCGGTAGGTGCAGGTCACCGACACCGCGCCCTGGCGGATGGCCGTGCGGTTGCAGTCCATGCCGGTGTCGCCACCGCCCAGCACCACCACGCGCTTGCCCTTCAGGTCGATGAAGTCCTCGCCGCCGGGCAGGCCCAGCTCGTGGCGGATGTTCGACACCAGGTACGGCAGCGCCTCGTACACGCCCGGCAGGTCCTCGCCCGGGAAGCCGCCCTTCACGTAGGTGTAGGTGCCCATGCCGAGGAACACGGCGTCGTACTGGGCCAGCAGCTCCTCGAAGGAGATGTCCTTGCCCACCTCGACGCCGAGGCGGAACTCCACGCCCATCTCCTCCATCACCTGGCGGCGGTTCTCCACCACTTCCTTCTCGAGCTTGAAGGGCGGGATGCCGAAGGTCAGCAGGCC
>CAYVZE010000144.1:0-3728 GCA_964455685.1 uncultured Steroidobacteraceae bacterium
CGACGTCCTGAAGATCATCAAAGAAAAGGAGGTCAAGTACGTCGATTTCCGCTTCGTTGATACCCGCGGCAAGGAACAGCACGTCACCGTGCCCGCGAAGCACATCAAGGAAGAGATCTTCACCGACGGCAAGATGTTCGACGGCTCCTCCATCGCCGGCTGGAAGGGCATCAACGAGTCCGACATGATCCTGATGCCGGATGCCGCCAGCGCCGTGATCGATCCCTTCTACGAAGAGACGACGCTGAACCTGCGCTGCAACGTCATCGAGCCGGCCACCATGCAGGGCTATGAGCGCGACCCGCGTTCGCTGGCGCTGCGCGCCGAGGCCTACCTGAAGTCCACCGGCATCGCCGACTACGCCCTGTTCGGACCGGAGAACGAGTTCTTCATCTTCGACGACGTGAAGTGGTACTCGGCCTTGAACAGCACCGGCTACACCATCGAGTCGTACTCCGGTGCCTGGAACTCCAACCGTTCGTTCGAGGACCGTCCCAACCTGGGCCACCGTCCGGGCATCAAGGGCGGCTACTTCCCGGTGCCGCCGGTCGACGCCTACCAGGACATCCGCAGCGCCATGTGCAATGCGCTGGAAGAGATGGGCCTGGAGGTCGAGGTGCACCACCATGAGGTGGCCACGGGCGGCCAGTGCGAGATCGGCGTCGGCGCCGGCACCCTGACCCGCAAGGCCGACGAGGTGCTGATCCTCAAGTACGTGGTGCAGAACGTGGCCGCGCAGTACGGCAAGTCGGCGACCTTCATGCCGAAGCCGCTGGTCGGCGACAACGGCTCGGGCATGCACGTGCACCAGTCGCTGCAGAAGGAAGGCAAGACGCTGTTCGCCGGCGACAAGTACGGCGGGCTGTCGGAGACCGCGCTGTACTACATCGGCGGCATCATCAAGCACGCCAAGGCCCTGAATGCGTTCACCAACGCCAGCACCAACAGCTACAAGCGCCTGGTGCCCGGCTTCGAGGCGCCCGTGATGCTGGCCTACTCGGCCCGCAACCGTTCGGCCTCGATCCGCATTCCGTGGGTGTCGAACCCGAAGGCCCGCCGCATCGAGGTGCGCTTCCCGGACTCGACCGCGAACCCGTACTTCGCCTTCGCGGCGATGATGATGGCCGGCCTGGACGGCATCCAGAACAAGATCCACCCCGGCGATCCGGCGGACAAGGACCTGTACGACCTGGAGCCGGAGGAGGAGAAGGCCATTCCGCAGGTGTGCCACTCGCTCGACATGGCGCTCGAGGCCCTGGACAAGGACCGCGAGTTCCTGACCCGCGGCGGTGTGTTCACCAACGACGTGATCGATGCCTACATCAACCTGAAGATGCAGGAGGTCACCCGCTTCCGGATGAGCACCCATCCGGTCGAGCTCGACATGTACTACAGCCTGTAAACCCGGCCGTACCGGACCGGCGGCCCTGCCCGGGCCGCCGGTTCCTTGAATCGGCGGGAAATGGGACTATGCTGATGCCCTATGCGCCCAATTGCCACAGTCCTGTTGCTCGGCTTCGCGCTGACGGCTGGCGCGGCAGAAGTCTGGCGCTGGACGGACGCCACCGGCACCGTCCACTACTCCGACCAGCCCCGTCCGGGTGCCGTGCGGATCAGCATCGGCGAGAACTCCCGTCCCTCCGGCACGGATGCCGTGACGGAGGCGCCTTCCTGGGAAGACGCCTTCCCGGGCAGCGAGCGTCGTTCCTCGCGCGAGGAATCGAACGCTTCCTTTGCCTACACCCGCTGCGACGTGACCTCGCCGCAGCCGGACGAGACCCTGCACGGCGTGCAGCCCGTGAACGTGTCGGTGGAAGTCGAACCGGCCTTGCGCAGCGGGCATCGACTGCAGGTCCTGATGAACGGTGCGCCGCTGGCCGACTGGCCGGAAGGGCTCACCAGCTACACCATTCCCGAGGTCTTCCGCGGCAGCCACACGCTGAACGTGCGCGTCATCGACGAGCGCGGCGCAGTGGTGTGTGCCGGCGCGCCGCTGACCTTCCACCTGCGCCAGCAGAGCATCCTGGCGCCTGGACGCGTCGCGCCGCAGCCGGCGCCCGCACCGAGGCCGGCACCCGGCCGCTGATTCTTCCGCCATCGCGCGGGGAGGGTACCGCGCGATGATGTCTGCGCTGCGTGACCACAACTGGTCCTCGCCGCTTTCGCAGTTCGAGCCCACCGAGCTGTTCGACTCGCTCTCCACCGGCATCGTCGTGCTCGATGCCGAGCTGTGCCCGATCTACGCGAACGTCAGTGCCCAGGATTTCATGGCCGCGAGCCTGCGCCACGCGCGCGGCCGGCCGTTCTCCGAGCTCTTCTACGACCCCACGCAGCTGGTGGCCGTGCTGCGCCGCTCGCTGGAGAACCACGAGACCTGCACCCAGCACGAGCTGATGCTGAAGGCGGTGGGCTCGGCCGCCAACCGCGAGCCCGCGCTGATCGACCTGATCGTCACGCCGCTGGAAGGCCAGGCCACCGGTACCTACCTGCTGCTGGAGATGACCGACGCCACCCAGCGCCAGCGCATCTCGCGCGACACGCAGATCCTGGCCGACATGGACGCCAGCCGCCTGATGGTCCGCCAGCTGGCGCACGAGGTGAAGAACCCGCTCGGCGGCCTGCGCGGCGCCGCGCAGCTGCTGGAGAAGGAGCTCGCCGCCCATCCCGAGCTGCGCGAATACACCGCCGTGATCATCGCCGAGGCCGACCGGCTGGTGTCGCTGGTCGACTCCATGGCCGGCGGCAGCCGCCCGCCGCAGAAGACCGTGATCAACATCCACGAGGTATGCGAGCACGTGGTGCGGCTGATCAGCGCCGAGGCGCCTGCCGGCGTGGTGCTGGAGCGCGACTACGACCCCAGCCTGCCCAACGCGCTGTTCGACCGCAACCAGATCGTGCAGGCGCTGCTCAACGTCGTGCGCAACGCCATGCAGGCCGTCGGCAAGCACGGCCGCATCGTGGTGCGCACGCGCGTGCGCAGCGGCGTGAACATCGGCAAGGCGCGCCACAAGCTGGTGGTCGCCATCGAAGTCGAGGACAACGGCCCCGGCGTGCCGCCGGATCTCATCAAGACGCTGTTCCTGCCACTGGTCACCGGCCGCTCCAACGGCACCGGCCTGGGACTGGCGGTCGCGCAGGACCTCGCAACCCGCCACGGAGGCATCATCGAATTCACAAGCCAGCCCGGCAGGACCGTGTTCTCGCTGCTGCTGCCGCTGGAGGGGATACAGGAGTGAACGACATGCCGCTTCGGGTCTGGCTCGTCGATGACGATGCCTCCATCCGCTGGGTGCTGGAGCGCGCGCTGAAGAACGCGGGCATGAACCCCCGCCTGTTCGACGCCGCCGAATCTGCCCTCGCCACGCTGGGCAGCGAAGTGCCCGACGTGCTGATGACCGACATCCGCATGTCCGGCAAGTCGGGCCTGGAACTGCTGCGCAACGTGCACGAGCGCCATCCCGAGCTGCCCGTGATCGTCATGACCGCGCACTCGGACCTGGGCAGCGCCGTGTCCGCCTACGAGGGCGGCGCGTTCGAGTACCTGCCCAAGCCCTTCGACGTGGACCAGGCCGTGGACCTGGTACGCCGCGCCGCGCAGGCCAGCGAGCGCCAGGCCGACACCGCGCCGCCGCCCCCGCCGCCCATGCCCGAGCTGCTCGGCAAGGCGCCGGCCATGCAGCAGGTGTTCCGCGCCATCGGCCGCCTGTCGCGCTCGTCGGTGAACGTGC
>CAYVZE010000145.1:0-3656 GCA_964455685.1 uncultured Steroidobacteraceae bacterium
TGATGGCGCGGACCACGCTGTCGGGCAGCGAGCCCTCGCCCTGGTACCAGTCGCGCCGCTGCGAGCTGGTAGTCGCCGAGGCCATGTAGGCCGTCACGCCCACGTTGTGGTTCACCAGCCCCTGGATGCGCAGCGGCGTGAGCACGTCCACCAGCCAGCCCAGGTCCTCGGGCCGCGGTAGCTTCATCGACATCGACAGCGTGGCCTCGGGCGCCGGCATCAGCCACAGGCCCATCCTGGTGACGATGCCGAAGTTCGACTGCACGAACATCTGGTCCCAGGAGGGGCCGAAGCCGTTCTTGAACAGCGGCCAGGTGCGGTTGTTGGTCATCGCGCCCATGCCGGTGCGTACCAGCTCGCCGGTAGGCAGCACCACCTCCATGCCGCAGATCTGCGCGCCATGGTCGCCGTAGGGCGTGGCCGAGAAGCCACGCTCCAGCGCATTGCCCACCACGCTGCCCCAGGCATTGCCCGGCAGCGACAGCCACAGCGGCAGGTTGCGCGAGCGCACGTGGTCGTACAGGTCGTAGAAGCCCACGCCCGGTTCCACCACGCAGTAGCCGAAGCGCTCGTTGACCTCGAGGATGCGCTTCATGCGCGAGAGGTCGAGGATCACGCTGCCGGGCATGCGCGGCGCAGCGCCGCCGTAGCCGTAGTTCTTGCCGCGCGAGATGGGCCACAGCGGAATGCGATGCTCGTTGGCCAGGCGCACGATGGCCTGCACCTGCGCGGTGGATTCCACCGATACCGCGGCCGAAGGCGCGTGCTGCTCCTCGTTGCCGGGGGCGTAGATGTCGAGGTAGGCCTCGCGGTCGGTGCTGGTGTCGAGCACCCATTCGCGGCCGACGACCGAAGCAAAGGCATCCAGCGCGCGCCGGAAGCGGCGTTCGCTGGTGCCTGGTGGAAGTATCAGGCGCATCTGCCCCCCGTGTTGCCGGCCGCTACGCGCGCCCGGCTGCCCGCTTCCCTGCCTCCGCGGCCTCCAGCAATCCCTTGGAAACCAGCCACTCCCGATCGTACAGGCGCGAGACGTACTTGGCGCCGCCGTCGCACAGCACCGTGACCACGGTGTGGCCGGGACCCAGCTCGCGCGCCACCCGCACCGCCGCGGCCACGTTGATGCCGCTGGTGCTGCCCAGGAACAGGCCCTCGCCGTGCAACAGGCGGTACACCATGCTGACGGTCTCGGGATCCTCGATGTGCACGGCGTCGTCCACCGGCGAGCCCTTGAAGTTCTCGGTGATGCGGCCGATGCCGATGCCCTCGGTGATCGAGCCGGAGCCGGTGGCCTTCACCTCGCCGTTCTTGACGAAATTGAACAGCGCGCTGCCCGGCGGGTCGGCCAGCACGGTGCGGATCCCCGGGTTCTTCGACTTGAGGAACTCCGAAGTGCCGGCCAGCGTGCCGCCGGTGCCGGCCGCGGCCACGAACGCATCGATGCGGCCGCCGGTCTGCGCCCAGATCTCCGGTCCCGTGGACTCCACGTGGGCGCGGCGGTTGGCAGTGTTGTCGAACTGGTTGGCCCACACCGCATTGGGCAGTTCCTCGGCCAGGCGCCGGGCCTGGTGCTGGTACTGCGCCGGGTTGCTGTAGGGCACGGTGGGTACCTTTCGCACCTCGGCGCCCAGCGCCTCGATCAGTCGGTACTTCTCCGGCGACTGGTTGTCCGGCATCACGATGATGCAGCGGTAGCCGCGGGCATTGCAGACATGGGCGATGCCGATGCCGGTGTTGCCGGCCGTGCCCTCCACCACCGTGCCGCCGGGCTTGAGCGCCCCGCGCTGCTCGGCGTCGAGCACGATCCAGCGCGCGGCGCGATCCTTGACCGATCCGCCGGGGTTCATGAACTCGGCCTTGGCGAGGATCTCGCAGCCGGTCTCCTCGCTGGGACCGTTCAGGCGCAGCAGCGGCGTGTTGCCCACGGCATCGACGAAACCCTTGCGCAGACTCATCTTGCAGCTGTCTCCCTGGATGCAGCCCTCGGGCTGCAAGGACCGGAATCTTAAACGCGTCAGCGCGCGATGCGCACCGGCACGGGGACGTTGCACAGGTCGATGTACCCCGCCGGCCGCTTGAAGAAGTCGTCGACCCGGTTGCGGCGGGCCTCGGTGGCCTCGCGGAAGCTGCTGCTGTCGGTGCGCAGCACCTCGAGCTTCGGCCGCACCGCCTCGGGCACCTCGCTGGCCAGGCGCACGGCGCGGATGGGCGTGCGCCCGGCCGGGTCCTCGTGGAAGCCCATCGCCGCCTCGCCGCGCGGCAGGGAGGCGATCAGGTCCATGCCGATCAGCACCCGCCCTACCACGGTCATGTTGCGGTCGAGCTGGCGGGGTGCGTGGCCGATGACCACGTACAGCTCGGCGCCGGTGCTGCTGTCCGGGTCGTTGCCGCGAGCGGCGCCCACCGTGCCGTAGCAATGGGCCAGCCAGGCGCTGCCCTCGCGCGGCGCGCGCGCGGCCGGGAAACCGTCGACGAAGCCGGCCTCCGGCGCCCAGCCGTCCACATCGGGCAGGGGCTCGAAGGCCAGGCCGGCGGCGGCGCGCTCGAACTCGGCCGGCAGCCGGCGCTTCGCGCTGCCCAGTGGCTTCGCCCGCGACTCGTCATCGGAATCCGCATCGCCGAACTGCGCGACATAGTTGTCCTGCACGCGGTAGATGCTGGCGCCGTCCCAGAAGCGCTCGCGCGCCAGGGTGCGGATGTTGGCCACGTGGCCGGGCGCGAACTGCGGCGCCAGTTCGATCACCACCACGCCGGTGGCGATCTGCATGAACAGCAGGTTGTCGGGGTCCGGGCGCCGCCAGTGCTCCGGCGGCGCGGCATCGATGATCTCGGCGGCGCTGCGCGCCGGCCGCCGCGCCGGCTCGGCGGCCGGCAACTGCGGGACCAGGAGCGGCGCCAGCAGCGCCGCGAACAGGACAAGCCTCGCTCCCCTCATGCGCCCCCTTCCCCTCATGCGCTCCGTCCCTCATCGACGGCGGACTGCATCGAAGCGGCCACCAGCCCCTTCACCTGCGCCAGCGCGGCCACCTCTCCCACCACCATCAGCGTGGGCGAGCGCAGCTGCGCGCTGGCGGCAAAGCCCGGCAGGTCCTTGACCGTGGTGGTCAGCACCCGCTCCTCCGGCCAGGTGGCACGTTCCAGCAGCGCCACCGGTGTGGAAGGCGCCAGCCCGTTGGCCAGCAGCTGCGAGGCGATGTAATCGGCGCGCGCGCTGCCCATGTAGAACACCAGCGTGTGATGCGGCTGCGACAGCGCCTTCCAGTCCAGGTGGATCGCATTGGCGCCGGTGGCGGTGACGAAGGTGACCGCCTGCGCCAGGCCGCGGTGCGTGAGCGGCAGGCCCGCGCTGGCCGCCGCCCCCAACGCAGCAGTGATGCCCGGCACCACCACCACCGGGATGCCGGCCTCGCGCAGCACCGCCAGCTCCTCGCCGCCGCGCCCGAACACGAAGGGATCCCCGCCCTTCACCCGCGCCACGCGCCTGCCGGCACGCGCATGCTCCAGCAGCAGCGCATTGATGTATTCCTGGGTGTGCTCGTGGCGACCGGGCGCCTTGCCCACGTTGATCTTCAGCGCGTCACGGCGGGCGCGCTCGAGGATGGCCTCGGGCACCAGCCGGTCGTGCAGCAGCACGTCGGCCTGCTGCAGCAGCTGCTGCG
>CAYVZE010000146.1:0-3538 GCA_964455685.1 uncultured Steroidobacteraceae bacterium
CCATGATGAGCGCCGTGGTGCCGTCCGGGTCGTCGAGGTCGATGTCGGCGCCGGCATCGAGCAGTTCCTTCACGCAGGGGATGCAGCCCTCGCGGGCCGCGAACAGCAGCGGCGTAAGCCCGCCGCGGAACATGTCCTTGGGCCGCCCCTCGGCCGTCACCCGGCGCTGCCAGTCGCGCACCGCGGAGCGCTCGTCCACGCGCGCCCCGGCCTTCACCAGCAGGCGGATCATCTGCGGCTGGCCCTGGGCGGCGGCCCACATCAGGGCCGTCTGCCCGCCCCAGGCCTCGCGCGCGTGCACGTCGGCACCGCGCCGGACCAGGAGCCTCGCGGCCTCGACGTTGCCGGTGCGGGCCACCACCATCAGGGCCGTCTGGCCCTCGTCATTGCGGGAATCGACGTCCGCGCCGGCATCCAGCAGCAGGCGGAGCAGGTCCGCGTCGCCCCGCTGCGCCGCCAGCATCATCGGCGTGGCGCCGAACACGTTGCGGGCGGCGGGATCCTCGCCGGCGGCGATCAGCCGCCGGGCTTCCTCGACATTACCCTCGTAGACCGCCCGGTGCAGCCGGGTGGTCCCGTCCGGCTCCGCCGCACCGGCCAGCAGCGGGGCCAGCAGCAGCAGCGGCGGCAGCCATTTCATCAGTACCCGACGGTGAAGCGCTTGTTGACGAACTGCGGGTTCTCGATCTCGTCGAGGATCGCCACGGCGAAGTCCTCCATCGAGATCGAGCTGCGGCCCTGGGCATCGACCAGCAGCTGGTCGGTGCCCAGGCGGAACTTGCCGGTGCGCTCGCCGGGACGGAAGTTGCTCGACGGGCTGACGAAGGTCCAGGAGGTATCCGTGACCGTCTTCAGGAAGTCGAGGGCGTCCACCGCCGACTTGATCTCGTTGAGGGTACCGGCGGGCATGTTGGCAGGCAGCGTGTCGACGATGCGGCGACCCTGCGCGTCATACAGGCTGCTGGCGCCGCCCACGACGATCAGGCGGCTCTTCTTGCCCTGCTGGCCGCGCTGTGCCTCCACCATGGCCTTGGCCACGTCCACGGCGAAGGTGGGCGTGGGCGTCGGGCGCACGATCACCGAGGAGACCACCACGTCGGCGCCGGCGATGTTCCGGGCGATGTCCTTGGCGTCCAGCGCGTCGCCGGCCACCACCTTGGCGCCCTGCGGCGCGATGTCGGCCTTGGGCGACTTGTCGACCACCGTGACCACGTGGCCACGCGCGGCGGCCTCGTTGGCAATGCGGCTGCCGGCGGCGCCGCTGCCTCCGTAGACCACGATGTTCAGCGGCCTGGCTGCCTTCTGCTGGGCCATGGCAGCCCCGGGGAACGCCACGGCGCCCACGAGCGCGGCGGCAGCCATCGAAACGACAATGCGGCGAGAGGTCTTCACGGTACTGTGCTCCTGCGATGTGTTTCAGGCCGCGCGATCGAGCCCCAGGGCCCGGATCGCGTTCTGTTTCAGAATGAGGTCCCGGACCTCGGGACGGAACCCGGCCGCGTCGAAGTCCTTCATCCAGCGCTCCGGCGTGATCAGCGGGTAGTCCGTGCCGAACAGCATCTTGTGCTTCAGCTGCGTGTTCGCATAGTGAATCAGCTGCGGCGGGAAGTACTTCGGCGACCAGCCCGACAGGTCGATGTACACGTTGGGCTTGTGCAGGCACACCGACAGCGCCTCGTCCTGCCACGGCCAGGACGGGTGGGCGATGATGATGGTCATGTCGGGGAAATCCGCCGCCACGTCATCCAGGTGCATCGGGTTGGAGTACTTCAGGCGCAGCCCGCCGCCGCCGCGCAGGCCCGAGCCCATGCCCGAGTGGCCGCTGTGGAAGATCACCGGCAGCTTCGCCTCGGCCATGGCCTCGTACAGCGGGTAGGCCATGCGGTCGTTCGGGTAGAACCCCTGGCAGGTCGGGTGGAACTTGAAGCCGCTGATGCCCTCGGCGATCAGCTTCTTGACCTCGCGCAGGCCCATCTTGCCCTTGTGCGGGTCGACGCTGCCGAAGGCCATCATCATGTCGCTGTTGGCGCGCGCGACCTCCAGCACCTCGTCGTTCGGGATGCGGCGGCGGCCGATCTCGAACTCGGTGTCCACCGTGAACATCACCAGGCCGATCTTCTGCGAGCGGTAGTACTCGATCGTCTCCTGGATGGTCGGCGGGTTGCCCGACTTGAAGTACTTCTTCTTCTGCTCCTCGATTTCCTGGGCGTAGTCGTCCTCAGGCTGGCGGCAGGAGATTTCCGCGTGCGTGTGCACGTCGATGGCGATGAGGTTTTCGTGTTTCATGGGGGTGGATTCTGCCACACGGTGGCCGTCCCGGGGCGAAGGGCCGGCCCGGCCCCCGGCCGCGCCGCGTCACCGCGACTGCAGGTTGCTGATCACCGCATCGTCCACGTGCAGCTCGGTGTCCAGCACCAGCCGCTCGGACCGCAGCTGCAGCTCATGGATGACGTACATCAGCCCGATCGACAGGATCAGGGCCACGAAGGTGGAGTTGAAGGCCACGCCCAGGCCCGTGGTCACCGGGCCCGTGTCGCCCCGCAGCGCGGTCTGGGCGCCCGCCAGCGCGTAGCCAATGCCGCGGACCGTGCCCACGAAGCCAATGGCCGGGATGGCCCAGACGCAGAAGCGGACCAGCGACAGCTCGGCGTCCAGGCGCGAGGCCTCCGATTCGCAGTAATCGTGCACCGTGGTGGCCGCGTCCTGCACGTTGGCGGTCTCGCCGAAGCGCTTCAGGGCCCGGCGGATGGTACGCGCCGGGATCAGGTCCCGCTCGCCCGGCGGCAGCTCGTCCAGGCGGTGGGAGTACTCGCGCACGTCCGTGGGCAGGATGCGGTAGCCCGGCGGCACCTTCAGCAGGCCCGCATCGAGCTGGCGGCGGTGGCGGGCCAGCGCCCGGGCCTTCAGCCAGGACAGCGCCAGGGCCCAGGTGAACAGGATCACGCAGATCTCCTGCTCGGCATCCTTGATGACCACCCACACCGACCGGCGCGGCTGGTAGTCCGGATCCTCGAGCTGGGCGGCCCGCTGGCGCTGTTCCCACCCCGCCGCCACCGGGCGGACCTGGAAGGTGTAGAACGCGTGCACGATCACGGCGATGACCAGCAGCAGGCCGAAATTGCGCAGGCGGTCCTGGGCGTAGGCGGACTTCATGGGCGCAAGAGCTTACCGCAACGCACGGCCGCCACTGCAGCTTCGCTGCGCACGGGGCCGGCAGCTGAACGAAAGCTGAACAGGCGCTTCGCGCCTGCTCAGGCATCCATCAGCTTCAGCAGCTCCTCGGTCTTCGCGCGCATCAGCGCCGCATCGCCCCGGGTCTCCACGTTCAGGCGCACCAGCGGCTCGGTGTTGGACGCACGCAGGTTGAAGCGCCAGTCCTCGAACTCCATCGACAGGCCGTCGGTGTAGTCCACCGACTTCGCGCTCGAGCGGTAGGCCTCCTCGGCCCGCGCCAGCACCGCCTTCGCCCCGCCCTTGCCGGTGTCGAGCTTGCGGTTGATCTCGCCGCTGGCCGGGAACAGGCGCATGCGCTCGCCCA
>CAYVZE010000147.1:0-3448 GCA_964455685.1 uncultured Steroidobacteraceae bacterium
TGCATGGCCGCCTGGGGCACGGTGAAGGCCCTTGCGCAGGCCACCGGCCAGCAGGACCTCGTCGGCGCGATGGAACGCGCGCTGGAGGAGGGCAGCGCCTACGACGAGCGCCTGACCCAGCTCGCCGAATCCGAGATCACGCCGGAACTGCAGTCGCAGGGCGAGGGCATGGAGGCGGAGGAGGATGAAGACAGGCTGGACGCCTCGCTGGGTGGTGCCCAGATGCGCCGCGGCAAGGGTCGTTCACACGGCGTGGGCCACAGGGCTCGCTAGTCCATTCCGTCAGCGGCCGGGCATCGTGCTGATGCCCGGCGCCGTTCCGCAGGAGTGACTTCAGGGACGGGCTGGAAGGTCCGGCCGCGGCCGCGCGGCGCCCTGGCCGGAGGCGGCGACCTGTTGCGGGAGATCGGCCTCCGCAAGCAAAGGCCTCCTTGGCTATCCTTTCGCGGTGAACTCCGCCGCCCCAGGGCAACCGTCCTCCTCCCTCTCTCCCCGCCGCGTCATCGCCCACCTCGACATGGATGCCTTCTTCGCGTCCGTCGAGCTGCTGCGCTACCCGCAGCTCAAGGGCCTGCCGGTCGTGATCGGCGGCGCGCGCCGCCACGAGGACGACCTGCTGGCCCGTGCCCGCGAGCGCCACCCCGGCCGCGACTGGTCGAGGGCCACGCTGGCCGACATCCCCCTCGACGTCTTCCCGCGCCTGTCCAGCTACGTCGGCCGTGGCGTCATCACCACCGCCACCTACGAAGCCCGCCAGTTCGGCGTCGGCTCGGCCATGGGCCTGATGAAGGCCGCCAAGCGCTGCCCCGACTGCATCCTGCTGCCGGTGGACTTCGACGAGGTCCGCCGCCTCTCGCGCCTGTTCAAGCAGGCCATCCGCGAGATCGCGCCGGTGATGCAGGACCGCGGCATCGACGAGGTGTACATCGACCTGACCGACGTACCCGGCGTGGAAGAGGAGGGCGGCCAGGTGTTGGCCGGGCGCATCCAGCGCCGCATCTTCGAGGCCACCAGGCTGACCTGTTCCATCGGCGTGGCGCCGAACAAGCTGCTGGCCAAGCTGGCCAGCGAGTTCAACAAGCCCAACGGCATCACGGTCATCACCCTGGATGACCTGGAATCGAAGATCTGGCCGCTGCCCTGCCGCAAGGTGAACGGCATCGGCCCGCGCACGGACGAGAAGCTCAAGGCGCTGGGCATCCACACCGTGAGCGAGCTGGCGGCGCGCGACCGGGACTGGCTGATCGCGCACTTCGGCCGGAGTTACGGCGCCTGGCTGCATGACATCAGCCACGGCCGCGACGACCGCCCGGTGGTCACCGAAAGCGAGCCGGTGAGCATGAGCCGCGAGACCACCTTCGAGCGCGACCTGCACGTGGTGCACGACCGGCCGGCGCTCAGCGCCATCTTCACCCGCCTGTGCGAGCAGGTGGCCGGTGACCTGCAACGAAAGGGCTATGTGGGCCGCACCATCGGCGTGAAGCTGCGCTTCGACAATTTCAGGACGGTGACGCGCGACACCACCATCGACGAGTACACGGCCGACGCAGCGATCATTCGTCGCGTGGCCGGGCTGGGGCTCAAGCGCATCGACCTGTCACGCCGCATCCGCCTGCTGGGCGTGCGGGTGGGCAAGCTGGCGCGTGCACAGCCCGTTCCGATCGAGGCAGGGCAATAGATCCGCGCCCCGGGGGCGCCCAGGTCCGCAGCGTTGCCGAGCTGCTGGAGCATTCGCTGCAGCCCATCCAGCAGTTCGCCTGCACGCAGGGCCCGATCACCGTACCACCACCACCCCGGGCTGCTGCCTGAGCCGCGCGCGCAGCAGGGGATACTGGTCCCGCCGCGCCATGTCGGCCAGGTGGTCATACGAGAGCGCCCTGCAGTCGAAGTGCAGGCCCAGCGCCTCGCGCACCAGCTCCGCATCGCGCTTCGCGGTCCACTCCGCATGCGCACTCACCGGCGAGAAGGTCGATTCCCACGCGGTGATGCACTCGCGCCGCGCGGCCATGCGGTCATCCTCCAGCAGCAGATCGCCGCTGTCGGGCACCAGTGCGAGGATGGCGGCATTGACGCAGATGCGCAGGTCACGCCGCACGGCGCCCAGTGGATCGATGAGCACCACGGGCACATCGCCACGCACCATCACCACCGGCAGGTCGACGACGCCCGCCGCAGGATCCATGTAATCGAGTGGCGCACGCACGATGGCGCAGTCGAGATCCCTGCGCGCGGTGGACGGGATCTCCGGCAGCTCGCAGGCGACGGGCACCAGCTGCGGGTACTCCATCACCATGGCGGGTGCGTGGTTGCTGAATGCCCAGCCGGCAATGATGGCCAGCCAGGCCGCGATGGACTTCCACTGTCCGCGATTCCGGGTCTTCATGTCTCGGTTCCTCCGTTCGGCTTCGCCATGCGGCCCGTTGCCGCGTCGCTTGCGCAGGGGAATCGCAAGGACCGTGCCAGCGCGGTCCGGGCGCTGTTAGTCGTTGAACCGGCGGGGATTTCCTCCCTCGCGCAGGGGCGCCGGCCTGTCCGCGAACGCGCTCGCGGACGTCGGCGGACAGGGCTGTCCGCAGCACTGCGTTGCATCGTCCACCGCGTGTCCGCGCGGGTGTCCGCGGACAGGCATGCGACGTGGCTGCATCCGCGCAATACTCACCGCGAGCCCGCCTGGCGCGGCTCGGGGGTCTTTCGGGCCGCTGGCACGGCCCTTGCCTGATCGGCATCAGCATGGACGCGACGATCCCGGCTTTCCGCGACACGACCGAGCAGGACCGGCTCCTGGCCGCGCCCCCGTTCTGGAAGCGTCATCGCATGGCGCTGCTGCTGGCGGCCGCATCGATTGCGGTGATTGCTTTCGCGGCGCCGCCCATCCTGCGTGCCACCGGCGTGCGTGGTTCGGTGTCGACGTCCCGCCTGTCCATCGCCACGGTCGAGCGCGGCCTGTTCGTGCGCGACTTCGCCGCCGACGGCCGGGTGGTGGCCGCCAACAGTCCCATGTTGTACGCGCCGGCGGCCGGCACGGTGGCGCTGCGGGTGAAGCCGGGCGATGTAGTCTCCAGGGACCAGTTGCTGGCCGTCATCGACAGCCCGGACATCGAGGCGCGCCTGTCGGTGGAGCGGGCCAGCCTTGATGCGCTGAGGTCGGAACTGCATCGCGCCCGCCTGGAAGCGGATCGCCGCATCGCCGAGCTGCGCCAGCTGCATGAGCAGGCCGAGGTGGAATTCCGCACCAACGAGCGCGAGTACGAGCGCAGCCGCAAGGCCTTCGAGTTCGGCGCCTACTCGCGCATGCAGATGGAGCGGGCCGAGGACGCAATGGAGAAGGCGCGCTTCGCGCTGCAGTACGCGCAGCGCAACCTGGAATCGGCGCCGGAGCAGAGCCGCCTCGACCTGGAGAGCCGCGAGGCCATGCTGCGCCGGCAGCAGGTGCTGGTGGATGACCTGG
>CAYVZE010000148.1:0-3394 GCA_964455685.1 uncultured Steroidobacteraceae bacterium
GGGTTGCCCACCAGCAGGCAGTGGATGAGCCCGGCGGTGGCCGGGCAGATGCGTTCCGGATCGCGCGCGGCATAGTCGACGAATTCCTGCATGCTGGCGACCAGCGCCTGCGCGTCCCCGCGCGGGGCGAGGCACCAGGCGCGCTGCAGGGCCAGCTGTGCGTGGCCGAGGTCATCCAGCGGCAGCTTCGATACCTCGTCGAGCCGCTGCAGGGCCGCCTCCAGCTCGCCGGCGGAATTCAGCGCGTCCACCAGCTGGAACAGCGCGCGCACCCGCCGCGGCAGATCCTCGGGACGCGCCAGGCCGATGATGGCCGGCGGCAGGTGCTGCTTGGTGCGCACCCAGTCCCAGCGAAGCCAGCCGCAGGTGCCATTGAGGTAGGCCACGTGCGCATCCTGGCTGCGCACGGACTCGGGGATCTGCTCGAACCAGCGCTCCACCGTGCTGATGGCGCCCTCGGCCAGCAGGCCCTCGCCGATGCTGCCGATGCGCGCCAGCGCTTCCTTCCAGGCGCGCGCCTCGATCAGGTGGGCCACGGCGCGCGCCGGCACGGTCTCGGCGCCAGCGGCACGAACGTGCAGCTCATCGAGCTCCTCGACGCTGAAGCGCCGCCGCGCCGCCGCCTTCAGGAACTCGCGGAACAGGTCGTGGAAGCGCAGCACCGGCACCAGCTCGTCGATGGGGGTGACGAACAGGTTGCGGCGGTTCAGTTCGCGCAGCAGCAGGCCGGCGTCGTCACGGCCGCTGACCGCCGCGCAAAGTCGTGGATTGAGCTCATCGAGGATGGAGCAGCACAGCAGGAACTCGCGCAGCTCCTCCGGCAACTCGGCCAGCACCTCCTCGGCCAGGTATTCGAACAGCAGCGCATGGCTGCCGCTGCGCTCCAGCGCCGCGGCATGGTCGCCCGCGCCCTGCGCCGCCTGCAGCAGCATCGACAGCCCCACGGCCCAGCCGTCACTGCGCGCCAGCGCCTGGCGCACCAGCTCGGGGTCGGCATGGCCGGCCATGCTTGCGCTGCGCCAGGGCCTGCGCATCCTGCTCGTCGAAGCGCAGGTCGGGTGGCCCCAGTTCCACCATTTCGCCATGCGCCTTCCAGCGGGCGAGGGACAGCGGCGGCTCCACGCGCGTGCCGATCAGCAGCGCCACGTGCTCGGGCAGGCGCTCGAGCAGGCCTTCGAGGATCGCAAACACCTCGGGATCGTCCAGGCGGTGCAGGTCATCGAGCACGATCACCACACGCTCGGCGGCGGTGGTGCACAGCGCGGCGAAGAAACGGTTGGCATCGTTGTCGTCGCCATCCAGTGCAACCCAGAGCACTTCCCGTGATCCGCCGATGCCGGCGGCGAGCTGCGACAGCAGCACGGTCTTGCCCGAGCCACCCGGGGCGCGGACGATGGTGAGCGGATTGCTCTCGACCGATTGCAGCAGGCGAGCCAGCAGTGCCGCGCGGGGAACGGTGTCCCGGCGCAGTCGCGGTATCCGGAACTTCGTGAGTGGGATGGCGCTGTCCAAGCCGCCGAAGTATGCCGGACGCTCCGCGAACCTGTCACCGAGACGCCACGCTCCGCAAAGGTGTGTTACAGGCCCAGCTCTGCTGCAAGTTCATCGGCGCCCTTGCTGCTGCCGGCGGCCTGCTGCTGGCGAGCGGCCTCGAGCTGGCGCTGCAGCTCCTGCGCCTGCCGCTGCAGTTCGGCCATCTTCGCCGGATCGGCAGCCTGGGCGCGGATGGCCTCGGCCATGCGCTTCATGTCCTCGATGCCCGGCTGTGCCTGCTGCATGGCCTGGGCCTGCAGCCGTTCGCGCGCGGCCCCCTGCTTGGCCTCCGCCTGCGCAACACCGAAATACTCCGTGGCCAGCTGCAGACGTCCCGCTTTCATCGCCGCATCGCCCAGCCCCTCGGCCTGGCGGCGCACCTTCTGCACGCGCGCTTCACGGCCATCGTCATCCCCGAAGTAATCCAGGTAGTTGATGGCCATCTCCAGCAGCTTCGGGGCACCGGCGTACTTCTGCGTCAGCAGCGCAACGCGGGCCTCCACCCTCTCCTGCCGCTGGCGGGCCAGTTTCCGGGCGATGTCCTCGTCCACCACCTGGAACTCCCACTGCTGCAGCTGGGAGAGAACCCGCACGGGTTGCTCCAGCGGATCCGTATCGCGGCCGGCATACAGCGCCTGCAGGCGCCCGGAGTACTCCCGGGCGGCGACGACATCCCCCGGGGCCGGTTGCGCGGCCTGCATCTGGAGGTACTTCGCGTACCAGGCCTCATCGAAGGCACGAGCCTCGTCGGCCAGCACCCGCGCGGCGCCCTGCAGCGGCATGTCGGCCACGGCACTCACCAGGGCCGGGTCGAGCGAGTACGGCCCGGTGATGCCGATGCGCAGCGCCTCGTTGCTCCGGAAGGCCGGCAAGGCGCGGTTCTGTGTGTGCTCCAGCGCCTGCGCGTACAGCGACACGTCATCGGGTTCAGCCTGGATGCGCGCCAGCAGTTCCCGGTCGGCGGCCGCGAAATGCCCGCCCTGTTCATAGAAGCGGAAGGCGGCGGCATGGTCACCCCGCGCCCGCGCGGCATCCCCGAGCGACTTGCCCAGCGCGGCAGCACGGCGGGCGGCGTCGCGGGCCACCGGGTTGGGATCGCAGGTGTAGGCCTGTGCAGACAGGTAGTCACTCAATGCGTCCTCGGCGTCGCCGGCCTTCTCGCTCCGCTGCGCGCTGGCAAAGGCCCGGCGGACGTCATCGATGGTGGCCTCGGCGACACAGTCAGCCATGGCGGGCACGCTGGCGAACAGCGTCATCAGGCCGAAGGCATGGTGGACAAGCTTCCTCATGATGCCCTCCCCCTCAGCGCCGCATGTTGATCATGCCGCCAGGCAGCGCCGTGTAGCCGGCCGGCAGTTCGAACAGCGAGGGATCCTGCTCACCGACCTGCACGTTCTCGAGCGTCACGGTGATGCGCGAGTTCCTGCCGCCGGATTTCGAAATCAGGTCCATCTTCACCGGGATGCCCTCGCGGGTGTACCAGAGGAAGCCACCGGCGCTGCCGTCCTTCATCACGAACTTGTACTTGGTGGTGGCGAGGCCCTCGATGGTCTCGGAGCCCACCTGCTCCAGGTCCACCTGGTCCTCCGGCACGGTGCCGGCCTGCTGCGCGGCCTGCCGCAGGTCCAGCTCCTGGTACATCTTCTGCGCCGGCATCAGCATCCAGCCTTTGCCGCGATCGATGCGCAGGATCGTCACCGTGGACATGCCGCCCAAGCGCATTTCACTGCGCTCCTTGCCAGGCGCGGCGGCGATGCTGCCTTCGATCACGCCCTGGTCGGACTGGATGCGGCGGTTGGCGGAGTAAGCGGTGGACAGCGCCGGCGGCGGCGCCGCATTCACGGCGGCAGCCAGCAGCAGG
>CAYVZE010000149.1:0-3327 GCA_964455685.1 uncultured Steroidobacteraceae bacterium
GTGTTACCCGCTAGTACCTGAAACTAGTGCGTCTACCAATTCCGCCACCTGGGCACGGTGGGGCGCGCAATGTAATGGGGTGCGGGGTCGGAAGTCAACGAACACCCGCCGGGTTTTTCGAAGGTCCGCTAAACTGGCTCCTCCATTGGCATGGCCCGCAAGGCGGGCGAAGCAGAGGCAGTCCTGAGACATCCGCGCAGAAGCAAGTCCCGCCACCATGCCGGGGGTGGCCGCCGCCCCGAAGGCGGCCGGCGCGCACCCCAGTTTGGCGGCCGCCCGGCCCGGAACGCACGTGGCGGCGGGGGCGCCACCCGCACCCTGGTGGGCGTGGTTTCGGCCAACCGGGCCGGATTCGGCTTCCTGCGCAGCGATGACCTGGCCGAGAGCGTGTTCCTGCCGCCCCGTGAAATGGCCGGTGTCATGCACGGCGACCAGGTCCGCGTCACTGCCACCCAGGCGTCCGATGGACGCTGGGCGGGCGAGGTCATCGAGGTGCTGGCCCGCGGCGTCGGCGCCTTCCTCGGCACCGTGGACATCCGTGGCCGCTCGGCCACGGTAACCTCGGCGGACCGGCGGCTGAACCTCTATTGCACCATCGATCCGGAGCACCTGAACGGCGCCCGCCAGGGCAGCTGGGTGATCGCCCGCATCGTGCGCTACCCGCAGCAGGGCGGCATCGGCGTGGCCAGGGTGGAGCGGCTGCTCGACCCGGAAAAGCCGGTGACGCTGGCTACCGAGGCCGCCATCGCCCGGTACTCGTTGCCGACGGAGTTCTCCGCGGCGGCCCTCGCCGACGCCGAGGCCTACGGCACCGAGGTGGACCCGGCCGAGGCGGCGCGACGCGTGGACATCCGTGGCCTGCCGCTGGTCACCATCGACGGCGAGGATGCCCGCGATTTCGACGACGCCGTGTATGCCGAGGCCAACGGCCGCGGTTTCCGCCTGGTGGTGGCCATCGCCGACGTCAGCTACTACGTGCGCGAGGGTACGGCGCTGGATGCCGAGGCCCGCGAGCGCGGCACCTCGGCCTATTTCCCGCGCCGCGTGGTGCCCATGCTGCCGCCGGCGCTGTCGGATGAGCTGTGCTCGCTCAAGCCCGGCGTGGACCGGCTGTGCCTGGTAGCCGACATGCAGGTGTCGCGCAACGGGCGGCTGGAGGGCTCGCGCTTCTACCCCGCGGTGATGCGCTCGCACGCGCGCCTGACCTATTCGCAGGCCCATGCGGCGCTGTTCAAGGGCGAGCCGGCGGCGCGCGAGCAGATCGGGCCCTTGTGCGAGAAGCTGCTGCCGCTGGTGGACGTGTACCGGGCGCTGTACCGCGCCCGCACCCGCCGCGGCGCGCTGGACTTCGATGCCCCCGAGCCGCGCTTCCGGCTCAACGAGGCCGAGCAGGTGCAGGGCATCGACCTGCCGATGCGCAATGATGCGCACCGGCTGATCGAGGAATGCATGGTGCTGGCCAACGTGGCCGCGGCGCGCGAGCTGGCCTCGCGCCAGCGTCCCACGCTGTACCGCGTGCATGCCGAACCCGACGCCAGCAAGCTCGAGATCCTGGTGAAGACCCTGGGCGCGCTGGGAGTCGGCGTGGAGCTGCCCGAGGAGATCAGGACCCGCGACCTGCAGAAGATTTCCCCGCGCATCCGCGACACTGCGCTCAAGCCCTTCATCGAGACGCTGGTGGTGCGCTCGCTGATGCAGGCCAACTACCAGCCGGAGAACATCGGCCACTTCGGCCTGGCGCTGACGCACTATGCGCACTTCACCTCGCCGATCCGCCGTTATCCGGACCTGGTGGTCCACCGGACCATCCGCGCCATGCTGGAGCCGCGCGATCCGGCCGGCCGCGCCTATGACACGCCGCAGCTGGAAGTGCTGGGCCAGCACCTGTCGTTGTGCGAGAAGCGCGCCGACGAGGCCGATCGCTACGTGGACGCGTACCTGAAGTGCGTGTACCTGCGCGACCGCATCGGCCAGACCTTCGATGCGGTGATCACCACGGTGGTGGATTTCGGCTGCTTCGTGCAGATCGTCGAGGCAGCGGCCGACGGCCTGCTGCACCTGGACAACCTGCGCGACGATGAATACCTGAAGGACGATGCCCGGCACGCCTGGATCGGCCAGCACACCGGTCGCCGGCTGCAGGTGGGCCAGCACGTGCGGGTGATCGTGACTGCGGTGAACCCGGTGGAAGGACTGATCGACCTCGACCTGGTGCCCGAGGTCGACCCGGACGCAGGCCGCGCCGGGCGGAAGCGGCGGCGATGAGCGCGCCTGCCCAGGTGTACGGCCTGCACGCGGTGCGGGCGCTGCTGCAGCGTTCGGCAAGGCGGGTGCGCCGGCTGGTGGTCGATGCGCGTCGCGACGACCCGCGCATGCGCGAGATCCTGCAGCTGGCGCAGCAGCACGACATCCGCCCGGAGCGGGTGGACGCGCGCCAGCTGGCTGCGCGGCTGGGGCAGGTCAGCCACCAAGGCGTTCTGGCGGAGGTGGAGCCGCTGCCGCCCTGGCACGAGGACGAACTGCTCGATGCGGTGGCAGCCGCCACTGATCCGCTGGTGCTGGTGCTCGACGGTGTGCAGGACCCGCACAACCTCGGCGCCTGCCTGCGCACCGCCGATGCCTGCGGCGCATTGGCGGTGGTGGTGCCCAAGGATCGCGCGGCCGGCATGAACGCCACGGTGCGCAAGGTGGCGGCCGGCGCGGCCGAGACCACGCCGCTGGCCACGGTCACCAACCTGGCGCGCACGCTCAGGATGCTGAAGGAAGCCGGCCAGTGGGTGGTCGGTGCCGACATGCACGGCCAGAAGCTGGCCTTCGAGGCTGACCTCACCGGCTCCCGCGCCATCGTGATGGGCGGGGAGGGCGAGGGCCTGCGCGAGCTGACCCGCAAGTCCTGCGACCTGCTGGTGCGGCTGCCGCAGGCCGGTTCTGTGGAAAGCCTGAATGTCTCGGTGGCCTGCGGCATGCTGCTCTACGAGAGTGTGCGCCAGCGCCATAGGGGTTAACCGAGGGTTGCCCGCGGGAACCGCGGGCAGGGCGCGCGCGTCCAACAACTGTCAGGCCACTTACGGCCAGGGAAGCGACGGGATGCTGTCGGCAGCAGGGACTGCCACCAACCCTCATCTTCCGGCGGCGGGTGGACTACAATATTGCCTATACAGTTACTTGATTACCGGGGTGGGCAGGCGATGGTCTGGACCAAGCACGACTACGAGGATATTCCGGGCACCTACGTGTTCGACGGCAAGCACGCGCACGGTGCCTATGCGCTCAACAAGCTGCTGTTCTCCTTCTGCGAGGAGGCGAACCGCGCCGAGTTCGACAAGG
>CAYVZE010000150.1:0-3091 GCA_964455685.1 uncultured Steroidobacteraceae bacterium
GCCGCCACCATCGGCACGCTGGCCATCGTGGTGATCATCATCGCGGTGCTGGGCCTGGTGGTGGTGAAGGCCATGCAGCACAGCCCCTGGGCGACGTTCACGGTGTTCGCCACCATCCCCATCGCCATCCTGGTGGGCTTCTACATGCGCAACTGGCGCCCCGGCAAGGTGCTGGAGGGTTCGCTGATCGGCCTGGTGCTGCTGATCGCGGCGGTGGCCTTCGGCGGCGTCATCCAGGACCACGCCACGCTGGGCCCCCTGTTCAACTGGGACGGCGTGTCGCTGGCCGGCTTCGTGATCGGCTACGGCTGGGTCGCGGCCATCCTGCCGGTGTGGGTGCTGCTGGCGCCGCGCGACTACATCTCCACCTTCCTGAAGATCTCGGTGGTGGTGCTGCTGGCGGTGGCCATCATCTTCACCGCGCCCACCATCAAGATGCCGGCGCTGACCCAGTTCGCCGACGGCACCGGCCCGATCTTCGCCGGCAAGATCTTCCCGTTCGTGTTCATCACCATCGCCTGCGGCGCGCTGTCGGGCTTCCACGCACTGGTGTCCTCGGGCACCTCGCCGAAGATGGTGGCCAACGAGGGCGACGTGCGCCTGGCCGGCTACGGCAGCATGGCCATCGAGTCCTTCGTGGGCATCATGGCGGTGATCGCCGCCACGCTGCTGGAGCCCGGCGTGTACTTCGCCATCAACACCGGCCTGGGCGCCGTGGGCGGCACGCCCGATGCGGCGGTGGCCACCATCAGCGGCTGGGGCTTCCCGGTCACGGTGGAGGAGATGAACGCGCTGGCGGCGGCCATGGGCGAGAACACGCTGTTCGCGCGCACCGGCGGCGCGCCGTCGCTGGCGGTGGGCATGGCCAGCATCTTCAGCAGCGCCTTCGGCCAGGGGCTGATCGCCATCTGGTACCACTTCGCCATCATGTTCGAGGCCATTTTCATCCTCACCACGGTCGATGCCGGCACCCGCGCCGCACGCTTCCTGCTGCAGGACACGCTGGGCCAGATCTATGAGCCGCTGGGCCGCACCTCCTGGTACCCCTCCGTGCTGGTCTCCTCGACGCTGATCGTGGCGGCCTGGGGCTACTTCCTGTACGTGGGCGTGATTGATCCGAATGGCGGCATCAACATCCTCTGGCCGCTGTTCGGCATCGCCAACCAGATGCTGGCGGCGATCGCGCTGTCGGTGGCCACGGGCATGCTGATCAAGACCGGCAAGCTGCGCTACGCCTGGGTGACCGCGCTGCCGCTGGTGTGGATCGCCATCGTGACCACCACGGCGGCGCTGCAGAAGATCTTCAGCGCCGATGCCGCGCTGGGCTTCTTCGCCGGCGCCGAGCGGCTCTCGCAGCAGCTGCTGGCCGGCGAGCTGCCCGCCGAGCGCGCCGCGGTGGCCCCGACGCTGATCTTCAACCAGCGCCTGGACGGCTGGCTGACGGTGGCCTTCCTGGTCATCATGTGGGTGGTGATCGTGGAGATGGTGCGCATCAGCGCGCGCTTCCTGGCCGGCAAGCCGGTGCCGCCCAGCTCCGAGACGCCGTACGAGCCGACCCGGCTGGACGCCGCGGCGCTGCCGAAGTCACACTGAGGCCATGGCCCTCCCGCGCGGCAATCCGGTGCGACAGTTCCTTTCCTCGGGACTGTCGCTGCTGCGCGGGGTCACGGGGGACGACGCGTACGAGAAGTATCTGGCCCACATGCGGGCCACCCAACCCGACGCGGTGCCGATGAGCGAGAAGGAATTCTTCCGCGCGCAGATGGAACAGAAGTGGAGCTGCATCAACGGCTGCTGCTGACCTTCGCCCTGCTGGCCGCTGCCGGCACGGCACTCGCGCAGCAGCGCGCCGACGCACCCGCACCCGCCGCCGCTGCGGCAACGGCCCCGGCCAGCCAGGACTTCCGGCGACTGGCGCAGCTCATCGCCCAGGGCGCGCGCGTCAGCGCCGCGGTGTGGGACCTGGAGGCCGATCGTCCCGTGGCGGCGCTGTCGGCCGATGAGCGCCTCACGCCGGCCTCCCTGTCCAAGATCGTCACCGCCGGCGCGGCGCTGGCCACCTGGGCGCCGGACCACACCTTCGCCACCGAGCTGCGCACCGCGCGCGCGCCGGCCGGCGGCGTCATCGACGGCGACCTGGTGGTGCGCGGCAGCGGCGACTCCACGCTGGACGAGACCACGCTGTGGGCGCTGGCAGCGCAGCTGCGCAGCGCCGGCATCAACCACGTGCGCGGCCGGGTGCTGGTGGAGCGCGCGCCCTTCGGCGACCTCTCCTGCGACACCGTGGACCGCTGCAACAGCCGCCGGCGCAGCTCGCGCGCCTACGACGCCACGCCCAGCGCCATCGGCGTGAACTACGGCAGCTGGTGCGTGATGGTGCGGGCGCCGCTGGCCGCGACACGGGCGCAGGTGACCGGCTGCGCCAGCGGCCCGCTGCCCATCCCGCTGACCGGCAACGTGTCCGTGCAGGAGCGCGGCCCGGCGCTGTCGGTGGAGCGCAGAACCGATGACAACGGCGATCGCATCACGGTCGGCGGCAGCATCGCCCCGGGCAGCCAGCGCACGGTGCACCGGGCCATGTCCGACCCGGTGGCGGGCGCGGGACTGCTGCTGCGCTCCATCCTCGGCCAGGCCGGCATCACGGTGGAAGGCGGCGTGGAAACCACGCTGCGCGCACAGGGACAGGATGCCTGGCTGGCGGCGAGGGTGGAGAGCATCCCGCTGCAGGAGCAGGTCGGCCGCATGATGCGCTGGTCGAACAACTACATCGCCGACGTGCTCACCATGAACATCGCGCACACCGCGCGCGGCACCGCGCCGGTCTCGCTGGCCGATGCCTCGCGCGAGCTGGCCGCCTTCGTCGCCCGCGCCAGCCTGGCGCCGGGCTCAGGTGCACCAGTGATCGAGAGCGGCAGCGGCCTGACCACCACCAACCGCCTGAGCGCGCGCGACCTGATCGGCGTGCTGCGCCAGGGCTTCCGCGACACGCGGCGCTTCCCGGCCTTTTACGGCACCTTCGTGGTGCCACGCGACGCCTCCTTCGCCTACCTGCGGCGCGGCGGGCCGGACTGGCTGGACCGCGTGGCGCTGA
>CAYVZE010000151.1:0-3003 GCA_964455685.1 uncultured Steroidobacteraceae bacterium
GAAAGGGAGGGACTCGAACCCTCGACCCCGGCATTATGAGTGCCGTGCTCTAACCGGCTGAGCTACCTTTCCATCCGGCCGGACCGCCGCCGGGAGCAGCGCCGCGGCAATGGCCGGCGGGACCGCAGGGCGGGCCGCGGATTGTCTGGGGAGGTTCCGGGGGTGTCAAGTACGCGGCCCCGGGGGCTCCTGCCGGAGCCGCCCGGGGCCGGATTTTCCGCCCTCAGCCAGGCCGGCCGCCTCGCCGCGGCCGAGTCGCCCTTGCCTCAGAAGCGCTTCTTCACCGTCACCGCGAACTCGCGCGGCCGGCCCGGGGCGCCGTCCGTGTGGCCGGCACCCGTGTACTGGTCCGCGCGCGACATGAAGTAGTACTTGTCGCCGAGGTTGGTACCTTCCAGCGCGATGTCGAGGTCACCCTCGGCGTTGCGCCAGGTCACGCGCGCATTGACCAGCCCGTAGCTGCCGATGCGGTTGGTGAGCTGGTTGTTGCCGTTGGTGAAGATGTACGACTGGAAGTTCCAGTCCACGCGCGGCGAAAGGGTGCTGCCGTTGGCCAGCGCCCACTCGTGCTGCACGCCGATGGACGCCTTGTGCTTGGGCATGAACGGCGCCACGAACTCCGGCAGGATGCCGCCCACGTTGTTCAACTTCGTGTACTTGAAGTCGATGTAGCTGTAGGAGGCATCGATCAGCATGCCGCGGACCGGGCGGATCACCGACTCGAGCTCGATGCCCTTGATCTCCGCGTCACCCGCATTGGCCACGATGCCGCAGGGCGAGTTCAGCACGGACGGCGGGCTGCAGTTCTGCAGGTTCAGCTGCAGGTCGGTGTAATCGGAGAAGAACACCGCGCCGTTCAGGCGCACCCGGCGCCCCAGCAGGTCCGCCTTGAAGCCACCCTCGAAGGTACCGAGCTTCTCCGGCCCGAAGGGCACCGCCTGGTCGGCCACGAAGGGCCTGGGGCTCACGCCGCCGCCCTTGAAGCCCGTGGCGTACTGGATGTACGTCATCAGGTCGGGGTTCCAGTCGTACTGCACGGCCACGCGGTAGTCGAACTCCTCGCCGTTGTAGTCGCGGCGCACGCCGTTGAGGGCACCCACCACCGTTGCCGGCGCCGTGCCGGCGTGGTTCAAGCGCACGTAGGTGTAGTCCTTGTGCTCGTCGGTGTAGCGCAGGCCGGCGGTCAGCGTCAGGCGGTCAGTGGCATCGAAGGCCACGTGCGCAAAGCCCGCCTTGGTGTCCACGTTGACCTCATCGTCCTGCTGGAACTGCAGCGGCGAGGAGTAACGCAGGTCCTGCCACGACTGGTAGGTGGACTGCTGGTCGAGGAAGTACGCGCCCAGGGTCCACTCCAGCCGGTCGTTGCCGCCGCTCAGGCGCAGCTCCTGGGTAAAGGCGTGGAACGGCAGCGAGCCATCGCCGATCGAGCTGGTCAGCGGCGACAGGTCGTTGTCATTGGTGAAGCCCGAGTCGTACTCGCGCCAGGCAGAGATCGACTTCAGCACCAGCGAATCCGACAGCTTGAACTCCATGTCCAGCGCGGCGCCCCACCCCTCGAACCACTGCTGCGGAATGGGCCGGGACTCGATCCACGGCGGCGGCGTGGCGGCGCTGGTCGCGGAACCACTGCCGTCGTACGGCGGGTTGTAGAAGCTGGCGAAGTTGTAGTAGGAGCCGCGCGGCGGCACGAAGTGGATGCCGCGCGCATTGTTGGTGGGATCGTTGTCGTAGATGGCCTGCGAGCGCTCGAAGGCCGCATCCATGTTGGGTTCGTCGCGGTAATCCACCAGCACCACGCCGGTGGGATTGCGGCGGTCGTTGACGTAGTCGGCCGACAGGTTGATCTCCACCCTCTCGCTGGGCAGCCAGCGGATCGCGCCACGCGCGGCGCTGTAGTTCACGTTGCTGTCCTTGCCAAGCACGCATCCGGCCGTGGTCGCACGCTGCGCGGGAATGTTGAACGGGTTGTTGGGGTACACGCAGCCGTAGTCCAGGCGCTCCACGTAACCGTCCTGCTTCTTGTCGACGCCGGAAATGCGCACGAACAGGTTGTCGGTCAGGGCGAAGTTCGCCGTGCCGCGCAGGTCGAGGCGGTCACGCGAACCATAGGTCACCTGGAAGGAGCCGCCATTCTCGGCCGTGGGCTTCTTCGAGTAGAGCTTGACCGCGCCGCCGATCGAGTTGCGGCCCGCCAGCGTGCCCTGCGGACCGCGCAGCACCTCGACGCGGTCGAGGTCGAGCAGGTCCATGATGCCGCCGGTCAGCGTGGCGAAATACACGTCGTCGATGTAGATGCCCACGCCGGGCTCCAGCGCGGGATTGAAGTCGCCGGCACCGATGCCGCGGATGTAGGCCGCGATGGCCGGGCCATACATGGCGCTCTGCGGCTTGAGCATCACGCTCGGCGCCTGCGCCGTGATCTCGGTGACGTTGGTCTGGTTGCGGTTCTCGAGCATCTCCGCCGAGATGGCGGTGATCGCCAGCGGCGTGTCCTGCACGTTCTGCTCGCGGAACTGCGCGGTGACCACCACCTCCTCGAGCTCATCGAGCGCTTCTGCCGCGTTCACCGCGGTGGCGACGCCGGCGCAGAGCACCAGGCCCAGGGAAGCGCGAACGGCCGACTGAACGGATCTGGAAATAGACACAAATAACCCCCAGGTAATTGCGATACGCAGCGTCTTGCCGCGCTTCAAACGGTCGCACTTTACATGGGAGGAAGCACTGGCGTCAGCACTTGCCGTGACAGGCAAGCGCTGCGCAGGACTCATAACGCGCGAGCTATATCCGTAAAAGTCCCTAGTTGCAGCGGGGGTCTCTGCGTGGCAGCGCCATCATCATGGCGCGAAGGACGATGGCGGAATGCAGTCCGGAGTCCGGGGCGAAGCAGCCGCGGAGATCCGCCCCGGAAAAACGGATGCCGGCATCGCCGGCATCCTCGTCAACACTACACGTTGAAGCGGAAGTGCATGACATCGCCCTCCTGGACGATGTACTCCTTGCCCT
>CAYVZE010000152.1:0-2880 GCA_964455685.1 uncultured Steroidobacteraceae bacterium
TGCCTCGATCGACGCTGCGAAGCCCGCGTATCCCTCGTTCTCGGCCAGCAGGTGCTCGGCCGCGGAAACGCCCGGCGGCGGCATGGTGTAGTTGCTGGCCGTGCGCAGCACCAGCACGCGGTTGCGGTCCACCTTGCCGGTGGGATGCACGTAGTTCAGCGAGGCGTAGCTGCCGGTGTCCTCCATGGCCGAGGTGACGAAGTTGCCCTTGCCCTCGGTCCAGAACTTCACCCAGTCATTGGCCCAGTCGTTGAGCATGGGGCCATGCCAGAAAGTCATGGCCGCGAGCTGGTCGCCCTTCATCACGAAGGGCGGCTTGCGGGCGGCGGGGTGGCTGGTGAACTTCTCGCGGGTGGCCTTCAGGTTCTCGCTGTCTCCCAGGTCCACGTCCTTCGTCAGCTGGAAGGCCCAGTCCACCAGGCCAGGATTGAGCCGGAACACCTCGCCGCCCCCTGGGTCCGGGCGTTTCGGGTCGTTCGGTCCCTGGGTGCCGCGCGCGAAGTAGCCGGTCTTCCAGTCGGCGGGGATCTCGCGCGGGTCGATCTCGTGCGCCAGGTCGCCGTCCACCAGCCACTCGGCCCAGGCGGCCGAGCCGATGGAGCCATCCTCGGGATCGATGCCGGCGATGCCCGCGATCAGCCAGTAGGCGCGCGACAGGTCGAAGCGCGGGTCCAGTGCCAGTGCCATCACCGCCGTGGCGGAATTGATGCTGCCCATGCCGGTGACCATGCCAAGCACGCCGGTGTCGGGGTTGAAGAAGAGGTCGTGGTGGTGCGCGAAGGGATAGCGCACATCGAGCTTCTGCCGTTCTCGCCAGAGCTGGAACTCGCCGGGCACGGCGCCGGTGTCCTCTCGCCATGCGCCACCGGGCTGGTGCCGAAGACCGCATGCAGCGTGCCCTGCGGCATCGGGATGTCGTCGGTGTACTGCGCGCGTCCGGTGACGTGCAGCAGCGCGCTGTCATGCTTCAGCGGCCGGCCCACCCAGCGGGAGGGCGATTGCACTTCTGCCTCTGCAGCAGTGGGCTCCGGCGACAGGAGCGGGTGCAGGCTGCTCATGGCGCAACCTCCCTGGCAAGCACGCCTGCATCCGGGAGTGCCACGTGCTCACCGCGCGAGGCGCGCAGCAGGCGTTCCAGCAGCGCACCGGCCACTTCCAGCCGGTACTCGCCACTTGCACGCAGGTCGGTCAACGGTGCAAAGTCCTGCGCCAGCGCGGCCCTGGCCAAGGCCAGCGTGGCCTCGTTCCAGGGAGAACCGGTGATCGCAGCCTCGGCATGGGTGGCGCGCTTCGCGATGCCCGCCATGCCGCCATAGGCGAGGCGGACCTGCTGCACGATGCCATCCTCGATGCGCAACCTGAAGGTGGCCGACACCGCCGAGATGTCCTGCTCACGGCGCCGCGACACCTTGTAGCTGGCCACCAGGTCCTCGCCCCGGCGGGGCGGGATGCGCACCGCGGTGATGAACTCGCCGCGGCCAAGGGCAGTGCGGCGATAGTCCAGGTAGAACTCGCACAGCGGCAGCTCGCGCACGGCATCGCCGCAACGCAGCTCCAGCACGGCGTCCAGTGCCAGCATGGCTGGCAGCGAATCACCGATGGGTGAGCCATTGGCGAGGTTGCCGACCAGCGTACCGGAGTTGCGCACCGGCATGGAGGCGAAACGTTCGGCCTGCCCGGCCAGTTCCGGGAATCGCCGCAGCACGGCAGCCCAGGCGTCGGTGAGGGTGACTGCCGCGCCGATGCGCAGTCCGCGCGCATCCTCGTCGATGCGCCTGAGCTCTTCCACGTCGCCGATCCAGATCAGCGGCGGCAGTTCGAGCAGCGCCTGGGTGACCCACAGGCCGATGTCGGTGCCGCCGGCCAGGAGCAGTGAATCCGGCGCGGCCGCGAAGCGCGCGGCCAGTTCATCGACGCTGCGCGGCGCAAGGTAGCGGCCATCGGGGGCGAGGAGCGGTGCTGCTTCCGCCAGCGAGGCCAGTTGCGCGCGGCGCTCCGGTGCCTGCGCCGATTCGCGGCTCCAGCGCTGCGGCGTTCCGTAGCGTTCCATTGCCAGGCCGGCATCGATGATGGGCCGGTAGCCGGTGCAGCGGCACAGGTTGCCCGAGATGGCGTCAAGCACCTGTTCGCGGTCGGGATGCGGCTGGTTCAGGTACAGCGCGAACAGCGACATCACGAACCCGGGCGAGCAGAAGCCGCACTGCGAGGCGTGGTGGTCGACCAGGGCTTGCTGCACCGGATGCAGCGGCCCGTCGGGACCGGCCAGGTCCTCCACGGTCACCAGTTCCCGCCCGTCGAGCGTGGGCAGGAAGCGGATGCAGGAGTTCACCGCGCGGTAGCGGACGCTGCCGTCGGCAGCAGGTTCGCCCAGCACCACGGTGCAGGCGCCGCAGTCACCCTCCGCGCAGCCCTCCTTGGTGCCGCAGCGGCCTGCGACCTCGCGCAGGTACTGCAGCACGGTCATGGTCGGCGGCGGGTCGGCAATGCGGACCACCCGCCCGTCCAGAACGAATTGCAGCGGCCTCCCTGCCCCCTGGACAGGCCGGCCGCTCACGGGAAATCAGCTGCCGCGGTAAGTCGAGTAACTCCACGGCGATACGAGTAACGGGACATGATGGTTCTGTGATGCATGGGCAATGCCAAACTTCACGTCCACCACGTCCAGGAAGGGAGGATCGGCGGGTGGCAGCATCCCGCGGCCCCGGAAATAGTCGGCCACGTGGAACTCCAGCCGGTAGCGGCCGGCCTTCAGTGCATCGCCCTCGAGCAGCGGACGGTCGGTCCGGCCGTCGGAATTCGTGCGTAAATCGGCCAGGGGCGCGTTTTCGCCCTCCCGCCACAGCAGGATGCGCATGTCCTGCGCCGGGATGCCGGCAGCGA
>CAYVZE010000153.1:0-2834 GCA_964455685.1 uncultured Steroidobacteraceae bacterium
TGTGCTTGCGACCCGTGTAGTACAGGATGCGCTCGGTGGTCGTGGTCTTGCCGGCATCGACGTGGGCGATGATGCCGATGTTGCGGATGTCGGACAGCGGAATTTTGCGGGCCATCAGGTTCGTTTCCGTGCAGAAAGTAGGAAGATCGGGTCTGGATCTGCCGCCACCGGGGGACTGCCCGGACCCTTGAAAAAGCGCGAAAGGATACGCGATCAACGGCCAGGGCTGCCACCGGAATTTTAGATTATGTAAAGCGGGCGACCTTGCCGGGAAGGGGGACTCACTCCTGTGGTGCCAGCGCCACGCCCGGCCGCGCTGCCGGGGCGGCCTGCGACGGGCTCAAGGGGGCCCCGGGGGCCCGGGGGGGGGCCGCTGGCCGCATCCCCAGGTTCCCGGCCACTGCGATGGCCCGTGTGTTGCCTCGCGGCCAACCCCCTGGCTTATTCTCGCGGGTGCGGCAGCACGGCCGCCACGACAAGAGCCGCTACGGCCAGGCAAAGGGGGAATCGATGCGATCGTACTTGATCCGGATGGCAGCCATCCTGGCAGCAGCCTGCGGCGCATGGCCGGCCACGGCAGGGCAGGCCGCGTCCGCCCAGCCCGCCACCGTCGGCGAGCTGATCCGTCGCGCCGAGCGGGAGCTGGACCTGAAGGAGATCGAGCGCCTGCAGCGCGCCTACGGCTATTACATCGACCACTCCGACTGGGACAACGTGGTCGACCTGCTGACCGAGGACGCGACGGCCGAGTACTCGCAGTCCGGCGTGTACGTGGGCAAGGAGTCGATCCGCCGCCTGCTGTACTCCATCGGCTACGGCCGGCGCGGGCTGCTGCCGCAGCAGCTGCGCGAGCACACGCAGCTGCAGCCGGTGATCACGATCTCGGAGGACGGCCGCACGGCGCGCGCCCGCTGGCGCGCAGTGGTGCTGCTCGGGCAGTGGCAGCAGTATGCCCGCTGGCAGATCGGCCCCTACGTGAATGAGTACCGCAAGGAGAACGGCCGCTGGAAGATCTCCAGCCTGCACTGGTACGAGACGTTCACCGTTCCCTACAAGGGGGGCTGGAAGGGGCACATGGAGGCGACCAATGTCGCCGACAGGGATATCCCGCCGCCGGACCGTCCATCCACCTTCACCATCGAGCCCTGGCCGGCCGTGCAGTTGCCGCCCTGGGGGTTCGCGCACCCGGTGCGCGAGGCCGCACGCTCGGCCTCGGCGGTGCCGGCCACGCAGGGCGTGACCGGCCGCGCGTCGGCGCGCGCTCTGGCACGGCTGGAGCAGCTGGTGACACGGCTCGAGGACGAGCGGGCCATCGAGAACCTGCAGCGCACCTATGGCTACTACGTGGACAAGAACCTCTGGGACGAAATCCCGAGCCTGTTCACCGAGCAGGCCACGCTGGAGATCGGCGGGCGCGGCATCTTCGTGGGGCGCGAGCGCATCCGCCAGTACATGCACTACCTCGGCTTCCCGGTGCATGGGCGGCTGTACGACCACACGCAGATGCAGCCGCTGATCCACGTGTCGCCGGACGGCACGACGGCGAAGGGACGCTGGCGGGCGCTGGTGTTCGGCGGCGACTACGGCGGTTCCAGCGCCTTCGCCGACGTCATCTACGAGAACGAGTACCAGAAGGTCGACGGCAGGTGGATGATCTCGAAGCTGCACGCCTGGTTCGTGTTCTACACGGACTTCGACCGCGGCTGGGGCGAGAGCGCCTGGCCGATCACGCGGCCGGAGGCCGACCTGCCGCCGGACCTCCCGCCCACGCGCGTGTACGACATGTATCCTGGCGAGATCACCGCGCCGCTGCACTACGAGAACCCGGTGACCGGTGCGCCGGTGTTCCCGGCCTCGCGCGTGGCGCCGCCGCGCGCCACTGCTACCCTGGAGGAGCTCGCGCAGCGGCTGGCGCGGCTCCAGGACGCGCGCGCCATCGAGTACCTGCACAACGCCTTCGCCTACTACCTCGACCGCTGGCAGTGGGATGAGGTGGCCGAACTGTTCGCCGCGGACGGCAGCATCGAGCTGGCGCAGCGCGGCGTCTACCAGGGCAAGGCCAGGGTGCGTGCCTTCCTCGACCTGTTCGGCCCGCAGGGCCTGCGCCAGGGCGAGCTGTTCGACCACGTGCAATACCAGCCCGTGATCACCGTGGCGACGGATGGCCTGACCGCGAAGGCGCGCGTGCGCGAGCTGGCCATGGAAGGCAGGCACGGCGTGGAGGCCACCATCGGCGGCGGCATCTACGAGAACGAGTACGTGAAGGAGAACGGGGTGTGGAAGATCAGCAAGCTCCACCTCTACACCACCTTCATCGCGGACCTGGAGCGCGGCTGGGCGCGCGGCCCGCGGCCGGCGCCGGGCAGGTCCACCGAACTGCCGCCCGACCGGCCGCCCACAGTGGTGTACCAGTCCTTCCCGCTGTACTTCCCGGGGCCGGCCTTCCACTTCCCGAATCCCGTGACGGGGCGGATGGTGGAGATCCGTGGCGCGGTGGAAGGGCAGCGGCCCGAGCCCATCGTGCCGATGGACCAGCGCGAGCGGTAGGCGTCAGTCGCGCAGCAGGCGCGAGAGGAACAACCGGGCCCGCGGCGAGCGTGGCCCGGCGGCATTGAAGAACTGCGGCGTGGGCGTGTCCTCGACGATGCGCCCTTCGTCCATGAACACCACCCGGTGCGACACGCGCCGCGCGAAGCCCATCTCATGCGTGGCGCACAGCATGGTCATGCCCTCGGCGGCCAGCGACACCATCACGTCCAGCACCTCGCCCACCATCTCCGGGTCGAGCGCCGACGTGGGCTCGTCGAACAGCATCACGATGGGGTCCATCGACA
>CAYVZE010000154.1:0-2758 GCA_964455685.1 uncultured Steroidobacteraceae bacterium
GGGAAGTTCAGCGTGCCGCCGGCATCGCCGACCAGCATCGCGCCGGGCATGTCGAGCCGGGGGCAGGACTGCCAGCCGCCGGCGGCGATGGTGCGCGCGCCCGCGGAGAGGATCTCGCCGCCCTCGAGCAGCGGCTTCACCGTCGGATGGTGCTTGAACTGCTGGAAGGCCTCGAAGGGCGTGAGCCGCGGGTCCATGTAGTCCAGGCCCACCACGAAGCCCACGTACACCTGGTCGTTGGTGAGGTGGTAGATGAAGCTGCCGCCGTAGGTCGCGTTGTCCAGCGGCCAGCCCACCGAGTGCTGCACCAGCCCCGGCGTCACGCGCCCGGGGGGCAGCTGCCAGAGCTCCTTGAAGCCCAGCGCGAAGGTCTGCGGCGAGCGGCCGGCATCCAGTGCGAACTGGCGGATCAGCACCTTGGCCAGGCTCCCGCGGCAGCCCTCGGCCACCAGCGTGGTGCGGGCGCGGATCTCCGGTCCCGGCGTGAATGCGTCGGTGGGATTGCGCTGCGCGTCCAGGCCCATGTCGCCCACGCGCACGCCGGCCACGCGGCCTTCGGCGTCGAACAGCGGCGCCGCGGCGGCGAAGCCCGGCAGCACGTCCACGCCCAGGGACTCGGCATGCGCGGCGAGGTTCGACACCAGCTGTCCCAGCGAGACGATGAAGTTGCCGTGGTTCTTCTGCTGCGGCGGCAGCGGCAGGCGCACCGCGCCGCCTGGCGTGAGCAGGCGGAATTCGTCGCGCTGCACGGGCACGCAGGTGGCCGGGCTGTTCTCCCGCCACTCGGGCCACAGCGTGTCCAGCGGGCCGGGTTCGATGATGGCGCCGGACAGGGTGTGCCCGCCCGCGCTGGCTGCTTTCTCGAGCACGCACACGCTCAGCCCGGCATCGAGCTGCTTGAGCCGGATCGCCGCCGCAAGGCCGGCCGGCCCCGCGCCGACGACGAGCACGTCGTACTCCATCTGGTCGCGTTCGATCATGGCGCGCGAGTTTAGCCGTCCGGCGCAAGGTCCGGTTCGGGAATGCGCGCCAGGATGGCCGTACGGGCCGCGCGCAGCGTGGCCTCGATGGCGCCGGAATCCCCCGCCCGCGGTGGCGGCAGGGCCGGCGCGAACTCCACCTCGATGCGTCCCGGGCAGGGCAGGGGCCTGCCCGGCGGCAGCGCCCGGCGCGTGCCGCGGATGGCTGCCGGCACCACCGGCAGGTTGCCATTGGCAGCGATCACGAAGGCGCCGCCCCGGAAGCGGGCCAGTCCCGGCTCGCGGTGGAAGGTGCCCTCCGGGAAGATGGCCATGGCGCTGCCGGCGCGCGCCTCGCGCAGCAGCGCGCGCGCATCGCGCTTGCCCTGCGAGGCCCCGCTGCGGTCCACGAAATGCGATCCGATCCGCCGCAGCAGCAGGCCGGCCAGCGGCACCGAGTCCATTTCGCGCTTGATGACGAAGCCGAAGATCGGGGGCAGGGCGGCGAACAGCACGATGCCGTCCAGGTAGCTGGCGTGGTTGGCCACCACCACGCAGCGCTCGCCGGGCAGGTGGTGGGCGCCCAGGGTCACCACCCGCATGCCCGACAGCCACAGCGCCGCACGCGCGGCCCGGCGGGTGACCCGCCGCCGCCAGGACAGCCGCGGCAGCACCAGGATCACCAGCAGCGCCAGGGTACCCAGCAGCAGGAAGCATATTCCTGCCCAGGCAGCATATGGGAGGGCAAGGCCGCGGGGCAGTCTGGAATCTGGCGACACGGTGCGGCGGAGTTGTCTGGGTGGGATAGTGTGACCCGCTTATCCTTTATGTTAATGGCTGGCCCGGCCTGTGATGGGCATCACTCTGAGTGCCGGGGAGTTCCGGGATACTGCCCGCACTTCCCCAATGACCGCACCCCGGAAAACCTCCCCAGTGAGCAAGCCCGCAGCCTCCACCCGCACCAGGTCCGCAGCCACCGAGACGGTCGACCCGGCCGTGACGCGGTTCCTCGACGGCGCCTGGATGGAACGCGGGCTGTCCGCGAACACCCTCGCGGCCTATCGGGCGGACCTGATGGCCCTGCAGCGCTGGCTGGCGGCGAAGGGGGTCGAGATTTCCAGGGCGACGCGGGCCGACCTGCTCGGATTCATCGCATGGCGAGTGGAATCCGGCGCGCGGCCGCGCTCGACGGCGCGGCAGCTTTCCTCGTTCCGTCGCTTTTACCGCTTCCTGGTGCGCGAGGGCACGCTGCGCGAGGATCCCACCGCGCAGATCGCGATGCCGAAGATCGGCCGCTCGCTGCCGAAGTCGCTGACCGAGGAGGAGGTCGAGGCGCTGCTGAACGCGCCGGTGGTCTCCGATCCGCTGGGCGCGCGCGACCGCACCATGCTGGAGGTGCTGTATGCCACCGGCCTGCGCGTCTCCGAGCTGGTGACGCTGAAGTACTCGCAGCTGAACCTCAACCAGGGCGTGCTGCGCGTGCAGGGCAAGGGCGATCGCGAGCGGCTGATCCCGCTGGGCGAGGAGGCCGTGCGCTGGCTGCGCGAGTTCATCAACACCGGCCGCGGCGAGATCCTGCTCGACCGGCACACCGACTACCTGTTCCCGACCCGCCGCGGCGACCACATGACGCGGCAGGCCTTCTGGCACATCATCAAGCGCTACGCGCGCAAGTCGAACATCGAGAAGGAACTCTCGCCGCACACCCTGCGGCACGCCTTCGCCACGCACCTGCTGAACCACGGCGCCGACCTGCGCGTGGTGCAGATGCTGCTGGGCCACAGCGACCTGTCGACCAC
>CAYVZE010000155.1:0-2679 GCA_964455685.1 uncultured Steroidobacteraceae bacterium
CCCACCACCAGCGACCGGCGCGGCTGTCCTCGCCCGGCTCCACCGCGCGCGTGCAGGGCGCGCAGCCGATGCTGGGGTAACCCTTGTCGTGCAGCGGGTTGTACGGCAGGCGGCGCGACTTGATGTAGTGCCACACCTCCTCATGGGTCCATTCGAGGATGGGGCTGATCTTCATGATGCCGCCATTGGCCTCATCCTTCTCCACCGGCTGCGCCAGCGCGCGCGTCTTGGACTGCTCGCGGCGCACGCCGGTCACCCAGGCGCCGGCGCCGGCAATGGCGCGCTTGAACGGCTCGATCTTGCGCACGCCGCAGCAGCCCTGGCGGGCCTCCACGCTGTTGAAGAAACCGTTGATGCCGTTGGCAGCGACCCAGGCCTGCAGCTTCTCCGGGTCCGGGTAGTACACCTTCATCCGCTTGCCATAGCGGCGCTCCAGCCGTTCGATCAGGTTCAGCGTCTCCTCGGGCAGGCGGCCGGTGTCGAGGGTGAAGATCTCGATCTCCGGGACCCGGGTCCAGATCAGGTCGGTCAGCACCAGGGACTCGGCGCCGAGGCTGCTGGAATAGACCACCCGCCCGTAGTCACGGACGGCATCCTGGAGCTGGGCAACGGTGGCCTCGATCTTGGGGGCGAGGCCGGCTTCGATTTCGGCAGTACTGGACATAGGCGCGCAGTATCGCCCACCCCGTTCATAACATTGGACTATCAAGGCTCCGGGCCACGCATAAGGGCGGTTATTTGTGGCAGGATGCCGGGACCCCGAAGCGGCGTCATGCCGCAGTGCAGCATCCACAGGACCCGACGATGAGCCGAATCACCCTCCGGCGGCTGCGCCAGGACCCCCACATCCGGGCCCTGACGCGCGGACCCCGGCCCCATCCCGAGCAATTCATCCAGCCCCTGTTCGTGGTGGAGGGCATCAGCGAACGTGAACCCATCCCCGGCCTGACCGGCGTGTACCGCGACACCCCGGCCAGCCTGCTGGCCCAGATCGAGGCCGACCTGGCCAGGGGCCTGTCCAAGTTCCTGCTGTTCGGCGTGCCGGCCACGCACCAGGAGCGCGACATCGACTGGTCGTTCACCGCCGGCCAGATCGCCGCCATCAAGCAGAAGTTCGGCAGCCGCGTGTGGCTGTCGGTGGACGTGTGCCTGTGCTCGGCCACCCCGCATGGCCACTGCGGCGTGCTCAACGACTCGCACGACCACCTGGACAACGTGGCCAGCGTGCGCGAGCTGGTGGCCGCCGCCCTCGCCTACGCGAAGGCCGGCGCGGACTGCGTGGCCCCCAGCGACATGATGGACGGGCGCATCGGCGCCATCCGCCGCGCGCTGGACGAGAACGGCCTGGAGCGCACGGTGCTGATGAGCTATGCGGCCAAGTTCCATTCCAGCTTCTACGGCCCGTTCCGCGTGGCGGCCGACTCGGCGCCCAAGGGCGAGCTCAAGCTCACCGACCGCGCTACCTACCAGATCGATCCCTCGCGCCCCGGCGACGCCCACCTGTCGGTGGAGCGTGACGTGGCCGAAGGTGCCGACATCCTGATGGTCAAGCCCGGCATGCCCTACCTGGACGTGCTGGCCGACCTCTCGCGCCGTTTCCACCACCCCTGGGCGGTGTACGAGGTCAGCGGCGAGTACGCCGGAATCGAGCTGATGGCGCAGGCGGGGCTGGCGGACCGCGTCCGCGCGCACGTGGAGGCCTGGAACGGCTTCGTGCGCGCCGGCGCCTCGATGATCATCAGTTACGGCGCGCGGCATGCGCGCGAATGGTTGGCGTGAAGATGGGATATTCCGATTCTCTGTTCGAGCGCGCGAAGCGCGTTTCCCCCGGCGGCGTGCACTCGCCGGTGCGTGCATTCAAGGGCGTGGGCGGCACGCCACGGTTCATGGTGGGCGGCAGCGGCGCGATGATCCGCGACGTCGACGGCCGCGACCACATCGACTTCTGCATGGCCTTCGGGCCGCTGATCCTCGGGCACAACAACCAGGGCGTGCAGCAGGCGGCCATCGAGGCCATCCGCCGCGGCTGGAGCCTGGGCACGGCCGAGCCCTACTCGCTGAAGCTGGCCGAGTTCATCACCCAGCGCATTCCCTGGGTGGAAAGCATCCGCTTCGTGAACTCCGGCACCGAGGCGGTGATGTCGGCGCTGCGCGTGGCGCGCGGCGCCACGAAGCGCGAGGTCATCCTCAAGTTCGACGGCTGCTACCACGGCCATGCCGACGCCATGCTGATCCGCTCCGGCTCGGGACTGGCCGAGGCCACCGAGCCGGACAGCGCCGGCCTGAACCGCGGCGTGCTCGATGGCACGCTGGTGGCGCAGCTGGATGACGAGGCCGGGCTCGACGCGCTGTTCGCGCGCCATGGCAACGAGATTGCCGCGGCCATCATCGAGCCGCTGCCGGCCAACTACGGCCTGTTGCCCCAGCGCATCGAGTTCCTGCGGCACCTGGAGAAGCTTTGCCGCCGGCACGGCGCGCTGCTGATTTTCGACGAGGTGATCAGCGGCTTCCGGCTGGGCTTCGGCGGCTTCGCCGGCGTGCACGGCTTCGAACCGGACCTGGTCACCTACGGCAAGGTGATCGGCGGCGGCTTCCCGGTGGGCGCCTATGGCGGCAAGCGGCAGTACATGGAGCTGGTGGCGCCGGTGGGCCCGGTGTACCAGGCCGGCACGCTGTCGG
>CAYVZE010000156.1:0-2656 GCA_964455685.1 uncultured Steroidobacteraceae bacterium
TGGGTAATATTCGCCGACGCCCGGCGCATGGCCGGTGCAGGTCCATTCAAGGAGCGGTTCATGAACAGACGAATCCGGGGGGCGGCGCTGACGATGACCATCGGCGCGCTGTGTGCGACGACGGCATTTGCGCAGGCCGCTGGTCCCGCGCGCGGCGCGGGTGGACCGCCGCCGATGGGCCCGCTGGCGGTGCCCAACCCCACCTACACCACCATGGTGTTCGAGATCGAGATCGATCGCCCGGCCGAGGAAGTCTGGAAGCGCGTCGGCAAGTACTGCGACATCGGCGAGTGGTTCCAGATGCCGTGCACCATCCTGTCCGGCAAGGATGGCGAGGTGGGCGCGGTGCGCTCCATCGGCAACGAGATCCTGGTGGGCAAGACCGAGCTGTCGTACACCTACACGCAGCCGGTGATCCAGGGCCGGGTGTATGACCTCTACCACGGCACCATGGAAGCCCGGCCGCTGTCGGCCGACCGCTCGAAGATCGTCTACACGCTGGTGTGGGACAACTCCATGCTGCCGGACGACGCCGCACGGGAGCGCGAGCGCAACATGCGCCGCCAGATGTTCGAGCGCGCGCTGGCCAACATGAAGATCCTGGCCGAGGGCGGCACGCTGCCGCCGCCTGCGCCGCGCGGCGCCGGTCCCGGTGGCGCGCCCGGCGGCGCCGGCGCTCCCGGCCCGCGGCAGTAAAGCGACGCCGCCGGCGGCAGGGCGTGCCACATGGCCCTGCCGCGACCAGCCAGCAGGCAAGGAAAAAGCCCCCGGCCTTTCGACCGGGGGCTTTTCTCATCCTAGGCGGACCAAGGCGCGCCTCAGCGGCTGACCTGCAGCGAGGCGCCGCCACCCGGGGCGCCACGGCCGTCATCGCCGGGCGAGACCAGCTTCACCCACAGGCCATCCCTGCCCTTGTAGTACGAGGTCTCGCCGGCCTTGCGCAGCGCGTCCAGGCTCTTCACCTCGGTGCCCGAGGCCGCCTTGGTGAAGCCCGGCAGCTCGAGCACCAGCCAGGAGCCGGCCTCCAGCTCGGTCGCGTTCAGGTTCAGCGTCTCACGCTCGGTGGTCACCTTGATCTCGGTGCCGGCACGCACGTTGGTGCTGCCGGTGACGGTGAACTGCCTGCCCTTGTGCGACAGGATCACCGGCGGCTGCGGCTGCTGCGGGCCGCCCATGCGCGAACCCGCGCCGGGACCGGCGCCACCGAAGCCCGGGGGCGGACCGCCCGCGCCCGGCGCCTGCGCACCGGCCACGTTGCCGGCCGCGGGACCACCTGCGCCGCGCGGCGGACCGAAGTTGAAGCCACCGCCGCCGCCGAAGCCCAGGCGGCCGATGTCGCCGCGGCACACGGCCGCGTTCCAGCTGCGCTCGATGCGGCAGGCGTCCTCGGTGACGGCCACGCTGTCGTTCACGCCGTCATGGATCAGCACGTAGGAATCCGGACCCATGCCGAAGGAGCCGTCACGGTCGCGGATCACGGCCGTCTTGTAGGCCGAGCTGCCGCCGTTGTCGTTGCCCCACTTGCGCTCCATCTTCGGGAAGTGCACCGGCTTGGCGTTCACGAACTTCACGTTCTCGACCGCGTTGTTGGTGCTCACGCCGAAGCTGGTGAACAGCAGGTAGGAAATGGCGCCGGCCTCGCGGGTCGGGTTGTCGACGTAGTTGACGAACGTGGTGTTCTCCACGTCGTGGCGGTAGTCGTAGTACTCGTAGCCGCGGATCGGGAAGTCAGGCAGCTCCGGCTTCGGCAGGCTGCGGCCATAGGCCTTCTCCTCGGGCGTGCGCGGGTTGCCGATGTTCTCGGTCTCGCCCACGAACAGCGAGTCGACCACCTTCGAGGTGAAGGCGTAGCGGCCGAAGGCGCCGGAGGCATGCGTGAAGCCGATGGCGTTGTCCGCGAACTTCACATTGCGGAAGTAGTGCATCTCGCCACGGCCCCAGATGCCGCCGTTGCGGTTCTTGTAGACCGTCAGGTCCTCGAACCACGACTCCAGCGCCGGGCTGTTCGGGTCCTGCGGGTTGGCCAGCGCCGTGTGCGAGCTGCCGGTGACGCTGAAGCGGCCGTTCGGGCCCGCGTTGCGGTCGAACATGAAGCCGTCGTAGTTCGAATGTGCCACGTTGCCGCGGAAGATGCCGAAGCGCGTGCGGCGCGGCCACACCGACTTGCTCTCCTCGGTGCCGTCGAAGGCGCCGGTGGGATGCTCGGCCAGCGACAGCCAGAAGCCGTTGGCGTCGGAGCCGGCCGCCACGTTGTCGATGTAGTGGTTGTTCGGGTTGGTGATCCAGAACGTGGCCGCGGTGTTGTCCGAGGGGATCAGCACGTCCTTGGAGGCCTGGCCATTGCCGCTGGCGCGGCGCTCACCCGCGGCCGCCAGGTTGGTCGGCACGCACTCGTTGGTGGGATGGCACTTGGTCTGGATGCCCAGGTTGCGCACGTACTGGTTGCCGGTCTCGATGCCGTCCTCCAGGAAGAAGCAGTGGCCCACGGTGTTGTAGGTCACGTTGTTCTCGATCCGGAGGTTGTTGGTGCCGTGCACGGTCACGCAGCGGTTGTACGTGTCGTGGATGGCGGCGTTCTTGATGTACTGCCCCGTGCCCTCGCCCACCAGGTGCCAGTGGATGGGGTAGCGCGCCAGCGTCAGGTGCTGGCCCATGC
>CAYVZE010000157.1:0-2647 GCA_964455685.1 uncultured Steroidobacteraceae bacterium
TCGATCCTGAAGGATCCGAAGAACGCGCTGACCAAGCAGTACAAGCGCCTGTTCGAGATGGACGGCGTGGAGCTGGAGTTCCGCGAGGACGGCCTGGCGGCCATCGCGCGCAAGGCCATGGAGCGCAAGACCGGCGCGCGCGGCCTGCGCACTATCCTCGAGGGCATCCTGCTGGACACCATGTACCAGCTGCCCAGCCTGAAGAACGTGGCCAAGGTGGTGGTGGACGAGAGCGTGGTGCTGGGCCACTCGCCGCCGTACGTGGTCTACAAGACCGACTCCGATGAAGCCCCGCCGGATGAACCGCGGCGGGCCTCCGGGTTCGGTCGCTGACCCAGGCCGCGATGGCCGGCGCGAGGATGCGCTGGCGACTGTCGACTTCCCGGCACGCGCCGCCCTGCGGCGCGTTGCTGCTTTTCCCACTGGATGTGCCCGAAGCCGAGCGCGAGGCCCTGTACGGGTTGCTGTCGGCGGAGGAGCGCGCCCGGGCGGCGCGCTTCGTCTTCCCCGAACTCGGCCACCGTTTCACCGTGGCGCATGGCCGCTTGAGGCAGGTGCTGGCGCCGGTGGTGGGCATGGATCCGGCCCGGATCGCCTTCCGTGCCGCCGACCACGGCAAGCCCGAGCTGGATGGCGAGGCGGCTGCCAGCGGCGTGCAGTTCAACCTTTCGCATTCCGACAACTGGGCCGTGGTGGGCTGGGCCAAGGGCAGGGCCATCGGCGTGGACATCGAAGCCTGGCGCCCCATGCGCGATGAGGCGGCGCTGGTGCGCCGCTTCTTCTCGCCTGCCGAGAATGCCGCCTATGACGCACTGCCGCCGGCGCAGCGCAGCGAGGGCTTCTTCCATTGCTGGACACGCAAGGAGGCCTACATCAAGGCGGTGGGGCGAGGCTTGAGCCTGCCGCTGGACAGCTTCGATGTATCGCTGGAGCCCGGTGATGGCGCACGCCTGCTGCGTCCGTCGGCGCTTTGCGAAGATGGACGCTGCTGGTCGCTGGCTGCCGCCGAAGGTCCGCCGGGCACGTCGATTGCCGTGGTGCTCGAATCCGACAGCCTCGTGGTGCTGCCCAATCCTGCGTGAAGACTGTCACGGCCGTATATCAGCTCTTGATTAGCGGCCCGGGCGATCCCATCTCCCGCTAGACTGTCCCCGAGGCTTTTTTGACAGCCGCTGGAGTTTCCCGTGACCGAATCCGCCCCCGAAACCCAAACCCTGCCGGTGATGCCGCTGCGTGACGTGGTGCTCTACCCGCACATGGTGAGCCCGCTGTTCGTGGGGCGAGAGAAGTCCATCCTGGCGCTCGACGCGGCGATGCGCGCCGACCCGCGCCGCATCCTGGTGGTCGCGCAGCGGCAGCCGGACATCGACGACCCGGGCCCGAACGACATGTTCCGCTTCGGCACCGTGGCCACCATCCTGCAGCTGGTGAAGCTGCCCGACGGCACCGTCAAGGTGCTGGTGGAGGGCGTGGAGCGCGCGCGCATCCACGAGCTGCAGCAGGGCGACTACTACACCGCCACGGTGACCGTCGAGAAGGACATCGAGCAGTACGACGAGAAGGAGATGGACGTCCTCACGCGCTCGGTGATCTCGCAGTTCGAGCAGTACGTGAAGATGAACAAGAAGGTGCCGCCCGAGATGCTCACCGCGCTCGCCGGCATCGAGCAGCCCGGCCGGCTCGCCGACGCCGTGGCCGCGCAGATGACGCTGAAGCTCCCCGAGAAGCAGCAGGTGCTGGAGATCCTCGACGTGCGCAAGCGCCTGGAGCACGTGCTGGTCGCCATCGAGGGCGAGATGGACGTGCTGCAGATCGAGAAGCGCATCCGCGGCCGCGTCAAGTCGCAGATGGAGAAGAGCCAGCGCGAGTACTACCTCAATGAGCAGATGAAGGCCATCCAGAAAGAGCTCGGCGAGATGGAGGATGGCGGCAACGAGATCCAGGAGCTGGAGCAGAAGATCGGCAAGGCCGGCATGCCCAAGGAGGCACGCGAGAAGGCCATGGCCGAGCTCAACAAGCTGAAGATGATGTCGCCCATGTCGGCCGAGGCCACCGTGGTGCGCAACTACATCGACTGGCTCGTCAAGGTGCCGTGGAAGAAGCGCAGCCGCGTGCTCAAGGACATCGCCCACGCGCAGAAGGTGCTGGACGAGGACCACTACGGGCTCGACAAGGTCAAGGAGCGCATCGTCGAGTACCTGGCCGTGCTGCAGCGCGTGGAGAAGATCAAGGGCCCCATCCTGTGCCTGGTGGGCCCGCCGGGCGTGGGCAAGACCTCGCTCGGCCAGTCGATCGCGCGTGCCACCAACCGCAAGTTCGTGCGCATGTCCCTCGGCGGCGTGCGCGACGAGGCCGAGATCCGCGGCCACCGCCGCACCTACATCGGCTCCATGCCCGGCAAGGTCATCCAGAACATGGCCAAGACGGGCGTGCACAACCCGCTGTTCCTGCTCGACGAGATCGACAAGATGGCGATGGACTTCCGCGGCGACCCGTCCTCGGCGCTGCTGGAGGTGCTCGACCCCGAGCAGAACACCGCGTTCAACGACCACTACCTGGAGGTCGACTTCGATCTTTCGGAGGTGATGTTCATCTGCACCGCCAACAGCATGAACATCCCGGCGCCGCTGCTCGACCGCATGGAAGT
>CAYVZE010000158.1:0-2628 GCA_964455685.1 uncultured Steroidobacteraceae bacterium
TGTCGCGCGCGATGGTGACCTTGTCCCCCGCGGCAGGCACCTTGCGGTTCGGCCACGCGGCCGGATCGGACCAGCGCACGGCATTGGAAGCGGCGTCCTGTGCCTGCGCTTCGGCGGCCAATACGCCGCCTGCCAGGATTGCGGGAACCAGCGACGAAAGAAGCAACGAGCGGCTCAGTCTGCTCATGGTCATACCCCCCGAGGTCGGGGGTTTCTCCCCCTGCATTTGGTGTCGCCGCAGCCTAAGGGAAGGCTCGATGCAGGGGCAAGCTTTCACCGGGAGCCTGCCCCGGCAAAGGACTTCAGTGCCCGCCCTCGACCCGGATGCCCGCATCCTCCAGCGCCGCGGCCAGCTCCGTCTCGATGCGCGCCGCCTCCGTGCGGGGGATGCCCTGCAGGTGCAGCACCGGCCCGGTCAGCACCTCCAGACCGCGCTTGAGCACGCTGCCTGCGGCGCGGATGCCGGCCTTGTGCTGGTCGAAGCGCTGTGCCGGCGGGTAGTGGGTCATGCCGACGTACACGCCGTGGTCGTCGCCGCGGCGGTCGGAGAAGTCCAGCAGCACCAGGTAGATGTTGGTGCGGCCGCGGCCCTTTGCGCTGAACCGCCCCGCCACCTCGTAGGCATCCGGCAGCCAGCTGATGTAGCGCATCGGCAGCCACTCGGGGATGGATGGGCCCGCGCCGCTGTTCCACAGCGCCGCCAGTCCGGCCTCCACCTGCGCCGGGAACGCGCCGCGCATCCAGCGCTCGTGGATGCAATGCGCGCCGGTGAGGCCGTCGGCCTGCGCCAGGGCCTGAGCGAAGGTGGCGCGCAGGTCCTCCTCGGACTTGAGGCGGAAGGGCCGCTGCGACGGCAGCGCCGCGAGGACGGCCTGCGCCTTCCTGCCGCGCTTCGCCTTGCCGGTGTGCTTGCGGGTGGCCCTGGCCGTCATCGGATAGATTGTACGCAGCCGCCCCTGCCCCACCGGAGCCTGCATGGAAGTTCACCTGGTCGACGGCACCTACGAACTGTTCCGCCACTTCTATGGCCAGCGCCGCTTCAACAAGGGCAGGGACAAGCCGTATGCAGCGGTCGGCGGCGTGCTCGGCACGGTGCTGCAGATGCTGGAGGAAGGCGCCACCCACATCGGCGTGGCCACCGACCACGTGATCGAGTCCTTCCGCAACGGGCTGTGGTCCGGCTACAAGACCGGCGACGGCGTCGAGCCCGCGCTGCGCGCGCAGTTCGAGCCGCTGGAGGAGGCGCTGCACGCCATCGGCGTGGCGGTGTGGCCCATGGTGGAGCTGGAGGCCGACGATGCGCTGGCCTCGGCCGCGCACCTGGCCGCGGCCTCGAAGGCCGTCACCCGCGTGTGCATCTGGACGCCGGACAAGGACGTGGCCCAGTGCGTCACCGGCGATCGCGTGGTGCAGGTGGACCGGCGCAGCGGCGCCATCCGCGATGCCGCCGGCGTGCGGGCGAAGTTTGGCGTGGACCCGCCGTTCATCCCGGACTGGCTGGCGCTGGTGGGCGATGCGGCCGACGGCTACCCGGGCATCCGCGGCATCGGCGCGGTGGGCGCCGCGCGGCTCATCAACACACACGGGCATCTCGAGGACTTCCCGCCCGAGGTGCTGGGCGAGCAGCGCGCACTGGCGCTGCTGTTCAAGCAGCTGGCAGTGCTGCGCACTGATGCGAAGCCGTTCCGGAGCGTGGAGGAGATCCAGTGGCGGGGCCCGACCGGCGCATTTGACGCATGGGCAGGGAAGATCGGCTCCCCGCGCCTGGCGCAACGCGCCGTAAAGCTCGCCTCGTCCCGTTGACCCTTCGCATCCGGCGCGCACCGCGCCCGAAGATGGTCCGCCGCCGGAATCTCGCGCTATTCTCGGCCCCATCCAGGGATGGGGATTCAAAGCATTACGGGGGACTTCATCGCCATGAACGCGAATCGATCTCGCAACCTGCTTTTCGCCCTGCTGCTGCCGGCGATCGCGCTGGCCGGCTACACCGCCACCGCTGATGCGGCGCAGCAGTCCGCCTCCACCAGGCCCCTGCGCTGGTCCGACCCCGCCACCTGGCCGGGCCGCAAGGTGCCCCAGGCCGGCGACAAGGTCACCATCGAGCAGGGCAGGACCGTGGTGCTCGACGTGAGCCCGCCGCCGCTCAATGGCCTGTCCATCGATGGCAAGCTGGTGTTCTCCAATGACAAGGACATCGAGCTGACCACCGAGTGGATCATGCTCCACGGCGAGCTGGAGATCGGCACGCCGGAGCGCCCGCACACGAAGAAGGCCACCATCACCCTGACCGACAACGTGAAGGGCGAGGAAGTGATGGCCGGCATGGGCGACCGCGGCATCATGATCTCCGGCGGCACGCTGAACCTGCACGGCGACCGCGGCAATTCCTGGACCAAGCTGGCGAAGACGGCCGAGGCCGGCACCACCACCATCGAGGTACTGGACGCGTCCGAATGGCGCGTGGGTGACGAGATCGTGCTGGCCTCCACCGACTTCGATCCGCGCCAGGCCGAGCGCCGCACCATCCGCGCCATCAGCGGCAACACCATCACGCTGGATGCGCCGCTGGAGTTCATGCACTTCGGCAAGATCACCTACGACGTGGACGAGCGCGGCGAGGTGGGCCTG
>CAYVZE010000159.1:0-2614 GCA_964455685.1 uncultured Steroidobacteraceae bacterium
CAACGTGACCTACAACACCGTCGGTCACTGCTTCTTCCTCGAGGACGGCATCGAGCACGGCAACGCCTTCGTGCGCAACCTGGCCATCCAGACCAAGTGCCATCCGACCAAGGCCTGCGTGCCCACCGTGCTCGCCGCCTCGGGCGAGGCCTTCGGCCTCACGGCGCAGCAGGCGCGCACCAGCGGCCAGCGGGCGGTGGCCAATGGCATCGCGGATGCCGATGTGCTGCTGCCGTCGGACAACACGGTGGCGTCGTTCTGGATCACCAACCCGGACAACACGTTCATCGACAACGTGGCGGCCGGTTCGGACGTGAACGGCTTCTGGGTGTCGCTGCCCGAGCACCCCAACGGCCAGTTCGAAGGCACCGAGATCAGCCAGAACACCTGGCCGCGCCGCACGCCCTTCCGCGAGTTCCGCGGCAACGTCGGTCACTCGAACTACGACTCGTTCATGATCGACCGCAACATCAACGCCAACAACACCTTCAGCGTGACCGGCGACTCGCACTGGGCGCGCGAGAACCCGGCCGACCCGAACAGCCGCGCACTGGAGACCCTGTTCGAGGACATCACCTCGTACAAGAACCGCAACGGCGCCATCTGGGGCCGCGGCGAGATGCATGTGTTCCGCAACCTGAAGCTGGCCGACAACGCCATCGGCTTCACCCATGCGGCGGGCTTCGGCGGCGGCAACCCGTTCACCTCGCGCGTCGAGGACTCGCTGTTCGTGGGCGAAACCGAGAACATCGGCAACCCGCGCACCCCGGAGGAGAAGAAGTACGGCCGCAGCCTGCCCAAGCCGGAGCTGCCGGACTTCCCCATCCGCGGCTACGAGTACTACGACCTGCGCCACGACGTGGTGAACACCACCTTCGTGAACTACAGGGACAACGCCACCCGCAAGACCGGCGCACTGTCCTACCTGCTGTACACGAGCTTCGCGGTCACCACCAACAACTCGGTGGAGAAGGTGACATTCGTCAATGCCAAGCCGGTGTACTTCCCGCCCATGGACCGCAAGTGGGCCAATGACAACGGCAGCAGCGTGGCCTACAAGACCGCGGTGATCCGCGACAAGGACGGCTCGCTGGGCGGGGGCAGGGACTCCTACGTGCTGATCCACCTGGAAGGCGTGAACGACACGCTGGCCGACGAGCCGAAGGCCTGCCAGGTCAAGCGCGACTGGAACGCGATGATCTGCAAGGGCGACATCGGCCGCCTGTCGGTCAACGCGCCTGGCGCGTTCGGTGGCTTCGGTCCGCGCCCCGGCGGCCCGGGCGCCATGCCGCCGCAGCCGCCGGTGACGCTGAGCCGCAACGGCAAGTCGTATGAGCTGACCGCCACCAAGGTCCGCGCCGGCACCGAGATCAAGGTGACCACGGAACGGCAGACGATGAACCTGGTGCTGACGGAGCTGGACCCGGGCTCGTGGGTGATCTTCGAGCTGCCCGGCTTCAGCACCGCAGCCTCCGGCACGGCGGTGGACAGCCTGGATGCCCTGCGCAAGGCCGGCGCCACCGCCTACTACAAGGCCGGCGATGCGCTGTGGGTGAAGATCGTCTCCACCGCTGATGGCGGTCGCGGGGGCGGCGGCAGCCTGCAGGTCAGCCGCTGAAGCAGCCGACGACCCGCTGAAACCAGCCCCGGTCCCGAAAGGACCGGGGCTTTTTTCTTGCCGCCCGGGAATACACCGGTCGCCGGTTTTCGCACTCCGTGACCACCGGCCGGGCCGGCCCTCCAGCGCGGATGCGCCGCCGCGCCCCGGTCGGGCTATGCTCTGGCGCAAGGACGGCAACACGTCGGGGGTCGAAGGTCATGGGCAATCGCAGCCGCAAGGTCCTGCTTGCATCACTGCTTCCCGCACTGCTGCTCGGCGGTGCGTTCACTGCACAGGCGCAGAACGCCGGTTCCAGCAACGCCAGCCGATGGTCCGATCCGGCCACCTGGCCGGATCGCAAGGTGCCCAGGGCCGGCGACAAGGTGACCATCGGCAAGGACCAGGCCGTGGTGCTGGACGTGAGCCCGCCGCCGCTCTATGGCCTTACCATCGAGGGCCGGCTGGTGTTCGCGAACGACAGGGACATCGAGCTCACCACCGAGTGGATCATGCTGCACGGTGAGCTGCAGATCGGCACCGCGTCGCACCCGCACACCAGGAAGGCCACCATCACCTTCACCGACAACGTGAAGGACGAGGAAGTGATGGCCGGCATGGGCGACCGCGGCATCATGATCGCCGGCGGCACGCTCAACCTGCACGGCAACCGCACCCACACCTGGACGAAGCTGGCAAGGACGGCCGAGGCGGGTGCCACGACCATCGAGGTGCTCAACGCCTACGGCTGGCGGGCCGGCGACGAGATCGTGCTGGCGTCCACCGACTACGATCCGCGCCAGGCCGAGCGTCGCACCATCACCGCCATCAGCGGCAATACCCTCACGCTGGACCGACCGCTGGAGTACATGCACTTCGGCAGGATCACCTTCGACGTGGACGAGCGTGGCGAAGTCGGCCTGCTGACGCGCAATATCAGGATCCAGGCCTCCGAGGACGCCGAGCAGAGCTACTTCGGCGGCCACATCATGGCCATGCCCTCCTCGAAGATGTACA
>CAYVZE010000160.1:0-2595 GCA_964455685.1 uncultured Steroidobacteraceae bacterium
CCGAAGGCAAGCTGGGCCCGCAGATCGAGCGGCTGAAGAAGCTGTATGCGCCGCGCCTGGAGGCCACGCTGGCGGCCATCGACAAGCACATGCCCGACGCGGTGGCCACGCGGCCGGATGGCGGGTTCTTCCTGTCGGTGACGCTCCCGGAGGGGACTTCGACCACCGCCGTGCGCGCCGCAGCGACCAAGTACAACCTGAACCTGGCGGACGGGCTGGCATTCTTCCCGAGCGGCGGTGGCGAGCGGTTCCTGAGGCTGCCGTTCTGTGCGCTGACGCCGGAGCAGCTGGATGAGGGGATCCGGCGGCTGGCGCTGGCGGTGAAGGATGCGCGAGGGGCCTAAGCGCCTGCGGGTCGGATTGCCCTGCTGATACGAGGGCGTGCCGGGTGACTGGCACGCCCTCGTTGCGTTTGGGGCTGCTGGAAGGCGGAAGGTTACTGGTAGGTCTTGCCCTGGTGGCGCAGCCAGCCCGCAGGGTGGCGGCCCTGGGGATCATGGTGCGTCCAATGGATGACACCGCCTTGCGGGTTCCATTCGTACTCGCCGGAGAATTCCACGACGTCGCCGGGCTTCAGGCCGGGAAGACGGGGTGCCAGGTCGATGTTGTGCGCGACCAGCAGCGTGTGGCCGGAGTCCAGCTGCAGGATGAAGCGCTGGTGGCGGCTGCCTTCGTTGTCGTCGGGGAGGACGCGGGTGACGACGCCGCGGCCGGCGACCAGCAGGTCGCTCTGCTGGCGCTGGAAGGCCTCGGTGATGATGGCGTCGGCGGTGCTGCTTCCGGCTTCGGGAGCGAAGCTGGTGGGGGAGTTCCACCGGTCGTTGAACAGGTAGACGAGGGCGACGACGATGATGACCGGGAGGAGCTTGCGCATGGGGCTCAGAGAGCGGGTGTATCCGGACCGGTGACGATACCGGCAAATCCCCCGGACAGGCCAACGTCCCCCTTGGTGAGGCGCCACCCGTCCCCGCAGGGCAAACCCTTGCCCGGTCATCAGCAGCCAGAAGGCTGCGCGATGCGTGCCCCCTTGACCAGCAGCCAGAGACACATCCCCAGCTCGCCGATCATCGCCACGACAGCGAGTGGCGTCGTGACGATCCGGTAGGCCGGCATCTGCCCGAGATCCGGCGCAAAGAGCCTCAGGAAGTCGAGCAGGTAGGCGGCGCCGCCAATGATGAGGCACCAGCCCAGCACCTGCGGTGCGATGCGCGAGCGCAGCACCAGCCATCCGAACGGGAACAGCCACAGGCCCGAGAAGAGCTGCGCCGCGGCGAGCGTGCGTTCGTAGCGCTCCAGCCGGGGCGTCAGCGTCTCTGCGTCCACCCCGGCATCGAGGGTTCCGACGAGCGGCCAGAGGTGCGACAGGGCGATGAGGTTCATGGCCGCGCCCGCCAGGGTGAACGCCACCATCGCGAACCCGATGCGCTGGCCGAACCGGCCCATGAGCCGATGGAGCATGAAGGCCAGGACCACCCAGGTCACGAACGAAACCACGAGTGCCGCGTACGCGGCCGTGAATGCGGTGTCGCTGCCGGCGAGGCGGGCGGGCGTCAGCGCCGCATCTGTCCTGGCCAGCAGGAAGGCCATGGTGGAGTACCCGGCCGCCCCGGAGATGATCAGGACCAGGTAGACAAGGCCCGTGAGGCGACCCGGCTTGCTTGAATCCAGAACGTTGTGCACTGCGGGCGCTCCTCCATGGCTTCGCGAAGGCTGGGGCCGCCCCAGAGCCGTTCGTTGGTCCTTGCTTTCGATCCTCGGTCACACGTCCGGGCATCTTCCTGATGCCGTTTGCGCTGCGAGCTGACTGGTCAACAGGCCCAGGTCGCGAGATGCAGACTCCGTGACCAGGACATTGTGGCCCAGTTTAGGGTCGATCGTCAGTTGGATTCTGCATCGCGACCGCTGGACTCACTGGCTTGGTGTCAGCGCTTATGAGCAGTGATTGGCGTTGACATGACGCCTCTGATGCCAGCAAGGACATTTACCTAGGTCCGCAAGGACTTTGCTGTAAGCCTGAGTTAAGTCTGCGAGGCGCTGCATGGCGTTGATTTCGCCCACGCACCAAAACTGCGGACACCTAGGGGCGCTTCGGCACGCGGCGCGATAAGGCCAAAGTGGTGGAGCAGATTAGCGCCCGCGGCCGATCACTTTATGGCTGCGCAGCTCTCTGCAACGCGTAGTTAGGCGCATGATTTTGTTTCATGGGAAAGATACCTTTTCAATTGGGGGGGCCACACATCGTATCCGCTCAGACGGATGACATTCGCCCGTGAGGCATACTTCAAGATATGCCTATTGAGGAGGCGAGGAACATACCGCTTTCCCACTAGGACCCCACTATCTCTTGGTCACATGCATCAGGCTTTCGTGGTGAGCAGCAAGCCTTGCATCGATTTGCCGCATGCGGTCAGCGACCGCGGCAGCTGACTCAGCCGTCGCCCTTATCGCCCCGGGCCGGTTGCGATTCCTTTCTACGAATTCGACTTCGAGTCGAAACATGTCGAAGTAATGTCTGCGTAGCGCGATCAGCGCTTTGATGCGTCCGAGATGGTTGGCGCGCGCAGCCAATCGCCACGAGAAGACCGCGGCCGGCAC
>CAYVZE010000161.1:0-2551 GCA_964455685.1 uncultured Steroidobacteraceae bacterium
GTTCTTCGGCGGCCGCATGGCCTGCACCGACAAGTCGCTGCACACCAAGGACTTCGTCAAGGCCGCGCAGGCCGACGGTTTCCGCTATGCCAGGCGCCTCACCAGCAAGGCCGACGTGCCGGCGGTGGTGAAGGAGTGGCTGGAGTTCGACGGGCCGGCCTTCCTCGAGGTGATGATCGACCCGGATGCGGGCGTGTTCCCGATGGTGCCGCCGGGCGCCCCCTACGACGCCATGATCACGGGGGCGCACATCCGCGCCCGCCAGGCGCCGCAGGTGGTCGAGAAGCCCGACGCTTCCGAGATGTTCTAGCCCGACGCCCCGAAACCGCGTCCGCGCCGCAGCCATGGCCCGTCCCGGCAAGCACCAGGAGACAGCGCCGCAACCCCGGCTGCGGCGGGCCTACTACGACTGCCGCTACGGGCAGCTCCACCTGCACAACGCCATTCCGCCGGGCGGTGGATTCGACGAGCTCACCTCGGTGATCTGCCTGCACGGCGACGGCGAGGACGGCGCGGTGTTCCGCCCGGCCATGCAGGAACTCGGCGTGCGCCGTTCGGTGTATGCGCCCGACCTGCCGGGCACCGGTGGCACCGATCCGGCACCCGGCGTGCCGCCGGCGCAAGCCGCCGCCGATGTGGTCGCGGATTTCCTCGACAGCATGCGCCTGCGCACCGTGGACCTGGTGGCGCGCGGCAGCGCCTGCGCCGCCGCCCTCGGCCTGGCCGGGCAGCGCGGCGCCGCGGTGCGCCGGGTGGTGCTCATCGATCCGGCCGGGCCCGTGCATGCCGGCGGGCGCGTGTCGGTGCTGACGGCGACCGAGGCCACGCCGCAGCGGCTGGTGGCACTGCTCGCGCCATAGGTGACCCATGCAGCCGCCAGAGCGGGAACCCGACGAACAGGCGCCTGACTTCAGCAGTACCGACACGCTGCCGCTGCCCATCCTGCGCGCGGACGATACCGGCGAGCTCGAGGCCCTCGGACTGCCGGAAGAAGCCCCCGAGGAAGTGCCGGTGCGCATCCGTCCGCGGGTGGTGGTGCAGGACCCGATGGCCGCCACCGACACCTTCCATCCGTCCAGCCTCGCGCCGGTGGCCGTGGCCCGGCCCGTGGACACCACCGCGCTGGCCGAGGCGCTGCGCGAACACGAGCAGGAGCTCGATCGCGCCCGCCAGCGCATTGCCGCGCTGGAAGGGCAGCTGGCCGAAGCGCAGCGTCGCGGCGAGGAGCTGGAAGCGCGGCTGGCGGAATCGGAGCAGCCCGCGACTGCAGTGACTGCGCCTGAGGCAGCGCCCGCGGCCGGTGCGACGCAGGCGCGGCAGCAGGCCGGAGCCGACCTGCACGAACTGGAAGCCCTGCGCCGCCAGAACCTGCGCCTGCACGAGGCCCTGTCCACTGTCGAGGCGCGGATGGGCGTGCGCGAAGCCATGCTGTTCGAGGCCGAGGAGGCGCTGCGTGCCGCGCAGTCGGCGCCGCAGGCCCGGGCTGCGCAAGCCTTGTCCGCGTCCGCGGCAGCAGGCGATGCGACAGGGGAGGCCGCGCCCGACGCACCCGCCGATGCACCCGCCGAAGCCGCAGCCGCATCCGCCGACGTTCCCCGCGAAGGCGGGTTGCGCATCGACTGGCAGGCGCGCTTCATCGAGCTGGAGAAGGTGCACGAAGCCGACCGTGCCGCCGCCGACGAGAAGGCGCGCGAGTACGAGCAGCGGCTGGCCGAACTGCAGGCCGCGCTCGAGGCCGAGCGCAACCGCCAGCCTGCCTGCGCCGCGCCGGCCGCCGCGGCGCAGGGAACGCCGGTGCCCATCGGCACCGTGCTGCGCGTGCTGGTGCGCGAGGAGGACGGCACCGAGTTCGTCTATCCGCTCGGGCGCCACACCACCATCGGCCGCACGCCGGACAACGACATCCAGGTCAACACCACCTTCGTCAGCCGCCACCATGCCGTGCTGCTGACCAGCAACGAGCACTGCATCGTCGAAGACCTGAACAGCACCAACGGCATCGCCGTGAACGGCCAGCGCATCGACCGTGCGCTGCTGCGCGACGGCGACGTCCTCACCATCGGCAGGACCCACTTCAGGTACGAGATCCGCAAATGACCGATTCCTACCTGGAGCGCGTGCTCAAGGCGCGCGTGTACGACGTCGCCATCGAATCGCCGCTGGACCGCATGCCGCGCCTGTCGGCGCGCCTCGGCAACGAGGTGCTGCTCAAGCGCGAGGACCTGCAGCCGGTGTTCTCGTTCAAGCTGCGCGGGGCCTACAACAAGATCGCCAACCTGTCGGAAACCCCGGCGCGGCGCGGCGTGATCTGCGCCTCGGCGGGCAACCATGCGCAGGGCGTGGCGCTGGCAGCGCGCCGGCGCGGCATCCCGGCCACCATCGTGATGCCGGTGACCACGCCGCCGATCAAGGTCGACGCGGTGGCGGCGCTGGGCGCCGAGGTGGTGCTGCACGGCGACGTGTTCGATGCCGCCTACGAGCATGCGCAGAAGCTGTCCGCCGAGCGCCAGCTGGTGTTCGTGCATCCCTTCGACGACCCGGACGTGATCGC
>CAYVZE010000162.1:0-2427 GCA_964455685.1 uncultured Steroidobacteraceae bacterium
CGCATCCCGAACCTGCTGATCAACGGCGCCTCGGGCATCGCGGTGGGCATGGCCACCAACATCCCGCCGCACAACCTCACCGAGGTGGTCAACGCGCTGCTGGCGGTGCTGGACGACCCGGAGATCTCCCTGGCGCAGCTGATGCAGCACCTGCCCGGGCCGGACTTCCCCACCGCCGGCATCATCAACGGCGCGGCCGAGATCATCACCGCCTACAAGACCGGCCGGGGCCGCCTGTCGCTGCGCGGCCGCGCCCACTTCGAGGAAGTGGGCCGGGGCGATCGCCAGGCCATCGTCATCACCGAGCTGCCGTACCAGGTCAACAAGGCACGGCTGATCGAGCGCATCGCCGACCTGGTGCGCGAGAAGCAGATCGACGGCATCGCCCCGGATGGCCTGCGCGATGAGTCCGACAAGGACGGCATGCGCATCGTCATCGAGTTGAAGCGCGGCGAAGTGGCCGAGGTGGTGCTGAACAACCTGTACGCGCAGACGCCGCTGGAGACCGTCTTCGGCATCAACATGGTGGCGCTGGTCGACGGCCAGCCCAGGCTGTGCTCGCTGCGCGAGATGCTCGATGCCTTCATCCGCCACCGCCGCGAGGTGGTGACGCGGCGCACGGTGTTCGACCTGCGCAAGGCGCGCGAGCGGGCCCACCTGCTGGAAGGACTGGCCGTGGCGCTGGCCAACATCGACGAGGTGATCGCGCTGATCAAGGCCTCGCCGACCATGCCCGAGGCCCGCGTGGCGCTGATGTCGCGTGCCTGGCCGGCCGGCGCGGTACCGAAGATGCTGGAGCGCGCCGGCGCCATCGATTCCCGCCCGGACGGGCTGGATGCCGCGCTGGGCCTGCACGACGGCTTCTACCGCCTCAGCGAGGCGCAGGCCAACGCCATCCTCGAGATGCGCCTGTCGCGCCTGACGGGCCTGGAGCAGGACAAGATCCTCACCGAGTACGGCGAGCTGCTGCTGCAGATCGTCGACCTGCTGGACATCCTCGCCCGTCCCGAGCGCCTCACCGATGTGGTGCGCAACGAGCTGGTGGAGGTCCGCGACCAGTTCGGCGACGCGCGCCGCACCGAGATATCGCTGGATCACCTGGACCTGCGCACCGAGGACCTGATCGAGCCGCAGGACGTGGTGGTCACGTTCTCGCATGCCGGCTACGCCAAGAGCCAGCCGGTGTCCGACTACCAGGCGCAGCGCCGCGGCGGCCGCGGCCGCGCCGCCGCCGCCACCAAGGACGAGGACTTCATCGAGAAGCTGTTCGTGGCGCATACCCACGACACGCTGCTGTGCTTCTCCAACCGCGGCCAGGTGTACTGGCTGCGCGTATTCGAACTGCCGCAGGCCGGCCGCACTTCCCGCGGCAAGCCTATGGTGAACCTGCTGCCACTGGCCGAGGGCGAGAAGATCACCGCCGTGCTGCCCATCAAGCAGTACGACGAGGGCCATTTCGTGTTCATGGCCACCAGGAACGGGACGGTCAAGAAGACGCCGCTGTCGGCGTTCTCCCGGCCGCGCACCACCGGCATCATCGCCGTGGACCTGCGCGACGATGACCAGCTCATTGGCGTGCAGCTCACCGACGGCCACCGCGAGATCATGCTGTTCACCAGCGGCGGCAAGGCCATCCGCTTCAGCGAGGAGGAGGTGCGCCCCATGGGCCGCGACTCCACCGGCGTGCGCGGCGTGAAGCTGGCCGAGGGCCAGGCGGTGATCTCGCTGGTGGTGGTGGGCGAGGGCCTGATCCTCACCGCCTCGGCCAATGGCTACGGCAAGCTGACCCCGCTGGAGGACTTCCCCTCGCACGGGCGCGGCGGGCAGGGCGTGATCGCGCTGCAGACCACCGAGCGCAACGGCGAGACCGTGGCGGCACTGCAGGTCACGCCGGAACAGGAGCTGATGATGATCAGTTCCAACGGCACGCTGGTGCGCACCCGCGTGGCCGAGGTGTCGGTGCAGGGCCGCAACACCCAGGGCGTGCGCCTGATCCGGCTGGATGCCGGCGATCGGCTCACCGGCGTGGAGGCCGTGGAACCGCTGTCCGAGGAGGAGGGCACCGAGGAGGAAGCGGGGCAGCCACCTGCCGGCAGCGAAGCGGCGGGCGAGCAGCCCGCGGGCGACGCCTCGCCCTGACCAGGCCCTTGCCGCATGCAGCCCATGCATGCGGGATCATCTGCGGCGCGTGCAGGACCTTGCGGCACGACCTCAGGTATCGGCCCACATCCTCAGCAGGTTGTGGTACACGCCGGTCAGCTGCAGCGCGGAGGGATGCTCCGGCGATTCCTGCGCCAGGCGCTGGATGGCCGTGTCCATGTCGAACAGCAGCGCGCGCTGCGCATCCTCGCGCACCATGCTCTGGATCCAGAAAAACGATGCGATGCGCGCGCCGCGCGTCACCGGATTGACGCGGTGCAGGCTGCT
>CAYVZE010000163.1:0-2418 GCA_964455685.1 uncultured Steroidobacteraceae bacterium
CGGCGGCCGCGAGGACGGCAGCTTCGACACCATCCCGGCCTTCGGCCTGCCGCTGATCAACACCATCATCCTGCTGACCTCGGGCGTCACCATCACCATCGCCCACCACGCGCTGCGCGCCAACAACCGCGGCGTGCTGAACATCTTCCTGGCGGCCACCTGGCTGCTGGGCTTCATCTTCGTGTACCTGCAGGCCACCGAGTACATCCACGCCTACCAGGAGCTGGGGCTGAAGATGTCCACCGGCATCTACGGCGCCACGTTCTTCATGCTGACGGGCTTCCACGGCCTGCACGTGACCATCGGCGCCATCATGCTGTTCGTGATCTGGGGCCGCACCATGAAGGGCCACTTCACGCCGCAGCGCCACTTCGGGTTCGAGGCGGTCGCCTGGTACTGGCACTTCGTCGACGTGGTGTGGCTGATCCTGTTCGTCTTCGTCTACTGGATCTGACCTGAAGGCATCCGGGCCGCCATCGCGGCCCGGATGCAATGCAGCAACGGCCGTTGCGGCCGGCGGGACGGGTCAGGGGCCGGCGTGCGGGTGGATAACACCCAGCCGCCAGAGGATGATCAGCGTCAGGAACAGCCCCACCGACAGCCCGATGCGCCAGGTCAGCGCGCGCAGCATCTTCTGCGATTCGCCCTGCCGCTTCGACAGCTGGACCAGCGCCGAACCGAGGAAGGCCACGATCGTGACGAGGACGGCGATGACGATGAGACGGCCCAGGTCCATGGGCCGATTATAGGGTGCGGTGGCGATTCGCACCGCGCTGGTACTGGGTGCTGCTGACGGCGGCGCTGCTGCCGCTGTTCCTGTCGCTGGGCCTGTGGCAGTGGAACCGTGGCCAGGCGCGCCAGCAGGACTGGGACCAGTTCGCGCGCGCCGACCTGCCGGCCGCGGAAGTGCCTGCGGCCAGGCTCGCGGAAATGCCGCGCTACGCGCGGGTACGGGTCCGCGGGCACCTCGACGGGACAAGGCAGTTCCTGCTGGACAACATGTCGCATCGCGGCGCGCCCGGTTACCAGGTGCTCACGGTGCTGGAACTGGAAGAGGGCAGCCGGCTGCTGGTGAACCGCGGCTGGGTGCCCTTTGGCGGATTCCGCGAGCAGCTGCCCGACGTGGCGCTGCCGGCGGGAACCGACGGCACGCGGGTGGAGCTGACCGGCCGGTTGGCCGGGCTGCCCTCGGTGGGACTGGCGTCGGGGCGCCTGGCACCGGCGCAGGACGGCCGCTGGCCGCGGGTGACGAGCTTCCCCACCATGGAGCAGCTCGCCGACGCCTACGGCGAGCGGCTGCTGCCGGTGGTGCTGCTGCTGGATGCGGACTCGGGCCCGGGCTTCCTGCGCGAGTGGCATCCGCCGGGACTGCCGCCGGAACGCCACGTGGGTTACGCAGTCCAATGGTGGGCCTTCGCGCTGCTGCTCGTCGGCCTGTTCGTGGGTTTGAACCTGAAGAAGCGAAATGACTGATCCCGCCCCGCCGAAGGCCTCGCGCCGCACGCTGTACCTGCTGCTCGCATTGTTCTTCCTGCCGCTGGCGGCCTCCTTCGTGCTGTATTACGGCGTGGAGTGGCGCCCCTCCGCCGGCGCCAACCACGGCGAGCTGCTGCAGCCGCTGCGCCAGCTGCCGGAACCCCTCGCGAAGACCTTCGAGGGCAAGTGGGCCATGTTGTACGTGGGCGATGGCGCCTGCGACGCGGCCTGCCGCGAGGCGCTGGTGGTGGCCCGCCAGACCCACCTGCTGCTGAACCGGGATGCGACCCGCATGCGCCGCGCGATCCTGGCCACTTCCGGCTGCTGCGACCGCGACTTCCTCGAGCGCGAACATGCCGGCATCGAGATCCTCGATGCCGCCGACCCGGCGCTGCGCGGGCAGCTGCTGGACTCGCTGCCCCCGGGCGAGCACGCCCATGACCTGTTCGTGGTCGATCCGCTGTCGAACGTGGTGCTGCGCTTCGACACGCGCGAGAACCCCAAGGGCCTGCTCGAGGACCTGAAGAAACTCCTGAAGCTCTCGCACATCGGTTGAACGCCATGCATCGCAGAATCACCGTCCTTCGCCGCCTGTCCTTCGCCGCCATGCTGCTGGCCTTCTGCGTGGTGGTGTTCGGCGCCTACGTGCGCCTCACCGACGCCGGCCTGGGTTGCCCGGACTGGCCGGGCTGCTATGGCCACCTGACGCCCAGCGCCGCGGCCCGGGCCGCCGCCGCGGGCGTGATCGAAGCCGAGGTGCACGAGCAGAAGGCGTGGAACGAGATGATCCACCGCTACATCGCCAGCACGCTCGGTCTGCTGATCCTGGTCATCGCCGGCCTGTCGCTGTACTGGCGCCGCCACGGCGATGTGCCGCGGGTGCTGCCGCTGGTACTGCTGGGAACGGTGATCTTCCAGGGCCTGCTGGGCATGTGGACGGTG
>CAYVZE010000164.1:0-2347 GCA_964455685.1 uncultured Steroidobacteraceae bacterium
GACCCGGCCAAGCTGCCGTGGTCCTCGGTGGGCGCCGACATCGTGTTCGAGTGCACCGGCCTGTTCACCAGCAAGGCCAAGGCCTCCGCGCACCTGACCGGCGGCGCGAAGAAGGTGCTGATCTCGGCCCCCGGCGAGAAGGACGTGGACGCCACCGTGGTGTACGGCGTGAACCACGACACGCTGACCCAGGCCATGACCGTGGTGTCGAACGCCTCGTGCACCACCAACTGCCTGGCGCCGCTGGCCAAGGTGCTGAACGATGCCATCGGCATCGAGTCGGGCCTGATGACCACGGTGCACGCCTACACCAACGACCAGGTGCTGACGGACGTGTTCCACAAGGACATCCGCCGCGCCCGCTCGGCCACGCAGTCGATGATCCCGACCAAGACCGGTGCCGCCGCGGCCGTGGGCCTGGTGCTGCCGGAGCTCAAGGGCAAGCTGGACGGCTTCGCCATCCGCGTGCCGACCATCAACGTGTCGCTGGTCGACCTGACGTTCAAGCCCAGGCGCGCCACCACCGTGGAAGAGGTCAACCAGGTCGTGAAGGCCGCCGCCGAGGGCGCGCTCAAGGGCGTGCTGAACTACACCGAGGCGCAGCTGGTGTCGATCGACTACAACCACGACCCGGCTTCCTCCACCTATGACGCCACGCTGACCAAGATCATCGACGGCGGCCTGGTGAAGGTGTGCTCGTGGTACGACAACGAGTGGGGCTTCTCCAACCGCATGCTTGATACCGCCCTGGCCTGGAGCCGCGCGAAGTAATTCGCGCGCGGGGGGAAAGACATGAAAGTGCTCAAGATGAGCGACCTGCCGCTGGCCGGCAAGCGCGTGCTGATCCGCGAGGACCTGAACGTGCCGGTGGCCGACGGGGTGGTGACCAGCGACGCGCGCATCCGCGCGGCGCTGCCCACCATCCAGGCCGCGATCGACCAGGGTGCGCGCGTGATCATCATGTCGCACCTGGGACGCCCCGAAGAGGGCAAGTTCGATCCCGCGCTGTCGCTGGTGCCGGTGGCCAAGCGGCTCTCCGAGCTGCTCGGCCGCAACGTCCCGGTGGTGCGCGACTGGCTCGACGGCGTGCAGGTGCAGCCCGGCCAGGCCGTGCTGTGCGAGAACGTGCGCTTCAACAAGGGCGAGAAGAAGGACAACGAGGAACTCGCGCGCCGCATGGCATCGCTGTGCGATGTGTTCGTGATGGACGCCTTCGGCACCGCCCACCGCGCCGAGGCCTCCACGCACGGCGTGGCGCGCTTCGCGCCGGTGGCCTGCGCCGGCCCGCTGCTGGTCAATGAGCTGGAGGCGCTGGAGCGGGCGCTGGAGAAGCCGCAGCGGCCCATGGTGGCCATCGTCGCGGGTTCCAAGGTCAGCACCAAGCTCACCATCCTCGAGGCACTGCTGGAGAAGGTCGACCGCCTGATCGTGGGCGGCGGCATCGCCAACACCTTCCTCGCCGCCACCGGCGTCAATGTCGGCAAGTCGCTGTGCGAGACCGAGATGCTCGATACCTGCAAGCGGCTGATGGCGCGGGCGCGCGAGCGCGGCGCGGACATCCCGCTGCCCACCGACGTGGTGGTGGCCACCGAGTTCGCGGCCACGGCGCATGCCGACGTGCGCGACATCCACGAGGTGGCACCCAATGAGCTCATCCTCGACATCGGCCCGGACACCGCCGAGCGCTTCGCGAAGCTGATCGCCGAGGCCGGCACCGTGCTGTGGAACGGCCCGGTGGGCGTGTTCGAGTTCGACCAGTTCGGCGAGGGCACGCGCGTCATCGCCAATGCCATCGCCAACAGCAAGGCCTTCTCGCTGGCCGGCGGCGGCGACACGCTGGCGGCGATCGAGAAATACAGCGTGGGCGACGGGATTTCCTACATATCAACCGGCGGCGGCGCCTTCCTCGAGTTCGTGGAAGGCAAGAAGCTGCCGGCCGTGGCGGTGCTCGAGGAACGGGCAAAGGGGTAAGACGAAGTGGGTAACGGAGAGGCTTTCCACCGCAGGACCAAGATCGTTGCGACGCTGGGACCGGCGACCGACGATCCTGAGGTGCTGGAGGCCATGGTGCGCGCCGGCCTCGACGTGGCGCGCGTCAATTTCTCCCACGGCGGCAAGGAAGAGCAGCGCCGCCGCATCGCGGCGGTGCGCGAGGCCGCCCGCAAGGTGGGCCGGCCGGTGGGCGTGCTGGCCGACCTGGCCGGCCCCAAGATCCGCATCGAGAGCTTCGAGAAGGGCAGGATCGATCTGGCCGAGGGCCAGCCCTTCGCGCTGGACATCGCGCTGGACCCCATGGCGGGCAACGAGCGCGAGGTGGGCTGCGCCTACAAGAACCTCGTCAAGGACG
>CAYVZE010000165.1:0-2325 GCA_964455685.1 uncultured Steroidobacteraceae bacterium
AGCTGCTCGCCTCGGTGGCGCTGCGCGCCGAGCACTACTCGGACTTCGGCTCGGCCACCACCGGCAAGGTGGCGTTGCGCTATGACTTCACCCCGGCGTTCGCGCTGCGCGGCACGGTGTCGCGCGGCTTCCGTGCGCCGAGCCTGCAGCAGCAGTACTTCACCTCCACCGCCACGGTGTTCACCGACGGCATCCCGGCCGAGACCGGCACCTTCCCGGCCGATTCGGCCGTGGCCCGCGCGCTGGGCGCCACGGACCTGGAGGCCGAGAAGTCGTGGAACTACTCGCTCGGCGCGGTGGTGCGCGCCGCCGGGTTCGAGGCCACGGTGGATGCCTACCAGATCGACATCGATGACCGCATCATCCTGTCGGAGAACCTCAGCGGCCCCGCGGTGCTGGCCGCGCTGGCCGACGCCGGCGTCACCGGCGTGACCGCTGCGCGCTTCTTCACCAACGGCCTGGACACCCGCACCAGGGGCGTGGACATCGTGCTGCGCAAGCGGCTGGTGACCGACAACGCCGGGCGGTTCGAGTTCACCGCCGCCGCCAACTACAACGACACCGACATCAAGTACGTGGCGGACGTGTCGGCGCCTGGACTGCCGATCCTGCTCGGCCGCCAGAACCAGCTGCGCCTGGAACGCGGCACGCCCAAGGACAAGTACGTGCTCAGCGCGAGCTGGAACCGCTCCTTCGGCGGCTTCGACCTGGGCGCCAACCTGCAGGCCACCCGCTATGGCGAGACGCTTTCGGCCGGCTCCACCGCCGCCAACGACCTGGTGCTCGAGCCGAAGTGGCTGACGGACCTGTCGGTGAATGCCAGGGTGAACCAGGTGACGTTGACCCTGGGCGCGGACAACCTGTTCGACACCTACCCGACGCGGACCCCCGAGGCGCTGAACACCACCGGCACGGTGGGCTTCTCGCAGTTCTCGCCGTTCGGCTTCAACGGCCGCTTCCTGTACGGCCGCGCGTCGATCAACTGGTAGGCGCGAGGGCGCGACAGCCCTGCACGGCCGGAGGCGCCCCGCGCTTCCGGCCGTTTTCATCCCCCGCATCCCCTTCCCGGGCGCTGCGCGCGGCACCAGCGCAACGGCACGGTGGCTTCCTCGGCCTCGACCCGGAGGTGCCCGCGCAACACGGTGTGCCGCCCGGTACCCGTGGTGATCGAGCGCGTGAAGCGTTCGTGACGGGCAACAGCAAGAAGCCCCGGCAGTTGCCTGCCGGGGCCTCTTGAAGGGTCGATGGCCAGGTAAGCCCGAGGCTTACATGTCCATGCCGCCCATGCCCGGAGGAGCGTGCGAGTGCTCGCTCTCGTCCTTCGGCGCATCGGCGATCATCACCTCGGTCGTCAGCAGCAGGCCGGCCACGGAGGCGGCGTTCTGCAGCGCCAGGCGGGTCACCTTGGCCGGATCCAGGATGCCGGCCTCGAGCATGTCGCCGTACTCGCCCTTGGCGGCGTTGTAGCCGTAGGCGCCCTTGCCCGCCTTCACGGCGTTCAGGACCACCGCGGCATCCTCGCCGGCGTTCTCGACGATCTGGCGCAGCGGCTCCTCGATGGCACGGGCCAGCAGGCGGATGCCCACCGTCTGGTCCTCGTTGGCGCCCTCGAGGTCCTTCAGGGCCTTCTGCACGCGGATCAGGGCGGTACCACCACCCGGCACCACGCCTTCCTCGACGGCGGCACGGGTGGCGTGCAGCGCGTCCTCGACGCGGGCCTTCTTCTCCTTCATCTCGACCTCGGTCGCGGCACCGACCTTGATCACGGCCACGCCGCCGGAGAGCTTGGCAACGCGCTCCTGCAGCTTCTCGCGGTCGTAATCGCTGGTGGCCTCGTCGATCTGCTTGCGGATCGACTCGATGCGGCCCTTGATGTCGGCGGCCTTGCCGGCGCCGTCGATGATGGTGGTGTTCTCCTTCTCGACGATGACCTTCTTGGCCTCGCCCAGGTCGTTGACCGTCGCCTTCTCCAGCGACATGCCCACTTCCTCGGAGATCACGGTACCGCCGGTCAGCACGGCGATGTCCTGCAGCATGGCCTTGCGGCGGTCGCCGAAGCCCGGGGCCTTCACGGCGGCAACCTTCAGGATGCCGCGGATGTTGTTCACCACCAGGGTCGCCAGCGCCTCGCCCTCGACGTCCTCGGCCACGATCAGCAGCGGACGGCCGGCCTTCGCCACGCCCTCGAGCAGCGGCAGCAGCTCGCGGATGTTCGAGATCTTCTTCTCGGTCAGCAGGATCAGGGGCTTCTCGAGCTCGGCCACCTGGGTCTGCTGGTTGTTGATGAAGTACGGCGAGAGGTAGCCGCGGTCGAACTGCATGCCC
>CAYVZE010000166.1:0-2305 GCA_964455685.1 uncultured Steroidobacteraceae bacterium
TCTCCACCACTTCCTTCTCGAGCTTGAAGGGCGGGATGCCGAAGGTCAGCAGGCCGCCGATGCGCGGGTACTTGTCATACACCACCGGCTTGACGCCATTGCGCACCAGGATGTCGGCGCAGCCCAGGCCCGCCGGGCCGGCGCCGACGATGGCCACGCGCTTGCCCGAGTCGACCACGCCGGACATGTCCGGGCGCCAGCCGGCCTTGAAGGCCTCGTCGGAGATGTACTTCTCGATCGCGCCGATGGTCACCGCGCCCAGGCCGTCATTGAGCGTGCACGCGCCCTCGCACAGGCGGTCCTGCGGGCAGATGCGGCCGCACATCTCGGGCAGCGAGTTGGTCTGGTGCGACAGCTCCGCGGCCTCGAACAGCTTGCCCTCGTTGATGAGCTTCAGCCAGTTCGGGATGTAGTTGTGCACCGGGCACTTCCACTCGCAGAACGGGTTGCCGCAGGCCAGGCAGCGCCCGGCCTGCTGCGAGGCGCCCGCGGGATCGAACGACTTGTAGATCTCGCGGAACTCGCTCTTGCGCACTTCGATGGGCAGTTTCTCCGGATCGGTCCGGGGAACTTCCAGGAACTGCAGGGTCTTGTCGATCTTCGCTCCAGCCATCGAATTACGCCGCTCTGCTCAGGTTCTCGATCAACGAATCCAGCGAGGCCGCCTTCGGCTTCACCAGCCAGAAGCGCGACAGGTAGGTGCGGAAATCGCGCAGGATCTCCTCGCCCCACTCGCTGCCGGTCTCTTCCACGTGGCGCCTCACCAGCTGCTGCAGGTGCTGCGCCTGGATCTGCATGCGCTCGACGTTCAGGCGATGGATGTCGATCAGCTCGTGGTTGTAGCGGTCCACGAAGGCGCGATCCAGGTCCAGCACGTAGGCGAAGCCGCCCGTGAAGCCGGCGCCGAAGTTGAAGCCGGTCGGGCCCAGCACGCACACCACGCCGCCCGTCATGTACTCGCAGCAGTGGTCGCCGGCGCCCTCGATCACCGCAATGGCGCCGGAGTTGCGCACCGCGAAGCGCTCGCCGGCCTGGCCGGCCGCGTACAGCTCGCCGCCGGTGGCGCCGTACAGGCAGGTGTTGCCCATGATCGGCGTGTTCTTCGCCACGAAGGCCGAGCCGCGCGGCGGCTTGAGCACCAGCTTGCCCGCGGCCATGCCCTTGCCGACGTAGTCGTTGGCATCGCCCTCCAGGATCATGTGCAGGCCGCCGGCATTCCACACGCCGAAGCTCTGGCCGGCCGAGCCGGACAGGCGCAGCGTGATGGGGTTGTCCTGCATGCCGTAGTTGCCCCAGCGCCGCGCGATCGCGCCGGAAATGCGCGCGCCGATCGAGCGGTTGAAGTTCTTCACCTCGTAGGCCCACTCGCCGCCGGTGCCCTTCTCGATCGCCTCGCGCACGTCCGCGAGCATGCGCTCGGCCAGCTCGCCCTTGTCGAACGGCGGGTTCTTCGGCTCGGTGCAGAACTGCGGCGCCGACGGGTCCACGCCCTCGGCCACCAGCAGCGGCGTCAGGTCGAGGCGGCGCTGCTTCTTCGTCTGGCCCTCGGCCACCTCGAGGTACTCGGTGCGGCCGATCAGCTCGGCGAGGCTGCGGGCGCCCAGCGACGCCAGGATCTCGCGCACCTCGCGCGCCAGGAAGCGGAAGTAGTTCATCACCATCTCGGGCAGGCCGATGAAGTACTTCTCGCGCAGCACCTCGTGCTGCGTGGCCACGCCGGTGGCGCAGTTGTTCAGGTGGCAGATGCGCAGGTACTTGCAGCCCAGCGCCACCATCGGCGCCGTGCCGAAGCCGAAGCTCTCCGCGCCCAGCAGCGCGGCCTTGACCACGTCGAGGCCGGTCTTCAGGCCGCCGTCGGCCTGCAGGCGCACCAGGTGGCGCATGTCGTTGCGGCGCAGGGTCTGGTGCGTCTCGGCCAGGCCCAGCTCGAACGGCGAGCCGGCGTACTTGATCGAGGTGATCGGGCTCGCGCCGGTGCCGCCGTCGTGGCCGGAGATGGTGATCAGGTCCGCGTAGGACTTGGCCACGCCGGCTGCGATGGTGCCCACGCCGGGCTCGGACACCAGCTTCACCGACACCAGCGCATCCGGGTTGACCTGCTTGAGGTCGAAGATCAGCTGCGCCAGGTCCTCGATGGAGTAGATGTCATGGTGCGGCGGCGGCGAGATCAGGCCCACGCCCGGCCGCGCGAAGCGCAGCCTGGCGATGGTCTCGTTCACCTTGTCGCCGGGCAGCTGGCCGCCCTCGCCCGGCTTGGCGCCCTGCGCGATCTTGATCTGCAGCACCTCGGCATTGACCAGGTAGT
>CAYVZE010000167.1:0-2300 GCA_964455685.1 uncultured Steroidobacteraceae bacterium
TTCCGCGACGAGGCGGTGGATGTGGGCGTGGTGGTGGCGGGCGGCGCCTGGCTTGCCGATATCGCAAGCGGCGAAAGCGTGGCCATGACGATCCGCCCGCCGCGGGGTCGCGTGCCTGCGCAACCAGGTCCGGCCGCTGCGGGCGCCGCGGCCACCAGCGTCCGGCTGCCCGCGCATGGCTGGCGGGCATTCCGCATCGTGAAGTGAAGGTCCGGCCCGCCGCTTGCGGCAGGCGAAGGGTCAGCGCTCCAGCGAGGTCAGGCGCATCGACCACTCGACGCTGCTTCCGTCGCGCCGCTCCACCTTCAGCGGCAGGTAGCCCAGCTCGGGCGCACACCAGAAGAAGGTGGCCTTGCGCGAGCCGGGACGGCGGCTGCTGTAGATGTCGGTGCGGTGGGTGCCGGCCACCGACTCGGTGACCTCGCTGCCCTCGACCGCGTACAGGTAGTCCTTGATGCGGTCCTCGTCCACCAGCACGAAGCGCGCCGGCGTGCGCCCCGACATCAGCTCCTGCATCAGCGCCACCTGCACCGACTGGGTGTCGAGCAGGCCGGGCTGCGTGGGCAGGTTCACCGCCTTGCCTTCCACGGTGCCGGTGACGCGGCCCGACGCCCAGTCGAACTCGAGCTTCTGGTTGCCTTCGGTGGAGGTGAAGCTCAGTGGCACCACGCGACCGTTCTCGATGCGGAACACGCTGCGCGTGACCTGGTTGGCGGGCAGCGCGAGCCGGAACAAGCCGCGGCCCTGCACACGCGACTCGTACGCCCACATGTCATCGCCGGGGATGCGGTCCAGGCGCAGCGTGCCGGTGCCGGCATTCATGCCACCCCAGCGGATGGTGTAGGTGGCGGAGAAGGGCTGGAGCGAAGCCGCGCCGGCCATCGCCGGCAGGCACAGCACGGCCAGCAGGAGCGCCAGTTGCTTCATGACACCCTCACGGGGGCGGACAGTGCCTTGCCATCGAGCGCCGGATGACCGTCGTTCCATCGCAGGCGGCCGCTTGTCAGCCATTGGATCACCATGGGGTAGAGCTTGTGCTCGACAGCATGAACCCGGGCTGAAAGTGTGGCAACCGTGTCTCCCGGCAGCACCGGCACCACGCCCTGGGCGATCACCGGGCCGCCATCGAGCTCGGGCGTGACGAAGTGCACGCTGGCGCCATGTTCGGCATCGCCGGCCTCGAGCACGCGCGCATGGGTGTCGAGGCCCTTGTAGCGCGGCAGCAGTGAGGGATGGATGTTCAGCATGCGGCCGGCGTGGCGCGCGACGAACTCCGGCGAGAGCACGCGCATGAAGCCGGCGAGGATGACGTAGTCGGCGCCGCTGGCGGCGATGGCGGTGTCGAGCGCGGCCTCGAAGGCGGCCCGGTCCGGGGCCCCCTCGCGGCGGAAGGCGCGGCGGTCGACCACCTGCGCTGCGAGGCCCAGCTCGCGGGCGCGCGCCAGGCCACCGGCTTCGGGCACGTCGGAAATCACGGCGGCCACGCGTGCCGGGATCTGGCCCGCGGCGCAGGCGCGGGCAATGGCCACCATGTTGCTGCCGGTGCCGGAGATCAGCACCGCCAGCCGCGGTGGGGAATCAGTCGTCGATGACGACACCGGCATTCCCGGCGCGGATCTCGCCGATCAGCGTGGCCTTCTCGCCGGCGGCGGTGAGGATGGCGAGCGCCCGGTCGGCATCGCCAGGGCGGACCACCGCGATCATGCCGATGCCGCAGTTGAAGGTGCGGTACATCTCGGCCGGCTCGATGTTGCCGGTGGCGGCCAGCCAGTCGAACACCGGGTCGCGGTGCCAGCGGCTGCGCACCAGGTGCGCCTCCAGGTCCTCGGGCAGCACGCGCGGGATGTTGTCGGTGAGGCCGCCGCCGGTGATGTGGGCGAAGGCGGACACGGGCAGCTCGGCGGCGAGCCTGAGCATGCTTTTCACATAGATGCGCGTGGGCTCGAGCAGGCGGTCGAACAGCGGCCGGCCCTCCAGCATGGTGGAGGCATCGGCGCCGGCCACCTCGACCAGCTTGCGCACCAGCGAGTAGCCGTTGGAGTGCACGCCGGAGGAGGCCATGCCGATGATCACGTCACCCTCGCGCACGCGCGAGCCGTCGAGCACCTGGCTGCGCTCCACCACGCCCACGCAGAAGCCGGCCAGGTCGTAGTCGCCGCCGTGGTACATGCCGGGCATCTCGGCGGTCTCGCCGCCCACCAGCGCGCAGCCGGCCTGCAGGCAGCCCTCGGCGATGCCGGCCACCACCTTCTCGGCCACGTCCACCGACAGCTTGCCGGTGGCGTAGTAGTCGAGGAAGA
>CAYVZE010000168.1:0-1094 GCA_964455685.1 uncultured Steroidobacteraceae bacterium
AACTCAAACGGCCAGTGAAATGCCGGTTGCTGCCGTGCCACCTTCACTGCTCGCCGCGCTACCGCTTCACTCAACGGCTTCCCGGCCGTGAAGTCAATCAACGCATTGGCCAGCAACGCATCCCGCTCCGTCTGTGTCAGCTCCTCCAACATGCGCGCGCCCACCAGCAGGTCGCAGCCCAGCTTGATGCGCTCCGTTGCTGCCTCCGCTTCGGCCAACAGCTGCGCCTTGCGCTGGGCATCGCGTATGTCGCGCACCTCGAACGCCTGTAGCTGCTGCCGCTTTTCCCGGGCCTCGTTCACCAGCCGCCGCATCTCCTCATCAAAGAGGGGCATGCTGCTGTCGCGCAGGTTGTGGGCCCAGCGCAGGAACATGTCGTCGTCCGCGCCGATGAGGCTGTCGCCGTGGCGCAGGGCGTGGTCCAGGAAGGTGAAGGAGCGGTTCTTGTCCAGCGTGATGAGCCACAGGCTGAGCTTAGCCATCTCCACGGCGAGGTGGTTCTTGTCCACGCCGTAGAGGCAGCGATCCACCACCAGGCGGCGGGCCAGCGTCAGGCGCTCCTCGTCGCTCTCGGGAATGATCGTTTCGGAGGGATCGCCGGTGGCAGGGGTGCCTTCAGGGGTGATTTGGAGTTTGTTGGTTGGATGGTTGGATGGTTGGTTTGTTGGTTGAAGTGAATGGGCTGTTTCTTCCCAGGCTTCTATCAGGCGTTCCGAAAGGTAACGGCAGGCCTGGACCAGGAAGGCGCCGGAGCCCATGGCCATGTCGCACACTTTGAGCGAGAGGAGCTCTTTGGGCGAGCGTAGTTGCCATTCGTCGCGCGGTTTGCCTTCGGCGGGGCCTTTGTAGACCAGCGGCTCCAGCGTGTGCTGCACGATGGGCTCGGTGAGGCTGCGCGGCGTGTAGTGCGTGCCGGTCTGGCGGCGGGTTGCGCCTTCGGTGACGTAGACGCTGTTGGCGGGGATGACCACAGGGAAGCCGTAATCGTCGTCGCGGATGAGGCCGGCGAAGGGCAGGACGCGCTGGTAGACAGCTTCGTCGTTGCCGCAGGCCGCGCGCAGCCGCTCGGCGCGGAACGGTTCTGGCTCGTCCTT
>CAYVZE010000168.1:1194-2264 GCA_964455685.1 uncultured Steroidobacteraceae bacterium
CCGCCGTAAGCGGGGAGGCGCAGGTTTTCGTGTTGGATGCCGCCATAGACGGCGCGGAAGGTAGCCAGCAGCCGGCACCAGGCGTCGTAACGGCGCTCCAGTACCTCTTCGCCGTGGCGGTCGGCCATTTCCTGCAACTGGGCGCGCAGGGTACTGATGGCGTAATTCTGGTCATAAACAGGGTCGCCGAGCAAGAGCAGCCCGCGCTCCTCCGCCGCCAGCAGGAAGACGAGGCGCATCATGACCGTCAGAGCCGCTTCATACAGCTGCTCTTCGTCCACGCCCGCCAGCAGCTCGCGGCCACGGTCCTGGTCGGCGCGGTCCACGGCTTGAATCAAAATTTCGACCGCGTGGCGCACCTGATTGCCTAGCTGATCGGTCACTTCGTGCTGGTCCTTGGTGCTGCGCTCCAGCAACGCCTCCAGCGTTTCCTCCTCAGGCACGCCGAAGAAACGCTGCACGCCCAGAAGGGTCTGGAAGGCGCGCAGGGTCAGCCGTTCCTCAACCCAGAGATTGGCGTACCAGCTGGCATAGCCCGTACTCTCCCCGCGCTGGGCCTGGACCAGCAGCCACTGCTCGCCGTTGGTCACCAGCCCCAGGCGCACCTCGGTGGCGTGCAGCAGCTCCATCATGCGCGTGGCGGGGCCCGCTTTCCAGGGCCGGCCGGCGACGGCGTTCTCCAGCTCCTGGTCGGCCGCGTAGACCTGAATCAGCATGCGCGCCGGGCCGCTGTCCGGTTCGTGGACCACCAGGTCCGGGCGCAGCGTCTCGTGGTGCTCGGGCACGCTGGCTTTGAGCCCGGCGGGGATGGCCTGCCCGTCGGCGAGGACTTCGTCCGGCAGCCCGAGCGTGGTTTGCAGCACGTAGCGGATCCAGGCGGTGTGGATGGCGGGGTCCGGTTGCAGGCCGCCCTGGTTATCGAGCCACTCTTCATAGGCGGCGCGCAGCTCCTGGGCCGCGGCCGGGTCGTCGCTATCGAGCCCCTGCGGGAAGGCGTCGATAAGCACCGGCATGCTGAGGAAGGGGCCGGATATTTCGAGAAGGGAGAGCCATTCGGCGTGATGTTTGGG
>CAYVZE010000169.1:0-2212 GCA_964455685.1 uncultured Steroidobacteraceae bacterium
AGCGGGCCGCCGCCCCAGCGCCGGCACATGGTGCAATGGCAGGCGTCCATCACGCTGGTGTCCGGCGCGGTGATGGTGACCGCGCCGCAGAGGCAATGTCCCTTCATGGCCGCGCTCCGCTCAACCCTGTGGAAGGGGCTCGAGGTCCTCGGCGGCGGCTTCCCAGTTGCGGCCGTCGAAGGGTGTGACGGTGAGCATCTGCACCGAGCCCTCGTCGAGGCAGCGCGCATTGACGCTGTAGCCGTCCGGATGCGAGCGCGGCACGTAGAAGGACTTCACGCCGCACACCTTGCAGAACAGGTGGCGCGCAGTGCCGGTGTTGAACTGGTAGCAGGCCAGCACGTCCTCGCCCGAGAGCAGGCGGAAATCCGCCTTCGGCACGATGAGGTGCAGGTAGCCCACCTTCTGGCACATGGAGCAGTTGCACTCCAGCACCTCCATGTTGTCCGGCGCTTCGACTTCGAAACGCACCCTGCCGCAGTGGCAGCCGCCCCGGTGTATGGCCATCGCCGCAGCATAACAGCGCGCCGCCGCCATACGAACGCCGGTCTGCCGCCGCATCCCGGGCCTGGACCCGATGCCTTTCGGGTAGCGGAGCTGCCGCCCGATGGCAAGACCCCGGGGCCGGGATAAACTCCCGGCCCATCGCACTCACGTGCAGGGGGATAACCAGTGTTGAATCGCTTCCTGAGGACCGGCAGCGCCGCGCTGCTGGCAGCCACCGTCATCGGCTGCGCCTCCAACGGCCCGTCGCCGTCCACTTCCACCGATCCGCTCGCCAACCCGGTGGCGGTGGACCAGCAGCGCCTGCTCAAGGGCACTTCCGACCCTTCGCTGTGGGCGCATTACGGCGGCAGCTACAACGAGCAGCGCTTCAGCCCGCTCAAGCAGATCAACGACGGCAACGTGAAGGACCTGGGCCTGGCCTGGTTCGCGGACTACCGCACCAACCAGAACCAGCATGGCTCGCCGCTGTACGTCGATGGCGTCATCTACGTGTCCACCGCGCGCAACGTGGTGCATGCGTATGACGCGCGCAACGGCAAGGAACTGTGGGTCTACCACCCCAACATGATCCCGAACCCCAACCTGGGGCTCGTGAACCGCGGCATCGCGGCCTACAACGGCAAGATCTACATGGGCCAGCTCGATGCGAAGCTGGTGGCCATCGACGCGAAGACCGGCCAGCCCGCATGGGTGGTGGACACCGTGCCGGCCAGCACCGGCCTGCCCGAGGCCATGCGCAAGCAGTACTCCATCACCATGGCGCCGCGCGTTGCCAAGGGCAAGGTGTTCGTCGGCGGTTCGGGCGGCGAGTTCGGCGTGCGCGGCTGGATCGCCGCCTACGACGCGGAGACCGGCCAGGAAGTGTGGCGTTTCTGGACCGTGCCGGGCGACCCCGCGCTCGGCCCGGACCAGCCGCACCTGGTCGAGGCGCGCAAGACCTGGCCGCAGGACGTGCCGTTCTGGCAGCAGGGCGGCGGCGGCACCATCTGGGATGCCGTGGTCTATGACCCCGAGACCGACCTGCTGTACTTCGGCACTGGCAACGGCACGCCGTGGAACCGCGAGATGCGCGATGCCTCGCGCGGCGACAACCTCTATGTCTGCTCCATCATCGCAGTGAAGCCCGACACCGGCGAGTACGTGTGGCACTACCAGGTGGTGCCGGGCGATTCCTGGGACTACGACGCCGTGAGCCCGATGTTCACGGCCGACCTCACCATCAAGGGCCAGAAGCGGCACGTGCTGGTACAGCCGTCGAAGAACGGCTTCATCTACGTGCTGGACGCGAAGACCGGCGAGTTCATCAGCGGCGATGCCTTCACCGGCGTGACCTGGGCGCTGGGCATCGACGAGAACGGCCGTCCGATCGAGGCGCCGGGCGCGCGCTACGAAACCGAGCCGTTCAACGTCGGCCCGGGCGCGCCGGGCGGGCACACCTGGCACCCGAACGCGTTCAGCCCGGACACCGGCCTGGTCTACATCCCGACCTGGGAGAACTACAACGCCATGGTGCCGCAGGTGCGGCCGGCCAACGGCCCGCCGCCGCTGATCGCCTTCGGCGGCCGCTATGACCCGGCCACCCTCAAGCCGCACAACAAGCAGGCCAACGACGGCTGGCTGCAGGCCTGGGACCCGGTGGCGCGCAAGACCGTGTGGGAAAGCGAGCGCGGCCCGCGTGCCACCAGCGGCGTGCTGGCCACCGGCG
>CAYVZE010000170.1:0-2153 GCA_964455685.1 uncultured Steroidobacteraceae bacterium
CGCTGGCCGGTCCGCTGGCCAAGAGCGGCTACGGGCGTTACCTGCTCGACCTGATCGAAGAGGGCCGGTAAGGCGCGAACGGGCAGGGCAGGCATGAACATCCTCGTCATCGGCGGCAACGGCCAGCTTGGTCGCCATCTCCGCGAGGAGCTGCCGGCGGCGGAGTTCTGGGACCGCTCGGTGGTGGACCTGTCCGATGCGCAGGCGCTGTCGCGCCGGCTGGCCGGCGCGAGACCCGACGTCATCATCAATGCGGCCGCCTACACCGCGGTGGACCGTGCCGAGGGCGAGCGGGACCTGGCCTGGCGGGTCAACGTCGAGGCGCCGGCCGAGCTGGCGCGCGCCGCGCAGCGGCTGTCCATCCCGCTGGTGCATGTTTCCACCGACTACGTGTTCGACGGCGCCAATGCCGCGGGCTACACAGAGTCCGACGCGGTCGCGCCGCTCAATGTCTACGGTCGCACCAAGCTGGGCGGCGAGCTGGCCATCGCCACGCTGTGCGAGAAGCACTGGATCCTGCGCACGAGCTGGGTATTCAGCGAGCACGGCAACAACTTCCCGAAGACCATGCTGCGGCTGGCGCGCGAGCGCGAGGAGCTGCGCGTGGTGGATGACCAGCGGGGGAGGCCGACCTACGCGGGAGACCTGGCCCGCTGCATCGCAGGGCTGCTGGCGTCGCTGGAAGGCCCCGGTTCATTGCCCTGGGGCCTGCACCATGTGGGTGGCGGGCCGGTGGTGAGCTGGAAGCAGTTCGCCGACGCGGTGCTTGCCCACGCCGCTTCGACCGGTGCGCTGGCGCGCGTGCCGCGGGTGGTTGGCATCACCACCGATCAGTTCCCGACGCCTGCTGCCCGGCCGCGCAATTCAGTGCTGTTGACGCGCGAAAGCACGGCGGCCCACACCAGCCAGCCCTTCGACTGGCAGCGCGGCCTGGTGCGGATGTTCAGCCGGCTGGGCTAGCTTCACTGCGCCTTGTGCGGCCCGATGGCGGACCGGGACTGCGCTGCTACACTTCGGCGCATGAGCACACTCACCGCGTTCAAGGCATACGACATCCGCGGCCGCATCCCCTCGGAACTGAACGAGGACCTGGCCTACAAGATCGGCCAGGCCACCGCGGCCTTCCTGAAGCCCAAGCGCATCTGCGTCGGCCGTGACATCCGCCTTTCCAGCGAGCAGCTCTGTGCCGCGCTGGTGCGGGGCCTGACCGACTCCGGCGTCGACGTCTACGACATCGGCCTGTGCGGCACCGAGGGCGTGTACTTCGCCACCTCTGCCCGCCAGTTCGACGGCGGCATCATGGTGACCGCCAGCCACAACCCGCCGGACTACAACGGCATGAAGTTCGTGCGCGAGCAGTCCAGGCCGATCAGCGCCGATACCGGCCTGATGGAGATGGCGCGGCTGATCGAGTCGGGCGCGCTGCCGCCGAAGGCGGCGACGCCGGGCAAGCTGCATCGCATCGACATCAACGCCGAGTACGACCAGCACCTGCTCAGCTACGTCGATCGCTCGAAGCTCAAGCCGCTGAAGGTGGTGGTGAATGCGGGCAACGGCGGCGCGGGCCTGGTGGTGGACCGCCTGGAACCGCACCTGCCATTCCAGTTCATCAAGATCCACCACGAGCCGGATGGCACCTTCCCGCACGGCGTGCCCAACCCGATGCTGGAGGAGAACCGCCAGCCTACCATCGACGCCATCCTCGAGCACAAGGCGGACGTGGGCCTGGCATGGGACGGTGATTTCGACCGCTGCTTCTTCTTCGACGAGCAGGGGACCTTCATCGAAGGTTATTACCTCGTGGGCCTGCTGGCCGAGGTGTTCCTGAAGCGCGAGAAGGGCGCCCGCATCGTGCACGACCCGCGCCTGACCTGGAACACGCTGGATGTGGTGGCGAGGCATGGCGGCAAGGCGGTGCAGTCGAAGTCCGGCCACGCCTTCATCAAGCAGGTGATGCGCGAGAACGACGCGGCCTACGGCGGCGAGATGAGCGCGCACCATTACTTCCGCGACTTCGCCTACTGCGACAGCGGCATGATCCCGTGGCTGGTGGTGCTGCAGGTGATGAGCGAGACCGGCAAGAAACTCTCGGAGCTGGTGGGCGAGCGCATGCGCCTGTTCCCGGCCAGCGGCGAGATCAACCGCAAGCTCGA
>CAYVZE010000171.1:0-2093 GCA_964455685.1 uncultured Steroidobacteraceae bacterium
GACGATGACGACGATCGTTACTGAGTAGCGATCCTCCCGCGGCTGCGGCAGCCTGCCGCAGCCGGCCCGTCACGGGCCTGAAATCCCCTTGTCTTCGAGGTCCCCCTGGATGCGTTTGCCCAACTGGCTGGCATGGCTCGACAACGAGCGCCTGGGCTCCGGCCAGCCCTCCACCTCAGATGCCGATCCCGACGCCATCGAGTGGGGACGCATCATTCCCTTCATCGGCATGCACGTGGCCTGCCTGGGTGTCATCTGGGTGGGCGTGAGCTGGACCGCCGTGATGGTGGCGCTCATCGCCTACCTGGTGCGCATGTTCGCCATCACCGGCCTGTACCACCGCTACTTCTCGCACCGCACCTTCAAGACCTCGCGCCTGGGCCAGTTCATCTTCGGCGTGCTCGGCGCCTCGGCGGTGCAGCGCGGCCCCATCTGGTGGGCGGCGCACCACCGCCACCACCACGCGCATTCCGACCAGGAAGGCGACATCCACTCGCCCAGCCGCGTAGGCTTCTGGCGCTCGCACATGGGCTGGTTCCTGACGCGGCGCGGCTTCGCGCCGGACCTCAAGTACGTGCGCGACCTGATGCAGTTCCGCGAGCTGCGATGGCTGGACCGCTTCGACATCGCGGTGCCGGTGCTGCTGGCCATCGGCATGTTCGTGCTGGGGGCCGTGCTCGAGAAGCGCGCCCCGCACCTGGGCACGGACGGCTGGCAGATGCTGGTGTGGGGCTTCTTCATCAGCACCGTGGCGTGCTACCACGGCACCTACACCATCAACTCGCTCTCGCACGTGTACGGCCGGCAGCGCTACCGCACCGGCGACACCAGCCGCAACAACTGGCTGCTGGCCATCATCACGCTGGGCGAAGGCTGGCACAACAACCACCACTTCTACCCCAACTCCACCCGCCAGGGCTTCTACTGGTGGGAGATCGACGTCAGCTACTACGTGCTGAAGGCGATGTCCTGGCTGGGCATCATCTGGGACCTGAAACCCGTGCCGGTGGAACTGCGCGACCATTCCCCGCGGCGCATCCGTCCGCTGAAACGCTAGCCATCCGGCCACCCGCTGGCCGGCGCCCCTGCCTGCCGGGGGGCGCAGCTGGCCAGCCGCGGCTTGCACGGACGCGGCCGGCCCAGCATCCTTCGCGCATGAACTCGACCAGCAAGCCCAGCATCATCCCCCAGGCCATCGACGCCCCGCAGGCCGCCCGCCAGGGGTTCCTGGCCCGCGTGGCCCGCGACGGGCTGCTCAAGCGCCTCGCGCTGCTGCGCGACGGGATGATCACCCTGCAGGATGGCGCGCAGACCTTCCGTTTCGGCCAGCGCACCTCGCGCTGCGACCTGTCGGCCACCATCACGGTGACCCACCCGGAATTCTGGGCGATGACCGCCTTCGAGGGCACGGTGGGCGCCGGCGGGGCCTACATCAACGGCTTCTGGCGCTGCGACGACCTCACCGCGCTGGTGCGCATCATGGTGCTGAACCGGCACGTGATGACGGGCATGGACGACGGCTTCACCGGCAAGGTCAGCGGCCTCGCCCGCCGCCTGCTGCACTGGGCCAACCGCAACAGCAAGAGCGGCAGCGCGCGCAACATCGCCGCGCATTACGACCTGGGCAATGACCTCTACGAGCTGATGCTCGACGAGACCATGGCCTACTCCTGCGGCATCTACCTCACGGAGGATGCGACGCTGCACGACGCCTCGATCGCCAAGTTCGACGCCGTGTGCCGCAAGCTGGCGCTGACCCCGGACGACCACCTGGTGGAGATCGGCACCGGCTGGGGCGGCCTCGCCATCCACGCCGCCGGCAAGTACGGCTGCCGCGTCACCACCACCACCATCTCGCGCGAGCAGCACGACTATGCGAAGGCCAAGATTGCCAGGCTCGGCCTGTCCGACCGCATCACGCTGCTGTTCAAGGACTACCGCGACCTCACCGGCCAGTACGACAAGCTGGTGTCGATCGAGATGATCGAGGCGGTGGGCCCGCAGTACCTGGACACCTACTTCCGCAAGTGCTCGGACCTGCTCAAGCCCACCGGCGCGATGCTGCTGCAGGCCATCACGCTGCAGGACCAGTA
>CAYVZE010000172.1:0-2089 GCA_964455685.1 uncultured Steroidobacteraceae bacterium
GCGTGATGGACGCCTGCCATTGCACCATGTGCCGGCGCTGGGGCGGCGGCCCGCTGCTCAGCGTGCACTGCCCGGCCGACATGCAGATCGAAGGGCGCGAGCACATCCGTGCCTGGCGTTCCTCGGAATGGGCGGAGCGCGCCTTCTGCGGCCGCTGCGGCACGCACCTTTATTACCGGCTGCTCTCCGGCGGTGATTACTTCGCGGTGCCGGCCGGCCTGTTCCAGGATGGCACCGAGTTCACGCTGCGCGAGCAGATCTTCATCGACGAGAAGCCGGCCGGCTACGACTTCGCCAACGACACGCCGAAGCTCACCGGCGCGGAAGTGTTCGCGAAATACCTGCCGGGATCCTGAAGAACGCCCCGGAATGCAAACGCCCGCCGGATGGCGGGCGTTGCAGGCATTGCCGGGCTTGCCGTGGCGGGCTTACGCCGCCTCTTTCACCAGCGGCGTGCGCATCATGTACTCGAATGCGCCCAGCGCCGCCTTCGAACCCTCGCCCATGGCCACCACGATCTGCTTGAACGGCACCGTGGTGCAGTCGCCGGCGGCGAACACGCCATGCACCGAGGTCTGGCCGCGCTCGTCGACCTCGATCTCGCCGCGGCTGCTCAGCGCCAGCGTGCCCTTCAGCCAGTCGGTGTTGGGCACCAGGCCGATCTGCACGAACACGCCCGACAGGTCGACCTGGTGTTCCTCGCCCGTCTTGCGGTCCTTGTAGCGCAGGCCGGTGACCTGGCTGCCGTCGCCGATGACCTCGGTGGTCTGGGCCGAGGTGATGACCTTGACATTGGGCAGGCTGATCAGGCGGTTGACCAGCACGGCATCCGCGCGCAGCGCATCGCCGTACTCGATCAGCGTGACATGGCGAGTGATGCCGGCCAGGTCGATGGCCGCCTCCACGCCGGAGTTGCCGCCGCCGATCACCGCCACGTCCTTGCCCTTGAACAACGGGCCGTCGCAGTGCGGGCAGTAGGCCACGCCCTTGTTGCGGTACTCCTTCTCGCCCGGCACGCCCAGCTCGCGCCAGCGGGCGCCGGTGGCGATCACCACCGAGCGGGCCGACAGCGTGGCGCCGTTCTCGAAGCGCACCTTGTGGATCTCGCCCGGGACCAGCTCGGCCGCGCGCTGCAGGCTGAACACCTGCACGCCGTTGGCGCGCACGTTGCGTTCCAGCTCGCGCGAGAGCTCCGGGCCCTCGGTGTGCGGGATGGAGATCAGGTTCTCGATGCCCAGCGTGTCGAGCAGCTGGCCGCCGAGGCGCTCGGCCGCCATGCCCACGCGGATGCCCTTGCGCGCGGCGTAGATCGCCGCGGCCGAGCCGGCGGGGCCGCCGCCGACGATGAGCATGTCGAAGGGCTTCTCGGCCGCCATCTGCGCGGCGACGCGCTTCTCCACGCCCTTGTCGAGCCTGGCCAGGATCTCCTCGATCTCCATGCGGCCCTGGGCGAAGTGCTCGCCATTGAGGTACACGGTCGGCACCGAGCGGATGTTCAGCGACGCCACTTCCTGCTCGAACAGCGCACCGTCGACCATGGTGTGGCGGATGCCCGGGTTCAGCACGGACATCAGGTTGAGCGCCTGGACCACGTCGGGGCAGTTCTGGCAGCTCAGTGAAATGTAGGTGACGAATTCGTATTCGCCCTGCAGGCCCTTGACCTGGTCGATCACGGCCTGGTCCACCTTGGGCGGATAGCCGCTGACCTGCAGCAGCGCCAGCACCAGCGAGGTGAACTCATGGCCCATGGGCAGGCCCGCGAACGTCACGCGCGCGGGCTCGCCGGCCTTGGCCAGCGAGAAGGCGGGCGTGCGCCCGCCCCCGTCGCGGCTTTCCTTCACGGTGACCCTGGAAGTCAGCGAAGCGATGTCCGCCAGCAGCGAGAGCATGTTCCGCGACTCGGCCGACTCGTCGACGAAGGCGGTGATCTCCACCGGATCGACGAGGCGCTCCAGATAGGCACCGAGCTGGGATTTCATCTCTGCATCAAGCATGACATTGCTCCTTTGAATGACTTCGCCAGGTCCCCTCGCGTCAGGTCAGATCTTGCCGACCAGGCTCAGCGAGGGCTTCAGCGTCTCGGCGCCGG
>CAYVZE010000173.1:0-1227 GCA_964455685.1 uncultured Steroidobacteraceae bacterium
GGGAGCCCCTCCGCCCCCCCGCCCACCACCCCGCAACTCGACGGCAACGGCGCGGCGCCGTTGCGGGGCGGGAAGGATAGCCCGGATCCCGCCGGATGGTCAAAGCCGCGGTTCAGCTGCCGGGCTTGTCCCTGCCACCCGCGGGGGACTGGTTTTCCCCCTCGGGATGGATGCGCTGGAAGATCTCCTCGCGATGGACGGTGACATCGCGTGGCGCGGTGATACCCAGCCGGACCTGGTTGCCCTTGACGCCAAGCACCGTGACCGTTACCGAGTCCCCGATCATCAGGGTCTCACCCACTCTGCGCGTGAGGATCAGCATTTCTTTGGCCTCCTTGACGCCCGAGGCACCTCGCGGCACCAGTTCATGGAGCTTCCGATGCTCCGACCCCGCACAGGCATCGCGGCCGGGCCCCCCATGTCACGATGGTAACGGAGCCGCGCAAACACCCGCAATGCCACGAAAGTCTGCCGGAGCTCATGCCTGTGACCGCTGTCACGTTTGCAACCTTCGCAGATTGAAGCGGCGTCAGGCCGCGCGCTCGCGCACCCAGTCCGGCACGCCACGCAACGCGGCCTCCAGCGCCGGCGAATCGACACCCCCACCCTGCGCGAGATCGGGACGGCCACCGCCGCGGCCACCGATCTGACTGGCCACGTGACCGAGCAGGTCGCCGGCCTTCACCCGGGCCAGCGCCGCACCGTGGCTGCCGGCCACCAGCTGCACTTTTCCGTCACCGCTGCGCGCGGCCAGCAGGATGACGGCATTGCCGAGCTTGTCCTTGAGTCGATCGACGCTGTCCCGCAACGCCCTGGCATCGACGCCCTCGACCACCGCCGCCAGCACCTTCAGGCCGGCCACCTCGACCGCCTGCGCGGCCAGATCGCCGGCGGCGCTGGCCGCCTGTTTCGCCTTCAGCGCCTCGATTTCCTTTTCCAGCTGCTTCTGCCGTTCGAGGACGGCACGCACGCGCTCGACCACCTCCTCGCGGCGGCCGCCAAGCAGCTCCGACACCGTATCCAGCCGCGCCTGCTGCTGTGCGATCCAGGCCAGGGCGTCGGCGCCGGTCACCGCCTCGATGCGGCGCACCCCGGCGGCGATGCCGCCTTCGGAGATGATCTTGAAGACGCCGATGTCGCCGGTGCGGCGCACGTGCGTGCCGCCACACAGCTCGGTGGAGAAATCGCCCAGCCTGAGCACGCGCACGCGCTCGCCATACTTCTCGC
>CAYVZE010000173.1:1237-2003 GCA_964455685.1 uncultured Steroidobacteraceae bacterium
GCCCATGTGGCGGATGTCGGCCTCGTGGTTGGCGCGGATCTGCGCGTTCACCAGTGACTCGATGCGCGCCAGTTCGTCCGCCGTCAGCGGCTGGAAGTGCGAGAAGTCGAAGCGCAGGCGGTCGGGCGCCACCAGCGAACCCTTCTGCTGCACATGCTCGCCCAGCACCTGGCGCAGCGCCGCATGCAGCAGGTGGGTGGCGGTGTGGTTGAGGACGGTGGCGGCACGGCGCTCGTCGTCGATGCGCCCGTCGACCACATCGCCGGCAGCGAGGCGGCCGCCCTGCCAGCGGCCGACATGGCCGTGGAAGGCACCGGCCAGCTTCACCGTGTCGGTGACCTGGAAGCGGCCGGCGGCATTGGACAGTTCGCCGGTGTCGCCCACCTGGCCACCGGATTCGGCATAGAAGGGCGTACGGTCGAGGATCACCAGGGCTTCCTCGCCATCGCCGATGGCCTCCACCGCCTGGCCGTCGCGCAGCAGGGCCAGTACCCTGAGGCCGCCGGCAGCGAGCTGCTCGTAACCGAGGAACTGCGTCGGCGCCAGCTGCGCCACCAGCTCGGCAGGAATGGTGTGCGCCAGGCCGAACCTGCCGGCCGCGCGCGCCGCCTGGCGCTGCTTCTCCATCGCCGCCTCGAAGCCCGCCATGTCCACCTCCAGGCCGCGCTCGCGCGCCATGTCGGCGGTGAGGTCCACCGGGAAGCCGTAGGTGTCGTAGAGGCGGAAGGCGTCGGCGCCGGGAATCACGCCGGTGCCGCCGCTGCGC
>CAYVZE010000174.1:0-1994 GCA_964455685.1 uncultured Steroidobacteraceae bacterium
GTTGCAGCGCGGGCAGGTGCCGCGCACGAAGCGGTCCGGCAGGAACATGCCGGCCTGCTCGTCATAGGCCTGGCGGATGGTGCGCCGTTCGATCGAGCCGCGTGCCACCAGCCGCTGGTACAGCTCGCTGGCGAGCCGGCGGTTCTCCTCCGAGTGGGTGGAGTGGAAGTGGTCGAAGGCGATCGAGAAGCCGGCGTAGTCGCGCTGGTGCTCGGCCGCGGCCCTGGTGATCAGCGACTCGGGCGTGATGCCCTCCTGCCGGGCGCGGATCATGATCGGCGTGCCGTGGCAGTCCTCGGCGCAGACGTAGATGCAGTCGTTGCCGCGCGAGCGCTGGAAGCGGCACCAGATGTCGGTCTGGACCGCCTCGATGATGTGTCCGAGATGCAGCGGGCCGTTGGCGTACGGCAGCGCGCTGGTGACGAGAATGCGACGTTTCTGGCTCAACCCTGGTCCTTCACCGCTTCGAAGCGGGCCTTGGCGATGGCCTTCTTGTATGCCTCCTTGCCCGTGATGATGCGCTGGTCGTACAGCGCCTGGATGGAACTGTCCATCGTGCGCATGCCGATCGCGCCGCTGGACTGCATGGTCGTCTCGAGCTGGTCGAGCTTGCCCTGGCGGATGAGGTTGGCCACCGCGGAATTGTTGATGAGGATTTCCAGCGCCGCCACGCGTCCCTGCTTGTCGGCGCGCTGCAGCAGCTGCTGCGAGATCACCCCGCGCAGCGAGGTGGAAAGCATGGTGCGCACATGCGACTGCTTGTCGGCCGGGAACACGTTGATCACGCGGTCGACGGTCTGGGCAGCGCCATTGGTGTGCAGCGTGCCCATCACCAGGATGCCCATCTCGGCCGCGGTCACGGCGATGGAGATGGTCTCCAGGTCGCGCATCTCGCCGACGAGGATGACGTCCGGGTCCTCGCGCAGGGCCGAGTGCAGGGCCTGCGCGAAACTCTGCGCGTGCACGCCGATCTCGCGCTGGGAGATCAGGCAGTTCCTGCGCTGGTGCACGAATTCGATCGGGTCCTCGATGGTGAGGATGTGGCCCCGCTCGCGCTTGTTGATGTCGTCGATGATGGCCGCCAGCGTGGTGGACTTGCCCGAGCCGGTCTTGCCGGTCACCAGGATCAGCCCGTTCGGGGCGCGCGCCAGCGAGCGGATCGCGTCCGGCAGCTTCAGCTCGTCCATGGTCAGCGCCTTGGACGGGATGGCGCGGAACACGGCGCCCATGCCGTTGAGCTGCCGCATCACGTTGACGCGGAAGCGGCCCAACTCGCCCAGCGTGTAGGCGAAGTCGGCGCCGTCGTGCTTGTCGAAGCGCTCCCTGGCCTTCGGCGGCATGATCTCAACCAGCGCCTCGCGCACGAAGTCCTGCGTGAGCGGCTCGTTGCGCAGCGGCGTGAGGTCGCCCCACAGGCGGATGCGTGGCAGGTCGCCGGCGATGAAGTGCAGGTCGGAACCCCTGCGCTTGATGACCTCGGTGAGGAATTCGTCGATCTTCGCCATGCGTCACGGCCCCCCGGCAGGGGACTTCTGCGTGCCGGTCAGCTCCAGCTTGGGCAGCAGGCTGGTGTCGGTGACGAACCGCTGCAGCACGCGCTTGTCATTGGCGAACAGGTAGGCCTGGTCGGGGTCGACCTCCTTGGCCTGCACCGCGGCCAGCAGCGCCTGGTCGAGCAGCTGCATGCCGAACTCGCGGCCCATCTGCAGCTGCGCCGGGATCTGGTGCGTCTGGTCCGTCTGGATCAGCTTGGCGATGGCCTTGGTCATCACCATGATCTCGCAGATGGCCTTGCGGCCGTGGCCGTCGGCGGTCTTGCACAGGACCTGCGTGATCACCGCCAGCAGGCTCTGCGACAGGAAACTCTTGGTCTGCTCGCGCTCCTCGATGGGCAGCGCGTCGATGATGCGGTCGATGGTCTTGACCGCGCCGGTGGTGTGCAGCGTGCCCAGCACCAGGTGGCCGGTCTCGGCGGCGGTCATCGCCATCGAGAT
>CAYVZE010000175.1:0-1902 GCA_964455685.1 uncultured Steroidobacteraceae bacterium
CTTCCTCAACGACAAGATCGACCTCACCCAGGCCGAGGCCATCGCCGACCTGATCAACGCCACCACGCAGCGGGCGGCCCAGGCGGCGTTGCGCTCGATGCAGGGCGAGTTCAGCGCGCAGGTGAAGGCGTTGCGTGCCGCGCTGACCGGATTGCGCGTGTACGTGGAGGCTGCCATCGATTTCCCCGAGGAGGAGATCGACTTCCTCGGCAGCCAGGAACTGCGCGAGCGGCTCGACGACGTGCGCATGCGACTGGCCCAAGTGCTGCGCGGCGCGGAGGAGGGCGCCATCCTCGCGCGCGGGCTCACCATCGCCATTGCCGGCCGGCCCAATGCCGGCAAGAGCACGCTGATGAATGCGCTGGCCGGGCGTGACGTGGCCATCGTCACCGATGTGGCCGGCACCACGCGCGATGTGCTGCGCGAGCGCGTGCAGGTGAATGGCGTGGCGGTGGAGCTGATCGACACTGCCGGCCTGCGTATCGCCACCGAGGATCCCATCGAGGTCGAAGGCATCCGCCGCGCGCGCGAGGCCATTGCGACCGCGGACCATCTGCTGTTCCTGGTCGACGCGAAGGCCGATCCGAAGGCGCGTTCCTATGAAGAGGAGCGACCCAACCTGCCCGAGGGCGTGCCGGTCACCCTCGTGTTCAACAAGGTGGACCTGCTGCGGCGTTCGCTGACGGCCGCGCCGGGTGGCAATGGCCTGCCGCCTTCTCTGCCGATTTCCGCCACCACCGGCCAGGGACTCACCGAGCTCAAACGCCACATCGCCGCCAAGGCCGGCACGGGGGAGGGCGGCGGCGCATTCTCCGCGCGCGCACGCCATGTGGAAGCACTGAGGCGCGCGATGCAGCACCTCGAGGCTGCGGGCGTGCAGCTGGGCGGCAAGCAGGCTGAAATCGCGGCGTTCGAGTTGCGCGAAGCGCAGCGCGAGCTGGGCGAGGTGGTGGGGGATGTGACCAGTGATGAGCTGCTGGGGCAGATCTTCAGCAGCTTCTGCATCGGGAAGTGACACACCACCGTGACGGCCCGGTGGCCTGAGCGCGCATCCCGTCGCTTGTACCGGCGTGCTGCGCGCCAGCTGGACTCAGCTTCGCGGGCGCTTCACCACGCGCAGCTTGCCTGACGACCCGCCACCGCAGAAAAACTGCCCGTTGCCGCCGGCCTCCAGGCCCGACACCAATGTGCCAGCCGGCATCGCCACGCGCTCACGCACCTCGCCACTGTCCAGATCGACCCGGCGCAGTTCGCTCTCGTCACCTTCCCACGTGCCATGCCACAGTTCGCCATCCACCCAGGTCACACCGGTCACGAACCGGTCGGAGCGGAGCGTGCGCAACACGCGGCCGGTTTCCGGATCGATCTGGTGGATGCAGCGGTCCTGGTACTGGCCGATCCACAGGGTGCCTTCCGCCCAGGTGAGGCCACTGCCGCAGGTCTCGCCACCCGGCGCCGGAATCGTTGCCAGCACCGCACCCGTCGACGGGTCGATGCGGCGGATCTGCGTCCCCGCCAGCTGGTACAGGTAACGCCCGTCGAAGGCGGTACCGGCGTCCGCCGGTACATCGATGCGACGGGTGATGCGGCCACTGGCCGGATCGACCGCGTTGAGCCGTGGTCCGGACGCGAACCAGACCTTCTCGCCATCCCAGGTGACGCCGTGCACCTGGCCACCCTCCTCGAAGGGACCGAGCTCGGTGATGATTTCTGCTTGCTTCATGCGGCCCATGCTAGTGCTCCGCCAGTGGCGCAGGGAGTAACAACACGGTCGTGATTCCCGGCTCGGCTCCGAGGATCCAGCGCCGTGCGCGCCCGCCCGCACCGGAGCAGCTTCGCCACCGGCGCCCGCAGCAGGTCCTGTGCGGCGGCGACTTCCGCCACCAGTGCAGGAATGCCCGC
>CAYVZE010000176.1:0-1770 GCA_964455685.1 uncultured Steroidobacteraceae bacterium
GGCTTCACGTCGGCGAAGATCTCCAGGAAGCCCAGCTGCGCGAAGGACTGGTAGTAGGCCGACACGCGCACCGCCAGCTGCTCGTCGCGCACCAGGATGTTGTCCAGGCGCGAGCTGGAGAGCCCGCCCAGCACCGCCATGCCGATGTTCAGCGGTACTGCATCCGGATCGGTCATGCCCGGCGCCGTCCAGTTGCGGTACAGGCGCGTGGTGGGCACGTGGTCCTTCATCTCCTCGAACTTGGGAGCCTCCAGCGTCGGCACATCCACCGTCAGCTTCGGCGAGGGCTTGCCGCGCGGGATGTCGCCGAAGTACTTCTCGACCAGCGGCCTTGCCGTGGCCGCGTCGATGTCGCCGGCCAGCACCAGGATGGCGTTGTTGGGGCCGTAGTGGTCGATGAACCACTGCTTCACGTCATCGAGGCTGGCCGCGTCCAGGTCGGCCATGGATCCGATGGTGCTGTGGCCATAGGGATGATCCGGCGGCAGCAGCGCTGCCAGCTGCGCGTACTCCACCAGGCCGTAGGGCTGGTTGTCGCCCTGGCGCTTCTCGTTCTGCACCACGCCACGCTGGTTGTCGAGCACCCGCTGCGTGACCGCGCCCAGCAGGTGGCCCATGCGGTCGCTCTCCAGGAACAGTGCCACCTCCAGCGCCGTGGTCGGCACGGTCTGGAAGTAGTTGGTGCGGTCGAACCAGGTCGTGCCATTGAGGTCCGTGGCGCCCACCTGGCGCAGCGGCTCGAAGTAGTCGCCCGGCACGTTCTCGGTGCCATTGAACATCAGGTGCTCGAACAGGTGCGCGAAGCCCGTCTTGCCCTCGGGCTCGTGCTTGGAACCCACGTCGTACCACACCGACACGGCCACGATGGGCGCCTTGCGGTCGGTGTGCACCAGCACGCGCAGGCCGTTGTCCAGCTCGAACTGCTCGTAGGGGAGGTCGACCGCGCCGAGCAGTTCCGAGGCCGAGGCCGGCCCAGGAACCTTGGCCGCCTTCGATCCGCAGCCCGCGAGCGGGAGCGCCACGGCGGCGAGAAGCGAAAGGAAGAGGGGACGGAGCATGGATTCACCTTTGGCGTAGACTGCCGGCAAGGATAGCGCCGGCGGCAGGAATTGAGGATGTCTCGGACCCCATCATCCGCAAGGGCGGCTGCCACTGCGGCGCCGTGCGATTCACTGCGCGCGGCACACCCCGGTTCATCACCAACTGCCATTGCCGGGACTGCCGCAGGGCCACGGCCGCGGCCTTTTCCACCTGGATCGGCTACGACAGCGCCGACGTCAGCTGGCAAGGCCCGCTGGCCATCCACCACAGCTCACCCACGGTGTCGCGGGGCTTCTGCGCCCGCTGCGGCACGCCGCTGTCGTATTCGGGCAAGCAGTGGTCGCGGGAAACACACCTGCTGGCCGGTGCATTCGACGAGCAGGACGACCTGGTGCCCACCGAGGATTCTTTCGTGGAGGAGAAACTGCCGTGGGTGAAGCTGGTCGGCGGCGCCTGATCGGCTAGCGCACGCGCTGCAGGGGAGTTGCCTCGTGGGGCGTTCCCTCTGGCGGCGGCTGGTCGGAAAGCACCCACTGGCCCGATGAATTCCTTCCAGCGATAGGCCGCGGAGGAGCGTGAGGGACGGGAAGGCCGCGTGGGGGAGGCCGCCTGCGCTGCATTGCCCGCCGCCCTGCCATCGCATCCTGCTGCTTCGGCCTCATTGCGGACCCGCTGCATCGCCAGCACGAAGGAGCCGCTGGCCGCGCTGGCGTACTTGCGGCCCTCATT
>CAYVZE010000177.1:0-1728 GCA_964455685.1 uncultured Steroidobacteraceae bacterium
TGCGCCTGCTTGAGCTTGCGCAGCTCGCCGGTCGTCAGGAAGCCCTTCTCGACCAGCTCGTCCAGGGTCTGCGCGCCGAAGTGGCGCTTGGCCACCCAGCCGATGGTCTGCAGGTCGCGCAGGCCGCCGGGGCCGTTCTTGACGTTGGGCTCGAGGTTGTAGGCCGTGTCGTTGGCCTTCAGGTGCCGCTCGCGCTGCTCGGCCAGCTTGGCCTCGAAGAAGCGGTCGGACGGCCACACCCGCGCGGGCGAGAGCGCCTCGCGCATGTCGGCCGCCAGCGCCTCGGAGCCGGCCAGCTGGCGCGCCTCCAGCAGCGTGGTCATCACGCCCACGTCGGATTCGGCCTGCTCGGCGCACTCGGCGGCGGTGCGCACGCTGTGGCCGACCTCCAGGCCGATGTCCCACAGGAAGGTGATCAGCTGCTCGACCTGGCCGCGCTCGGCCGGCGTGAGCGCACGGCCCTCGGGCACCAGGATGAGGATGTCGACGTCGGAGTAGGGGTGCAGCTCGCCGCGGCCGTAGCCGCCCACTGCGAACAGCGCCATGCCGGTGGCCAGCTGCGGCTCCAGCAGCCGCTGCCACAGGGCCTCCAGCAGTGCGTCGATGAAGCGCGCCCGCGAGCGCACCAGCACCTCGACGCTCTCCTCGGCCAGGAAGCGGGCCTTCAGCTCCTCCTGCGAGTCCTGCAGCAGCTGGCGGCAGACCTCGCGCGAGAAGGCGCCTTCGGCCAGGCGTTGTTCGAGCTGATCGAGCAGCGGCCAGACGGGCAGTTCATGGCTCGGGATGACGGCATCCTCATCATCCATCGAGGCCTGCTGCATGGAGACCATTCAGGCGACCTTGGCAGTGCTGTTGGCCCGCTCTTCGGCGCCCAGCGTGAGCACTTCGACTCCATCAGCGGTGACCAGCACCATGTGTTCCCACTGCGCCGACAGGGAGTGGTCCTTGGTCACCACGGTCCAGCCGTCCTTGAGCAGCTGCACGTGGCGCTTGCCGGCATTGATCATGGGCTCGATGGTGAAGGTCATGCCCTCGCGCAGCACCGTGCCGGTGCCGGGGCGGCCGTAGTGCAGCACCTGCGGGTCCTCGTGGTAGACGCGGCCGATGCCATGGCCGCAGTACTCGCGCACCACCGAGAAGCCATTGGCTTCGGCATGGGTCTGGATGGCATGGCCGATGTCGCCCAGCGTGGCGCCCGGGCGCACCTGGCGGATGCCCTCCCACATGGCCTCGCGGGTCACCCGCACCAGCCGCTCGGCCAGCACCGAGGGCTTGCCGACGAAGTACATGCGGCTGGTGTCGCCGTGGAAGCCGTCGTACTTGACGGTCACGTCGATGTTGATGATGTCGCCGCCGGAGAGCTTGCGGTCGTTCGGGATGCCATGGCAGACCACGTGGTTGACCGAGGTGCACAGGGTCTTGGGGAAGCCGTGGTAGCCCACGTTGGCCGGGATGGCCTTTTGCACCTGCACAATGTAGTCATGGCAGATCCGGTCCAGCTCCTCGGTGGTGACCCCGGGCTTCACGTGCTCGGTGATCATGTCCAGCACATCGGCGGCCATGCGGCCCGCGATGCGCATTTTTTCCTGTTCTTCCGGGGACTTGATCGTGATCGGCACGGGGGTGGCTCTCGCTGGCCCGGCAGGGGCCTAACACATTGTTCGGGCTGGAAGTTCATGGTATAAAGCGCGGCCTTTTTTGGCAAACCAATCCCCGCGCGTTTCGACA
>CAYVZE010000178.1:0-1715 GCA_964455685.1 uncultured Steroidobacteraceae bacterium
AGCTGGGCGTTGCAGCGGTCCAGCGCCAGCTTCCGGGCGTTGGCCGCGTCCACCACGTCCCCGACCGTGCGGCCCTTGATGGCCGGCACCGGGCAAGGCTCGGTCAGCTCGGCCGGGACCGGGACGTACCGGGTCACCGGAACCTCGATCACCTCGGGCGCCACGAACTGGCGCGGCTCGGGGGTGCCCGCACAGCCGGCCAGGCCCGCGACCAGGATCAGAGCAGCGGCACGGATGGGCACAGCTCCACCTCCAACTGATCGCGGCACGTCGGCTCCTGCCGGGCCAGCGCCATCTGGCGCTCCAGCGCGGACGCCTTGCTCGCCAGGTCCAGGTTCTCCCGCATCACGGTCTCGAGCGCGAGGGTGGCCGCGTCGGATTGCTCCTCGGCCTTGGCCAACTCGTCGGCGAAGTGGCCGCGCAGGCTTACCAGGCTGCTCGCGCAGTTGTCCAGGTTGGCATTCGCCGTGTCGATGCGGGCTTTCAGGTTGCCGGCCTCCTCGCCGGCGTCGGCCTTGCCGTACAGGCATCCGGCCATGAACCCCAGCGCGCCGCAGAGGACGGCGGTGCCCACCAGCCGCAGCGGGTCCATGTCAGGCCGGCTGCTTGATCACGCGAGCCGCGGCGGTGCCGGCGGCGGACACCAGCGTCGCCACGGCCAGGCCCGACTTCACCGCCAGCGGGATCGTCGGCAGCCAGTCCGGCGGCAGGGTCATGTAGGCGACAGGCACGGCCGCCAGCGCCGCGGTCAGGATCGCCCACTTGAGCGACCAGATGCGCGCCATCTCGGCGCGGTCGATGAACTGGATATTCATGGGGTTCGCCTCCCGCGGTGGTCGCGGATGTCCTGCTCGACCCGCTCGACCCGGACCTTCATCTCGGCCATCTCGCGGGTCAGCCGGGGCACATCCGCCAGCTGGGTCGTGAGGGTGTCCACCTTTCCGTTCGTCACGGCCTGCTGCGTCACGACGGCCTGCAGCGTTTCGTTCTGCCTGTCGAGGCGCTGCACCATCGTCTGCCCGAACATCGACAGGCCGGTGACCACCGCGCCGCCTACCGCCAGCGCAATCCATCGCTCGATCGGCCCCAGCGTCACCCGCTGGCGGCCGTCTCCGTCCTGGCTTGCGTCCATACAGCCCCCTGTCACTTCTGTGTGTGTTGCGTTGCAGCAAGACCCGCCACGGTGTCCACGGCGCGCTGATACAGCGCGTCCCATGTGTGCCGGTGCGGCTTGCCGGGGCGCCAGGTGCGCAGGTACAGCGACCAGGCCGCCGGCGCGTGCGGGATGGGCGGCAACGGCGGCGGATCCGTCCACAGCAGCAGGCGGGCGAACGCCGCGGCGAGCACGTCGTCGTGCTCCAGCCGGTCGTAGACCGCGTGCGAGGTGGGCAGCACCTCCCGCGCCACGCACACCTCGCGCGCCAGCGCGGCCGTCGCCGAGTGCGTCAGCACACCGCGCACGCCGCCACCCCGCTCGAACTGCCAGAAGCCGCGGGCCGGCCCCTTGATCTGGCGCCGGTGTTCGAACCGCGACTCCTGCAGGCCAATCGCCAGCAGCATCACGGTCGCCCGGGCCGAGTCCATGCGCGACGGCAGCAGGGCGTAGGCTGGCCAGATGGCCTGCTCGACCACCACGTCGAGATCCATGACTGACTCCGGTCAATAGGGCGCCCGCACCGCTGCCAGCTGGCTCGGCGAATTGGTCTGGACGGGGT
>CAYVZE010000179.1:0-1650 GCA_964455685.1 uncultured Steroidobacteraceae bacterium
TTGCAACAGGATTTACCAAACCACGCAATTGCGCAGACGAAGCAGGAGGCTGGTGAACTTGGGGCAGTATGATTGCGAGGTAGCTTGCGCTTAAAGGCGCCTGCATCGCCCTCGCGCTGCAACTGCTGGACGCTCCGGCGAGGGCGGTCTAGCTTCGGGGCAAAGCTAGAAGAGGGGCGCCTATGCTGCTTGGCTGCATTGCGGATGATGTTACCGGGGCCAGCGATCTTGCGGCGACGCTGGTACGAGAGGGGATGCGCACCGTTCAGGTGCTTGGCCTGCCTGACGCGGCGGCGCCGCCACCTGAGGCGGATGCCGTGGTGGTGGCCCTGAAGTCGCGCACCATTCCCGCCAAAGAAGCGGTCGAGCAGTCACTCGCGGCGCTGCGGTGGCTGCGCGCCGGCGGCGCCCGGCAGATCTTCTTCAAGTACTGCTCCACCTTCGATTCCAGTGACGTGGGCAACATCGGGCCGGTGGCCGAGGCCTTGCTGGAGGCTCTGGAAAGCGACATGACGCTCTATTGCCCCGCTTTTCCGACCAACGGCCGATCGGTCTATCAGGGGCACCTTTTTGTGGGCGACCGCCTGTTGTCGGAGAGCGGGATGCAGCATCATCCCCTGACACCCATGACCGATCCCGACCTGGTGCGGGTGCTGCAGCGGCAAACGACCCATCCGGTGGGACTGGTCGCCTATGCCGACGTCGCTCAGGGCGCGGCGGCGGTGCGCCAGCGCCTCGCGGCGCTGCAGGGGGAAGGCAAGCGTCACGCCATCGTCGATGCGCTGGAGGATGCACACCTGCGCACCATCGGGGAGGCTGCGGCCGACTTGCCGCTGCTCACCGGAGGTTCCGGGCTCGCCCTCGGCCTGCCGGAAAACTTCCGCCGCGCTGGCCTGCTGCAAGCCCAAGCCAGCGATACGCTGCCGCCGGTCGAGGGACCCGCCGTGGTTCTCAGCGGCAGCTGTTCGCGTGCCACCAATGGTCAGGTCGCCTACATGAGCGCGCGCGCTCCCTCTCTCGCGCTGGACCCGCTTTCCCTGGCCAGGGGCGAGCAGCGGGTCGAGCAGATTCTGGAGTGGGCGCGGGCGCACCTGGGAGAAGCGCCGCTCCTGATCTATGCCACCGCCGAGCCGGAGAAGGTGGCCGCCATCCAGGCGGAGCTGGGCCGCGACGCAGCCGGCAGCCTGGTCGAGGAAACCATGGCAGCGGTCGGGCGCGGCCTGGTCGAGGCGGGCGCGCGGCGCCTGGTCATCGCCGGCGGGGAGACCTCGGGGGCCGTGGTGCAGGCTCTGGGAGTAACCGCGCTGCAGATTGGTCGCGAGATCGATCCCGGCGTGCCTTGGACCGCGAGCTTGGGCGAGCCGCGCCTGCTGCTCGCCCTCAAGTCCGGCAACTTCGGAACCGAAGATTTCTTCGAGAAGGCGTTCCGGCTGGCGCCGGGAGGCTCGGCATGACGACGGAAAACAGCTTGCGCGAGCGTATTGCGCTGCACGGGAGGTCGCTGTTTGAACGTGGTTATGGCTGCGGCTCCTCCGGCAACATCTCGGTGCGCCTGGAGGACGGCATCCTGGTCACGCCCACCAACTCCTCCATGGGCCGCCTCGACCCAGCCCGCACCCTGTTCATCGTTTCCACCAAGTCGGGCACCAC
>CAYVZE010000180.1:0-1590 GCA_964455685.1 uncultured Steroidobacteraceae bacterium
CGTCCCGCGCCAGATGCTGCCGCTGTCGCTGTCCTATGACCACCGCCTGATCGACGGCGCGCTGGGCGCCCGCTTCGCGGTGTACCTGGCCAAGACGCTGGCCGAGCCGGCTCGCCTGATGGCGGGGGTGCCATGAGCAGCGAAGTGGAAGTCGCGGTTCCCGACCTCGGCAATTTCGACGAGGTCGCCGTCATCGAGGTGCTGGTGAAGGCCGGCGACACCGTCGAGGTGGATGCGCCGCTGATCACGCTGGAATCGGAGAAGGCCACCATGGACGTGCCGTCCACGGCGGCCGGCAAGGTCACCGCGGTGCTGGTGAAGGCCGGCGAGAAGGTGCGCAAGGGCACCGTGATCGCGCGCGTGGCCGGCGAGGGCGCCGCCGCGGCCAAGGCCGCACCGGCCGCCGCCGCGCAGGCCCCGAAGGCCGGGGCGGCCGCTCCTGCGGCGGCTGCGCCGTCCGTCAACGCCGGTGCCTCCGCCCCGCAGGCCCAGCCGCAGATGCCGGCGGGCCCCCGGCCCGACCGCACCGCGCAGCTGGTGGTGCTGGGTGCTGGCCCGGGCGGCTACACCGCCGCCTTCCGCGCCGCCGACCTCGGCATGAACGTGGTGCTGGTGGAGCGCTGGGATTCTCTGGGCGGGGTGTGCCTGAACGTGGGCTGCATTCCTTCCAAGGCGCTGCTGCATGCCGCCAAGGTCATCGACGAGGCCCACGAGATGGGCGCGCATGGCCTGAAGTTCGGCAAGCCCGAGATCGACCTCGACAAGCTGCGCGGCTGGAAGGAGAGCGTGGTCAAGCGCCTGACCGGCGGCCTGACCATGCTGGCCAGGCAGCGCAAGGTGGAGGTGGTGCGCGGCACTGCCCGCTTCGCCGGCAGCCGCGTGCTGGAGGTGAAGCAGCCCGACGGCAGCACGCTGCTGCTGGGCTTCGAGCAGTGCATCATCGCCGCCGGCTCCGAGCCGGTGAAGCTGCCTTTCATGCCGCAGGATGAGCGCATCATCGACTCCACCGGCGCGCTGGAGCTGCGCGGCATCCCCCGGCGCATGCTGGTGGTGGGCGGCGGCATCATCGGCCTGGAGATGGCCTGCGTGTACGACGCGCTGGGCGCGAAGGTGAGCGTGGTCGAGCTCGGCCCGCAGCTGATGCCTGGTGCCGACACCGACCTGCTCAAGCCGCTGGAGAAGCGCCTGAAGGGCCGCTACGAGGCCATCATGCTGGGCACCAGGTCGACCCGGGCCGAGGCCACCAAGGAAGGCATCCGCGTGCACTTCGAGAAGGAGGGCGCCGAGCCCTTCAGCGAGGTGTACGACCGCGTGCTGGTGGCCGTCGGCCGCGTGCCCAATGGCCGCCTGATCAACTGCGAGGCCGCCGGCATCACGGTCAACGAGCGCGGCTTCATCCCGGTGGACAAGCAGATGCGCACCAATGTGCCCGGCATCTTCGCCATCGGCGACATCGTCGGCCAGCCCATGCTGGCCCACAAGGCCACGCACGAGGCCAAGGTGGCGGCTGAAGTCGCGGCGGGCCACAAGGCCTACTTCGATGCGCGCGTGATCCCGTCGGTGGCCTACACCGATCCGGAAGTGGCCTGG
>CAYVZE010000181.1:0-1543 GCA_964455685.1 uncultured Steroidobacteraceae bacterium
GAGATGCCGCGGCGGGCCAGGTTGCCGTGGCCGATCTCGCGGCGCTTCGGCGAACCCATCATGCCGGTCTCGCCCACCGAGAACGGCGGGAAGTTGTAGTGCAGCATGAACGGCTCGCGGCGTTCACCCTCGAGTGCGTCGATGATCTGCGCGTCGCGCGAGGTGCCCAGCGTGACGGTGACCAGCGCCTGGGTCTCGCCGCGGGTGAAGATGGCCGAGCCATGCGTGCGCGGCAGCGTGCCCACCTTGATGTTGATGGGACGCACGGTCTTCGTGTCGCGCCCGTCGATGCGCGGCTCGCCGTTGAGGATGCGCTCGCGGACGATGCGGCTCTCGAGGTTGAACAGCTGCGTGGCCACGTCCTGGCTGCTCCACTTCGGCAGGCCATCCACCTGCGGGATGGCCTCGAGCACGGCCGCCTTGATCTCCGCGACGCGGGCATAGCGCTCCTGCTTGGCGGTGATGCGGTAGGCCTCGGACAGCGGGCCCTCGGCCTGCGCCTTCACGAAGGCCACCAGCTCCGGATCGGCCGGCACCGGCTTCCAGTCCCAGCGCGGCTTGCCCGCCTCGGCGACCAGCTTGTTGATGGCCTCGATGGCCACCTGCATCTGCTCGTGGCCGAACACCACGGCGCCCAGCATCACGTCCTCGGGCAGGCGGTCCGCCTCCGACTCCACCATCAGCACCGCGCCCGCCGTGCCGGCGACGACGAGGTCCAGGCGCGAGCCCTCGGCTTCCTTCTTGGTCGGGTTCAGCAGGTACTTGCCGTCCTTGTAGCCCACGCGTGCGGCGCCGATGGGGCCGGCGAAGGGCACGCCCGACAGCGCCAGCGCCGCGGAGGCGCCGAGCATCGAGGGAACGTCAGCGGGAATCTCGGGGTCGAGCGAGATGACGGTGGCGACCACCTGCACCTCGTTGTAGAAGCCGTCCGGGAACAGCGGCCGGATCGGGCGGTCGATCAGGCGCGAGATCAGCGTCTCGGACTCGGTGGGACGGCCCTCGCGGCGGAAGAAGCCACCCGGAATGCGGCCGGCGGCGTAGGTCTTTTCCTGGTAGTTGACGGTCAGCGGGAAGAAGTCCTTGCCCGGCTGCGCCTGCTTGCGCGCAACGGCAGTGACCAGGACGACGGTATCTCCCATCGAGACCAGCACGGCGCCGTCGGCAAGACGGGCGAGCTCGCCGGTCTCCAGGGTCACGGTCTGCGACCCGAACTGGAAGGATTGCTTGGCAATGCTCACTGAAATGAACCTCGTTTGGCGATGCGTTCAGGCGCCATGAGGCGCCCATGACAAACGGGCCGCGCGGTGTTCTGTACTGCGCGGCCCGTGAGGCTCGTCGGTCAGCGGCGGAGACCCAGCCGCTCGACGACTTCCTGGTACTTCTGCGGTTTGGTCGCCTTCAGGTAGTCCAGCAGCTTGCGGCGCTGGTTCACCATCTTCACCAGCCCGCGGCGGGAAGAATGGTCGCCCTTGTGGGCGTTGAAGTGACCGCCGAGGCTGTTGATGCGCTCGGACAGCAGTGCAATCTGCACTTCAGGAGAGCC